>JBFXDF010000173.1:0-8418 GCA_050181375.1 Alphaproteobacteria bacterium
CGGGCCGTTTCTGGGAAAAAATTTCGGCAGCACCGCGTCGCCGTGGATCGTCACCGCCGAGGCGCTGGAGCCGTTCCGCGTCGCGCAGCCGCCGCGGCCGGAAGGCGACCCGCGCCCGCTGCCCTAACTGGGGGACGACGAGGACCAGCGCCGCGGCCAATACGATATCGCGCTGGAGGCGTTGATCCTGACCCAGCGGATGCGCGAGAACGGCCAGCAGCCGCACCTTATGTCGCGCAGCAACACGACCGACCTCTACTGGACCGTGGCGCAGCTCGTCGCGCATCACACCTGCAACGGCTGCAACCTGCTGCCCGGCGATATTTTCGGCAGCGGCACGATCTCCGGCCCGACCGAGGAAGGCTATGGCAGCCTCAGCGAATTGAGCCAGGCCGGGACGCGGACGATCACGCTGCACAACGGCGAGACCCGCACCTTTCTCGAAGATGGCGACGAGGTGATCTTCCGCGCCCATTGCCGGCGCGACGGCTACGCGCCGATCGGCTTTGGCGAGTGCCGCGCCCGGATCGTTGCGTGAAAGGCGGAACATGACCGGGGACGCGGCGCGAACGGGGCAAGACCCGTTCCGGCTCGACGGCGCGCTCGCGCTGGTGACCGGCGCCGGGCGCGGCATCGGGCGTGCCGTCGCGGTGGCGCTGGCCGAGGCCGGCGCCGAATTGCTGCTGAACAGCCGCACGCCGCGCGAACTGGAAGAGGTCGCGGCGGAAATCGCCAGAGGCGGCGGCCGCGCCCGCCCGCTGCCGTTCGATGTGACCGACAGCAGGGCGGCGCGCGACGCGATCGCCGCGCTACCGCGCCTCGACATCCTGGTCAACAACGCCGGCCTCAACCGGCCGCAACCCTTTCTCGACGTGGACGAGGCGACGCTCGACCATCTGGTCGCGCTCAATGTCAAGGCGCCGTTTGTCGTTGCGCAGGCGGCGGCGCGGCACATGGTGCGCGGCGGCCGCGGCGTCGTCATCAACATGTCCTCGCAGATGGGCCATGTCGGCTCCGAGCGCGACCGCACCGTCTATGTCATGACAAAGCACGCGATCGAGGGGCTGACCAAGGCGATGGCGGTCGAACTGGCGCCGCGCGGCGTGCGGGTCGTCTCGATCGCGCCGACCTTTATCGAGACGCCATTGACCGCGCCGTTTTTCGCGAACCCCGAGTTCCGCGAATGGGTCTTGAGGCGCGTGCCGCTCGGCCGCGTCGGCACGGTCGCCGAAGTCGCCTATGCCGTCGTGTTTCTCGCCTCGCCGGCGGCCGGTCTCGTCACCGGATCGTCGCTGCTGGTCGATGGCGGCTGGACGGCCTGGTAGGAGGCTTGCGCCGGCCGCGGCCGCAACAGCGTGACGCCGACCCACAGCGCCGGGATCGCGCACACCGCCCAGCCCGCGCCGTAGCCGCCGGTCGCGTAGAGCAGCAGCGAGAACACGAACGGGCCGGCGAGGGCGCCGATCTGCCCGAACGACAGGACCCCGCCGGTCACCGCGCCGACCCGGCCCGAGGGCGCGAGCCGCGCCGTTTCGGACAACAGAATGCCGTGCCAGGAGACCGCGGTGGCGCTGACGATCGCGCCGACCACGCCGACCGCAAGGACCGGCCATGCCGGGCCGAAGGCGCCGGTCGCCGCGACGCTCGCCGCCATTCCCAGCGCCAGCCCGGCCATGACAAACCGCGGCGCGACATGAAAACTGCCGAGCCAGCCCCACAGCACGCGGCACGGCACGGCGAGCGCGACGACGATCGAGAACAGCGACCCCGCCGCCGCCAAATCGTAGCCGAGCGCGACGAGGTAGGTCACGAAATAGGCCGTAAACACCGACTGGATGCCGTTGAACGCGAAACAGGCAAGGGACAGATGCCGCAGGTCTGATGTCGTCAGGACCGCGGCGATCGTCGCCGGAAAATCGGAGAGCCGGAACCGGCGCGACGGCATCCGGTCGTCGTCGAACCGGGTGCGCAGCGGCTGCAGCAGCGCCGCGCCGGCGACGCAGGCCGCCCCGGTCGCCAGCACCGCGCCGCGCCAGCCCCAGGCTGCCGCCATGACCGGCCCGAGAAACCCGGCGACGAGCAGGCCCGCCGGCACGGCGGTTTGCTTGATCGAAAACACCAGCGGCGCGAGGCGCGGCGGCGACACCCGGCCGAGCAGCTGCGAGCTGGTCGGCGTCGAGACCGCGGCGCCGCCGCCGCCGATTACCGCCGAGGCGGCAAACCCCAACAGGCCGCCCTGGGCCGCCGCCGCCATGCCGCCGCCGACCAGCACCAGCGCCACCTGGCTCATGCGCAAGGCGCCATAGCGGACGATAAAGCTGCCGCACCCCATCTGCGCCACCAGCGAGGCCGCCGCCGCGAGGCCGAAATAGACGCCGACCCAGGCGGCGTCGGCGCCCAATTCGGCGAGCACCAGCGGCGCCACGATCGCCGGCAGCGTTTTTCCCACCGAGGCAAAGGTCTGCTGTCCGAACATCGCCGCCAGCGCCACCAGCATCGGCGACAGTGCGGCCTGGACTGATTTCTGCTGTCGAACTGCCAAAACGGTGCTGCCTAGATGTGATTTGCTCGGAGCGACGGGGCGCTTTTTCCCTGTTTTCCGAATATGGCTTGCTGTTCTTGCAGCGAATCTGCAGCAAAATTCCACCAGACCCCTTGCGCCGCGCGAGCTTCACGGCGGAGGGCAGCAAATTCTGCAGCAAAGAACAGGGAAACGCCCCGACCGCCATCCCTCCGACCCATGGCACCGCTTCTTTCGTACGCCACAATATGGCGGATTTTGCGCCGTCGTAGGGCAGACGCCTGACGCACGAGGGGTTCGCCGCGCGCCGCTCTGTTCCCGCTCGGAATAGTGCTCACGACCCGGAGGGAGTGGCATGGGCTTCGCGTTGCTCAGCCCATCCTGCGAGCTTCGAATCTCTTTCCATAATGACATTTATCGGAATTTTACCCATAGAGGCGACCTGATGAACGGGCCGCCCCTTTCGCACGTTTGGTCGAGTTGCTGGCCTCCCTTGACCTTGGTAGCTACGCGGTCATCGAGGAACCTGACAAAATAAAGACCCTCGTTGCACGAAGGAACGACAATTGTGTTTCGGAAAAAATCGTAAGCGTCCGCTATGGGTAATGATCGAGCAGCCTTCATGCTCTTGTCATGCATGAATAGAAAAGTCGGGTGGGTCAGTGCGATGCAATCGGGAAGCTCTCTCAGAAAGTCGGCGAGCAATTGGAGAGCATATTTACAAAATCCTTCATAATGCGCGTAAAGCAATGCCCAAGCGCCCCGGAATAAGGCGGCGCGCCTCACCTCCGTCACAGTGTCGAGCGTCAGAATTTCGCGAAAGACCGCCAGTTCCTCGTGACGCCAATCGAGATCAGCCTCGATATGGCGTCCAAGCATTTCGACTGTGAGGCCCATTAGTGGAAGGCTTGAGCGACGAGCTCGATTCGGCCATTAAGCTTGGGAATGGTGTTTGCACCCGGTCCCGTGACCTCGCGAAAGCCATCCGAGACGTAGACACCATAGAGGCGCTTCCGCAGCTCCGTCGTGTCGTACTTTTCCACTTCAGAGAGGGTGCGCAAAATACCACCGACTGCCGCTTCAAAGTAAGCTGGAGCGAGGCGGCCCGTCCCTTCACCGTTCCTATTGCGAGCGAAAGCGTCGGCGCCGAAATTCCGGGCAATAAAATCAAATACCTGTTTGAAAATTGCTGTTTCGACCTCAGTATCAAACTGGAGGTGTCCAAACAATACTTGTTCCATATAGGAATCTAGCCATTCCTCAACGTTTCCTTTGTAGCCGTAGAGGTAATTTTTCACGGCAAAGAAGCGAAGGACAAGTTCTTCATCGCCCTTTTGTGCCGCCATTGTTTCCGGTAAACGTGCGATTGCCGTGGTAAACGCTGGGTACTTGGCGAGCTCGGTCAGGGTTGCGTAGAACTTCTCGCCCCCCGCGATCATCCGCGATGAACAGTTTCTAATTTCCTGTGCCGTCAGTAGAGAGCCGCCTGTATTTAGGCGCTTAAATAATTCATATTTAATGAGCTCGTCGCCTTGCTTTCGGATCACGACGGCCCGAATGGCGGTCCGTTTAATCCGAAGGCGGTCTCTCAACGACAATTCTTCGAAACTCTTGCCATTTAATTGCTGAATCAGATCGCAACCAGTGAGCGTAAAAGGTTCTTTGCCAATGTCCGCCGCGCTTATAAATTGAATGACAGAGCTCACCCTCTGCAATCCGTCGATCAGCTCAAGAATGCCCTCTTCACCTTCGATCAGGAAGATCGGCGGGATTGGTAACTCAACTAGAATTGACTCAATCAGTCGCGATTTTTGCTCATTTGTCCAACGGAAGAGGCGTTGGTATTCCGGTGCGATCACAATCTCTTTTGAGTTGTGAAGATTGACGATCTCGCCGAAGGAAAAGTCGACCGCGTCGGTCCGCAATTGCCGACTCAGAACCTCTTGGCTCGCCATAATCATCCTTCCGTGGCCCGCGCGCCGAAGCGCGATATGCGCTAGCGATCGATGCACGCGTGGCGGTTTTATCGCCCAAATGGCTCGATGTGGCTTACATACCGAATTTAGGCCCGACGGAGAGCCACTTCCAGATAAGCGATTGGTCTAGGTTTGGGCCGAAGCTGAATATCGGCGTTCGGCAACCAGCCACTTCGGCTCTCCACCCTAGACATGTGCAAAACTCAGGACTTTCGGCAAGTTTGCTCACTGCCGGCGAATCAAGGAGTTATCTTTGCCGCAAGATACGGCCGTTCGCTCAGCGCGGCAACAATCTCGCGGGCACGGCTGCCCCGATCAGCGCTTCCCGGAGATACGGTCACAGTCGAGCTTCAAGCTGCCAGTCGGTGCTTCCGGATCAATCCCAATATCTCCGCCGCCGCTGCCGGGATGTTGGTGCCGGGGCCGAAGATCGCGCTGACGCCGGCGCGCTTCAGGAAATCGTAGTCCTGGGGCGGGATGACGCCGCCGCACACGACGAGGATGTCGTCGGCGCCTTCCCGGCGCAGCGCCTCGATCAGCGCCGGGACCAGCGTTTTGTGGCCGGCGGCCTGGCTGGAGACGCCGACGACGTGCACGTCGTTTTCGACCGCCTGGCGGGCGGCTTCCTCCGGGGTCTGAAACAGCGGGCCGATATCGACATCGAACCCGATATCGGCGAAGGCGGTGGCGATGACCTTGGCACCGCGGTCGTGCCCATCCTGCCCGAGCTTGACGACCAGCATACGCGGACGGCGGCCTTCGTCGCGCGCGAAATTCTCGATCTCGCGCTGGATCCGGCGGAAGCCCTCGTCGCCCTGGTACTGGCCGCCATAGATGCCGATCACCGATTGCGTCGCGGCCCGGTGCCTGCCGTAGACGGCTTCGAGCGCGTCGGAAATTTCCCCGACCGTGGCGCGCGCCCGCGTCGCCTCGATCGACAGCGCCAGCAGGTTGCCGTCGCCGCTGCGCGCCGCGTCGGTCAGGGCGCCGAGCGCCGCCTCGACATGGCCGGCATTGCGGGTCTGCCGTATCAGGTCGAGCCGGGCGATCTGCGCGCTGCGCACCGCGGCGTTGTCGACATCGAGAATATCGACAGGCGCCGCGTCGCCCGTCTGGTATTTGTTGACGCCGACGATGACCTCCTCGGCGCGGTCGATCGCCGCCTGCCGCCGCGCCGCCGATTCCTCGATGCGCAGTTTCGGCATGCCGCTTTCGACCGCCTTGGTCATGCCGCCGAGCGCCTCGACCTCGTCGATCAGCGCCTGCGCCGCCTGCGCGATCGAATGCGTCAGGCTCTCGACGTAATAGCTGCCGCCCAGCGGATCGACGACATGCGGGATGCCGGTCTCCTCGGCGAGGATCAGCTGCGTGTTGCGCGCGATCTTGGCCGAAAACGGGGTCGGCAGCGCCAGCGCCTCGTCGAACGAATTGGTGTGCAGCGACTGCGCGCCGCCGAGCACCGCCGCCAGCGCCTCGATCGTGGTGCGGATGATGTTGTTGTGCGGGTCCTGCTCGGTGAGGGAAACGCCGGAGGTCTGGCAATGCGTGCGCAGCGCGAGGCTCGCTTTGTCCTTCGGGTCGAATTGCCGCATCAGGCGCGCCCATAAGAACCGCGCGGCGCGCAGCTTGGCGATCTCCATAAAGAAATTCATGCCGATGCCGAAAAAGAACGACAGGCGCGGCGCGAATTCGTCGATAGGGAGGCCGCGCGACAGAGCGGCGCGGACATATTCGAGCCCGTCGGCCAGCGTAAACGCGAGTTCCTGCACCGATGTCGCGCCGGCCTCCTCCATGTGATAGCCGGAGATCGAAATCGAGTTGAAGCGAGGCATGTGCCGCGCGGTGTATTCGATGATGTCGGCGACGATGCGCATCGACGGTCCCGGCGGATAAATATACGTGTTGCGGACCATGAACTCCTTTAGGATGTCGTTCTGGATCGTGCCCTGCAGTTTCTCCTGCGGCACGCCCTGCTCCTCGGCGGCGACGATGAAACCGGCCAATACCGGCAGGACGGCGCCGTTCATCGTCATCGACACGCTCATCCGGTCCAACGGGATGCCGTCGAACAGGATTTTCATGTCCTCGACCGAGTCGATCGCGACCCCGGCCTTGCCGACATCGCCGACGACGCGCGGATGGTCGCTGTCGTAGCCGCGATGGGTCGCGAGATCGAACGCGATCGACAGCCCCATCTGCCCGGCCTTGAGGTTGTCGCGGTAGAAGCGGTTCGATTCCTCGGCGGTCGAGAAGCCGGAATACTGCCGGATCGTCCACGGGCGGTTGGCGTACATCGTCGCGCGCGGACCGCGCAGATAGGGCGGCACGCCGGGGACCGCGTCGCGCCAGGGAAAGCCGACCCGCTCGATTTCCTCGAGGTCCGCGGCCGTGTAGAGCGGTTTTACGGCGATGCCCTCGGGAGTGAGCCAGTCGAGCGCGGTGAGCGGCTTGCCGCGCAGTTCCTTCGCGGCGAGTTCGGTCCAGCGCTCGGTTGCGTTGTTGTCGCCAGCCATGATGACCTCCGGCGCCGCGGCGCGGCCGTGTTCGATCGCTTGTCGCGACTATGCTTGCTGGGATTATATGGACGGCGCCGGCGCGAGGTCCAATTCACGACGGCGCAGCGCGTGCCGGAACACGATCGCGGCGGTCAGCAGCAGCACCGCCCCGGCCTGGTGCGCGGCGCCGAGCGGCACCGGCACGACGAGCAGCAGCGTCGACACCCCTAGCGCGAATTGCAGCAAGGCCGCGGCGAAGAGCGCGTGCAGCGCGAGACGGGCGGGACGCGGCAGCGCGGCGCGCGTTCCCGCCAGCCACAGCAGCACGACGAAAGCCGCCGTTGTCATCGCCAGGATGCGATGGTTAAACTGCACGGCGGCGATATTCTCGAACCAGTTCAGCACAAACGGCTTCAATTGCGCGTAGCCGGCCGGCACGAAGCTGCCGTCCATCAGCGGGAACGTGTTGTAGGTCAGCCCGGCATGCAGCCCGGCGACAAACCCGCCCGCGACGATCGTCAGCGCGACCAGCGCGATGATCGCCTCTCCCGCCCGCCTCCATCCCGCCGAAACCCCCTCTCCCCCATCGGGGGAGAGGGTCGGGGTGAGGGGGCTGACGCCGGACTCGTTGCCGCGGGCCGCCCCCCGCCCCACCCCGGCGGGGCCCGCCACCCACACCCGCCATGCGGGAGAGGGATTCAGCAAGCCGAGCGCGATCCACAGGGTCAGAGCATAGATCGCCAGCGCCAGCGCGAGATGCGCGACGAGGCGGTACTGGCTGACCGAGACGCGGTCGATAAGGCCGCTTTTGACCATGTACCAGCCGAGCGCCCCCTGCGCGAAACCGAGCAGAAAAACACCGGAGAGCGGTAATACCAGCCGGCGCGGCACCTGCCGCCGTACCAGGAAATAGACGAGAGGAACCGCGTAGACAAAGCCGATCAGCCGCCCCCACAGGCGATGCACGTATTCCCACAGGAAGATCGATTTGAACTCGCCGAGCGTCATCCCGGCATTGAGCAGCTTGTATTGCGGGATCTGCTGGTATTTCTCGAACTCGGCGATCCAGGCGGCGTGCGACAGCGGCGGCACGATGCCGGTCACGGGCTGCCATTCGGTGATCGACAGCCCGGACAGGGTCAGCCGTGTGACGCCGCCGATCACGATCATCGCGAAGATCATCGCGCAGCACAGCAGCAGCCAATATGCGATCGCCCGCTCGTCGCGTACGCGCGGATGCGCCCTGTCGGCCGCCGTAACCGGAAGCGGCAAAGCCGCGCCTGCCAGGGTTTTCATTCCGGATATCAATGTCGGTTACAAATGCCGACGCCAGTTTACCGCGATGGCCGACGGCGCAGCCGCGCTGCGTTGCCGCGCCCGCCGCCGTCCGGATGGAGCCGCGTCTCAGCTCCCCGGCACGGTTCCC
>JBFXDF010000174.1:0-8367 GCA_050181375.1 Alphaproteobacteria bacterium
ATTGCGGATCGATATCGTTGGGGTACATCGGAATCTCCGGAAAGGCTGATGCGAGGCGGCGCAGTCCCGGCGTGTTATCCTGCGGCGCGGCGATCGGAGGACAGGAATGCCGGAGGTAAGGGTTTTGGGCGTCGTGCGGACAAGCGCGGCGGATCGGGAGCGGATCGAGGCGGTCGATCCGGCGATCCGGTTCACCGACGCCGGCGGCTGGTTCGACGGCGAGTACCGCGAGACGTGGCCGGAATTCGCGGTCGCCCGCTATGTGCCGCGCAGCAGCGTCGGGCAGGGGACGCGCGAGCAGCGCGACCGGCTCTTGGTCGAGGCCGAGGTGATCCTCGGCGGCTGGCCGTTTCCGCTCGATCTGCGCGCCCGCTCGCCGCGCCTGAAATGGTTTCACCAGCGCCCGGCCGGCGCGAGCAATCTGCTGCTCGGCGATCTGTGGGACAGCGAAGTGACCGTGACGACCTCGCGCGGCGCCGGCAACACGCTGGCGATGGCCGAATACGCGGTCGCCGGCATCCTTCATTTCGCGAAGAGCCTCGATCGCGCCATCATCGATCGCGAGGCCGGCGTCTTCGACCCTCGCGCCTATCGCCCCCTGTTGTTGCAGGGGAAAACCGCCTGCATCGTCGGGGCCGGCGGTATCGGGGTCGAGGTCGGGCGGCTGTGCGCCGCGCTCGGCATGCGCGTCATCGGGACCAAGCGTAGCCCGCCCGCGCCGGACGAGGCATTGCCGCAAGGGTTCGCCCGGCTCGGCGGCGCCGGCGATCTCGACGAATTGCTGCCGGACAGCGACTTTGTCGTGATCTGCTGCCAGTGGACGCCGGAGACGACGCATCTGTTCGACCGCGAGCGTTTTGCCCTGATGAAGCCGGGCGCGGTGCTGGTCAATGTCGCGCGCGGCGAGATCGTCGACGACGCGGCGCTGATCGAGGCGCTGGAGGCCGGGCGGCTGCGCGGGGTGGTGCTCGATGTCTATGAAGGCGAATTCGAGCGCCCGCCGCCAACGCGGCTGTGGCGCGACGCACGGGTGCTGATCACCCCGCATGTCTCGGGCGCCAGCGACTACGAGCTGCATCGCGCGATCGATCTGTTCTGCGACAATCTGCGCGCCTATCTCGAGGGCCGCCCGTTGCGCAACGTTATCGACTGGGAGCGGGGGTACTGAGGACGCGACGTCAAGCCTCGGCCGGAGCCATTTCCGGGACCGGGCCGATATAGGCCGAGGAGGGGCGGATCAGCCGACGGGCCTGGCGCTGCTCCATCGCGTGCGCCAGCCACCCGGCGCCGCGCCCGATCGCGAAAACCGGCGTGAACGCGTCGCGCGGGAAACCGACCGCGTCGAGCAGCAGGGCGGCGTTGATCTCGATGTTCGGCTGCAATGGCGGCCGGCCCGGCTTCAGTTTCGCGAAGGCGGCGCCGACCGCGCGTTCGACCTCGGCGGCGAAAGCGAGCCGGCCGATGCCGGGGCCGAGCGTCTCGCCCATCTTTTCGAGCGCGGTGCGCAGCAGCGCGGCGCGCGGATCGCCGAGGCGAAAGACGCGATGGCCAAACCCCATCAGCCGTTCGCCTGCCGCGAGCTTGCGCTCGGCCCATCCACTCGCGTCGCCGCTGGCCTCGGCCTCGTCGAGCATGTCGAGGGTCGGGCCGGGCGCGCCGCCGTGCAGCGGGCCGGTAAAGGCGCAATAGGCGCCGAGCGCGGCGGAGACGAGCGAGGCGCCGCTCGACGCGACCACCCGCGCGGTGAAGGCCGAGGTGTTGAGGCCGTTGTCGATGACGCTGGCAAAATACGTGTCGAGCGCCTCGGCCATGACCGGCGCGACCGGATGGCCATGCGCCATGCGCAGCAGATCGTCGGCGGTGCCGCGTCCCGCGTCGGGCGGCAGCGGCGTCGCGCCGCGGTGGTCGCGCAGCAATGCCGCGATCGCGACCGGCAGCGTCGCAAGAATCTCCGCCGGGTCGCTGTCCTCCGGCAGGCTCGCCAGAGCGATCCGGACGCCTTCGATGAATGGCCGCCCGCGCGCCCGCGTCAGCCACTCGCCGACCCGGTCGAAAGCCTGCTCGCGCCCGGCGGCAAGGCGGGTACGCATCGTGTCGCGGTCGAGCCCGTCGCCGGCAAATCCCTCCCACAGCAGCCCGACCGCGCCGTCATAGCCGAAGCGCGCGACGAGATCGGGCAAGGTGTAGCCGCGCACCCAAAGGATGCCGCGCGCCCCGTCGCTGTGGCTCAGCACCGTCTCGGCGGCGACGAGACCGGCGAGACCGCTGTCGAGCGGCTTGCGCCCCGTGCCTGCCGGGTTCATTCGGCGGCGAGCGGCGCAGCGGCGGCGCCGGGGTCGCGATCGATCCCGGATTCCGTGATCGCTTGCCTCAGGCGCTGGATCTCGTGCGGCGGCAATTTGACGAGAGGCGGGCGCACGACCGCCGGCGGCATGCGTCCAAGCATCGCCAGCACCTCCTTCATCCGGTTGTGCATGTCGAGAAACGGCGGCGCGTAGAATGCCTGGGCCAGCGGGTAGATGCGGTCGTTGATCGCGCGGGCGCGGGCGAGGTCGTCGGCGCGCACCGCCTCGAACAGCGCCACCTGCCATTCCGCGATCACGCTGCCGGCGCCCGACAGAAGACCGTTGCAGCCGAGGACCAGCGAACTCATCAGCCAGGCGCTGTGCGTCGTCAGCACCGTTACCGGCCGCGGCAACGATTGCAGCGCCCGGATGTTGCGCTCGTGCAGCGCCGGATCGCCGGACCAGTCCTTGATCGCACGGATCGTCGGCACCGAATCGGCGAGGCGCAGCAGGGTCTCGTGCGGGTAGCCGAGGCCGCCCGCCAGCGTGTAGTTGAAGCAGATCAGCGGCAGGTCGGTGGCGGCCGCGATCGTCGCGAAATGCACCAGCGCCATGTCCGGCCGCAACTGCCCGCCCATACTCATGCTTTGCGGCGGGAACACCAGCAGCGCCGAGGCGCCTTCGGCCTCGGCCGCGCGGGCGAGGCGGGCGGCTTCGAGACTGCCGTCGGCGTAAACCCCGGCGACGACCGGCAACCGGTCACCGATTTCCGTCATCGTGATGCGCAGCACCTCGCGCTGCTCGTCGGCGGTACAGGCGTGGACCTCGGAGGAATGGCCGTTGACCGTGACCGCGCCAATCCCGCGCACCGCGGCAACCTCGCGCAGATGGGCGCGATAGGCCCGCTCGTCGATCGAGAAATCGGCGCGGAACGGCAGCAGCACCGCCGGTATCACGCCGCCTGGCGTCCAGTCGCTAAACCTGCCCATTTTCGGCAACCCCGTTCTGCCCCGAGCGAATGCGCGCAGGATAGCACGGGCTTCGGCCCGGCCTCGCTGTTTCCGCCGGAGCAAGAAAGCGAGGCGGCGTAGGCCGGAAGGCGAGCCTATTTGGATCCGGCGGAGGCGGCAGGAGGCGGAGCCGCGTCCTTTTTCGCATCCGGCGGCGCTGCGCTCGCCGGCTGGCGCGTCCCGCCCTTGCCCGCGCCGCCGTAAAAGGCCCGCTGCCGCTCGCGCCACGCGGTGCGTTCGGCGGCGTCGAGGACGCCGTCGTGATTGGCGTCGATCTGCTCGAACCGCTCGCGGAAACGCTTGTCGCGTTCGGCCTCCGGCATATCGGCCAGCCACTTGTAATAGGCGCGGGTTTCCTCGAGCCGGGCCTTCCGCACTGGCGACAAGTCGGCGGCGGCAAGCTGCATGTCGATTTCGCTGCGGCGCCGCTCCATCGCCGCCAGACGCCATGCCCGATACTGCTCGAACGTGATTGGAGCAGTCCCGCTCGGCGCCCCGCCTGCCTTCGATTCGCTGGCCGGCTCGGCTGGCGCGGCGTAAACCGGAACAGCCAGCGCGATGACGACGAGGGCGCAACCGGCGAAAGCCATCGCCCGCATGGCGCATTTCTCCCGAAATCGTACAAAGTTCAAGTTAAAATAGAATAGAACAACCAATTCCTCCCGTCAACGGTTGTTCGCGCTTTGGTCTTTCGTCACGGGCGGCAACGCACGGCCGCTGCATCGGTTGCGACGCCGGGACGCCACCGGCCGGATTTTCCCTGTTCCGGCGAAGGTTTGCTGCATCTGCAGGAAATCTGCAGCAAACCGGCGCCCGAATTCCTTGCGCCGCGCGGGTTTCGCGGCGTTAGCCGGCGCATTTTGCAGCAAAAAGAACAGCAAACTCCCCCTATCGCTCCGGCTCCCGCATCCGTGGACTTGTACTCCCGCAATGTGGCGAATTTCGCGTCGCCCTGCGGCGGATGCGTCGGTGTCGCGCTGGCCGAAACGCCGGAACGGCCGCTCCTGACAGCTATTTGTTCACTGTCTCGCGTCATTATGGATTCGCCATGGCGGAGAATGTTCGGACAGGAGCGCGCCTCGACCCGCATCATGACGGCAGTACGCGGTGCGCGCCGCTTGCGGGCGCCGCCGCCGCGGTGGCACAACCGCGGAGGGGGTGCGGATGCCGGATTTCGCGATCGAGCGGCGCTGCGACGGGATCGTCTGCGGCATCGACGAGGCCGGGCGGGGGCCGCTGGCCGGTCCAGTCGTCGCGGCCGCGGTCGCCATCGACCGGCGGCGGTTTCGCGGCGAATTGCGCCACGTGCTCGACGACTCGAAGGCGCTGCCGCGAGAGCTGCGCGAGCGCTGTTATGACGGTCTGCGCGCCGCGGTTCGCGCCGGGATCGTCGGGATCGGCATCGGCGCCGCGAGCGTCGCCGAGATCGACCGCATCAACATCCTGCGCGCCAACCTGCTCGCGATGTCGCGGGCTGCGATGGCGCTCGCGGCGCGGACGGGTGTCGTGCCGGATTTGGCGCTGGTCGACGGCAACATCGCACCCAACCTGCGCTGCGCGGTGCGCACCATCGTGAAGGGCGATTCGCTGAGCCTGTCGATCGCGGCGGCCTCGGTCGTCGCGAAAGTGACGCGCGACAGGATCATGCGCGCGCTGGCATCGCGGCACCCAGGCTATGGCTGGGAGACCAATGTCGGGTACGCGACAACGGAGCATTGCGACGCCATTCGCCGGCTGGGCGTGACCCCGCATCATCGCCGGTCATTCGCGCCGATTCGCATTGCGCTGTCGCCGCCCGGCGATCTGCTGGCACTGCTCGGAGGCGACGAACCCCCGCCGTTGGAAGGCGAGGCCCCTCGGCTCGGCTGAGCCAGTGCGGCCGGCGCGGCGTGCCGATCGGTGCCCCATCGCCCCGCGACCAAACGTCGTAGGGGAAAGAACGCGGTTGACGTGCAAATTGCCGGGCTTCCGGTCATTTCAACCGGGAAGGCCGGCTCGGCGCCGATCGCCGCGTCGGCCTGGCTCTTCGGGGCCATCCGAGACGGCGCGGGACGGCGCGCCGCGGGACGCGAACATTGGGGAAGCGGGGGATGAAAAGGCTCGGGTTCGTGCTGCCGCTGGTTTTTCTGGCCGCTTGCAGCAGCGCGCCGCCGCCGCGGCCGTTGGCGGTGTCGTCTCCCGGAGGCCCGGCGCGCGGCATCGACATGGCGTTGGACAGCCGCGACGTGGTGCAGGAGCTGAAGGGCAGCGGGCTGCATTTTGTCGCCCGGTACTATCGCAGCCCGTTGTCGCGCTTGCCGCCGCTATCGGCCGATGAAGCCCGGATCGTCTCGTCGAACGGGATGAAGCTGGTCGCCATCTGGCAATATCAATCCAATCGGCCGGAGCACTTCTCTTACGAACGCGGCTTCGCGGACGCGATCGCCGCGTATCAGCAGGCCCGCACGGTCGGCCAACCCAACGGCAGCGCGATCTATTTCGCGGTCGACTACAACGCGTCGGGCCGCGACCTCGCCGGTGCCATCCAGCAATACTTTCGCGGCGTGCGCGCCGGTCTGGCGGCGGCCGGCGGCGGCACGCCGCCATACAAGGTCGGGGTCTACGGGTCGGGCGCCACCTGCCTCTATCTGAAGCGCATGCAGCTGGCCGATTATACGTGGCTGTCGGCGTCGAGCGCCTGGTACGGATCAAGCGAGTACGGCGACTGGAACATCAAGCAGGGCCGGCGAACGACGCTCTTGTCGTTCGACCACGACATCAACGAGACCAGGGGTGATTACGGCGGCTTCACTGTTTCCAGGGTGTATTCGTCGCTGTAGCCTCTGCGCGCCGCCCGCCGGAGCGCGGGGCGGCGAGACGAGGGAGAGAGGCGTGGCGTACGACCGCGACAATGTCTTTGCCCGCATCCTGCGCGGCGAACTGCCCTGCACGAAAGTGTACGAGGACGAGCACGTGCTCGCCTTTCGCGACATCAACCCGCAGGCGCCGACGCATATCGTCGTCATTCCGAAAGGTGAATACGTCTCGATCGACGATTTCTCCGCGAACGCCTCGGAAGCCGAGCTGGCGGCGTTCACGCGGGCGATCGGGCGCATCGCGAAGCAGGAGGGGGTTGTCGCCGGCGGCTATCGCATCCTCGCCAATCACGGCGCGGCGGCGCATCAGGAGGTGCCGCACTTCCACCTGCACCTGTTCGGCGGGCGCGATCTCGGGCCGATGCTCCGCCGTGCTGGCTGACAGCGACGCGCGCTTTTCGATTGAGAGTGGCGCGGCCGGCGGCGGCTGGTATTCTCCGCGCCTTCCGTGGGGTCGCGGAAGCGGGGATAACGCATATCGAGGACATCATGGTTATGGGATTGACACGGCGCCGGTTTGGCGGCGTGGCCGGCGCGCTCGCGGCGGGGCTGCTGTTTGCCGCCTCGGCCGTTGCCCAGGACACGGGCAAGGCGCCGAGCGGCGAGCCGATCACGATCGGGTTTTCGATGGCGCTGACCGGGTCGCTCGCGGTCAACGGCAAGAGCGGCCTGTTGGCGACGCAGATCTGGGCCGAGGACGTCAACGCCAAGGGCGGGCTGCTCGGGCGCCCCGTTAAGCTGATCTATTACGACGATCAGACCAACCCGTCGCAGGTGCCGGGCATCTACACAAAGCTGCTCGATGTCGACAAGGTCGATTTCGTCGTATCGGGCTATGGCACGAACATCTCGGCCCCGGCGATGCCGGTCATCATCGGGCACAAGAAAACCTTTGTCAGCCTGTTCGCGCTCGACATCAACGAGGAGTTCAACTATCCGAATTACTTCTCGATGCTGCCGGTCGGCCCCGACCCGCGCCGCGCGATCACCAAGGGGTTTTTCGACCTCATCAAGGCGAACAAGGACAAGCTCGGGCTGAAGACGATCGCGATCGCGACCGGTGACGGCGAAGCGACGCGCAACGGCAGCGACGGCGCGCGGCAGAACGCGCAGGAAGCCGGTCTGCAGATCGTCTATGACAAGACATATCCGCTGAACACGACCGATTTCTCGCCGGTGATCCGCGCGTTGCAGGCGACCAACGCGGACGTGGTCCTGATTTCGTCCTATCCGAGCGACAGCGTCGGCATCATTCGCAGCGCCAACGAATTGGGCCTCAAGACGAAGGTGTTCGGCGGCAACATGACCGGGCCGCAAAGCACCTCGATCAAAACTTCGCTCGGGCCGATGCTGAACGGCATCGTCACCTTCGACTGGTGGCTGCCGGCGCCGAAAATGATGTTCCCAGGGGTCGAGGAGTTTTTCCAGAAATATCAGGCGCGGGCCAGCGGCGAGGGCGTCGATCCGCTCGGTTACTATCTCGGCCCCTGGGCTTACGCGCGAATGCAGGTATTGGCCGACGCGATCGAGGGCACCAAGGGCCTCGATCAGCAGAAGATCGCCGACTACATCCGCGACAATACCTTTCACACCGTCGTCGGCGACGTGAAGTTCGGCAAGAAGGGCGAATGGGACAAGGCGCGGATATTGACCGTGCAGTTCCAGAACATCGCCGGCACCAGCGTCGACGATTTCCGCGGCGGCAAGGGCGAAATCGTCGTCTGGCCGGAGGAATACAAGAACGGCGACGTGATCCTGCCCTACACCGAAGCCCGGGGGAAGTAAAACGGATCGCGGCGCCGGGATGGCCGACGGGCTCAGCCGGCCGGGAATCGCGAACTTCGTTCAGCGCCGGCGCAGGCGGAAGGGCGGCCTGCGGTCCGGCTGCAGCGTGATCAGCGCGACCGGCACAACCGGCGCCTTGTCGGCCAGTTCGACCTCGAACTCGCGTACAAGACGGGCCAGCGCCAGCACCGCCTCGGTCAGCGCGAACTGCGCCCCGATGCAGGCCCTCGGGCCGGCGCCGAACGGCAGATAGGAAAACCGGGCGGGCGGCGCGGCTCCCGGCAGAAACCGTTCGGGAATGAACAGGTCGGGGTCGCGCCAGAGCTCCTTATGACGGTGCAGCACCCACGGCACGATCAGGATGACGGCGCGCCGCGGGATCGCGATGCCGGCAGCCTCGTCGGGGGCGCGCGCCTGCCGGACGATCGAGAT
>JBFXDF010000175.1:0-8241 GCA_050181375.1 Alphaproteobacteria bacterium
TTGCGATCGAAGATCACTACGGGGTGTGCGTCGTTTCTGTTGAAACAATATACTCGGTCCTGCGAGTCAACCGACACGGCGCAGGCCTTGACGTCGAGCCATTCCGGCGGCTGCTGCCAGTTTTCGTGCACGCTATAGCGGTAATTGCCGCTGCCGACGATCGGTTCCATGTATCCCCCTTTTTCTAAAAGCCGATTTCCCGAGCGCGGGCGTCCCGCCCGCATGCGGGCCGGAGGCCCGCGGTCCCTGGTACAACCGCAACTTCACGCCGGGAACGACACGAAGCATTTGTCCGAGGCCAGGATGTAGGTTTCCATGTAGTCCTGGATGACCGGTTTCCTGTCGAGCGCCTCCATCGCGCCGGCGAGCGCCATCCAGTTCAGCATCTCATGCTGACCGGAATGTTCCATATCGGCCAGCGAACGTTTGCGCCATGTCCCCCAATTGGCGTGTTCCAGCGCGTCGAAGAGGAGGCGGTCGCCCTCGTGATCCGGCCATAGATAACCGTTTTTCGGCGACAGGAAGCAGTGCGACCACGATGACGAGGCGATCAGCGCCACGCGGTACGGCGAGCGCGCCAGCACCTCGGCAACCGCCGCACCGACCTCCATGCAGCGCCAAGGTTGCGGCGACGGCGGATCGCCCGCCTCGCCTTCGGGACGCGGCGGACCGTAGAGATGGCCGAACCCGCCCTTGGCGTGGATCAGGTTGCTGCCGTAGCAGTTGATCGCGAACGGCACGACCGGATACGGGAAGCCCTGCCGGTCCCAATCAAGATAGAGAAACGTATTGGTGAAGGCGTGCGCCATCGGATGGTGCAGCGGCTTGTAGGCATAGGCCAGATCGATGCCGCGTTCGATGAGGCCGGTCGCGATGTGTTTCGCCGCCTCGCGATGGCCCTTCAGACGCAGCGTCCAGTCGCCCTTCTCGCCCCAGCGGTTTGGCTTGCCCGTGCCGTTGCTGCCATTCGCGACAGCCCAGGGCTGCAGATCGAACTCGGCATCGTAGCCGAGGATGCAGAACGGCGGGACGATGTCTTCCTTGAAATTCTCGTACTGATCGTCGCCCCAGACCAGCACGAAATCCGGGTTGAAATCATCGAGGATTTTCCGCAAAGCGCGGAAATCCCTGCCAAACCGCTCGCCGCAGCGCTGCGCCGCCGACCGCCCGTTATCGTTGCCGAGTTCGGCGAGCAGCTCGGACGGCCAGTTGACCGGGTCCTTGCGCGATGGATCGACATTCGGCGCCTCGAGCACCCGGTTGAACACATCGGTGAGCCGCTCGTTCGGCAGGCACAAGGTTGGCCAGTGCGTGCACCCGAGGCCGAGAATTTCCGCCATCGTTTCTTCCTCCCGTTTCCCGAGCCGATCAGCCCGGCCGTTTGGCAAAGCGCGGCACGTCGCCCTCGATATGCACCCAAGGCAGCGCATCGTCGCGGAAAATTTCGCGGCCGGGCTTTGCCGAGGCCGGATCGTCGAAGGTGCCGACGTTCAGGATCAGCATCCCCGGCCGGCCTGACGACTCCTCGGCCAGCGAGGCACCGCATTCGGGGCAGAAATGGCGCAGGATTGGCTTGCCGCTGCCGCCCAGACTACTGAATGTCTTGATCGCACCGTCGATTGTCAGCGCCTCCTTCGGCACGGCAAGCAAAGTGGCGAACGCACTGCCGGTGAACTTCTGACAATCCCGGCAGTGGCAGATGGTGGCCGACACCGCTTCGACCGTGGCCGTGTAGCGGACCGCGCCGCACAAGCATCCGCCCTCTAATTTCATGTGGCCCTCCGGTGGTCAGTACTGCCCCTTCGGCTCCAGGCCGAAGGCGTGCTGGCCGTACATCGTGCCGACCGCGTCCCAATTGAGGCTGACGTGGCGGGCGACGGCGTTGGCGTCGCGCCACGCGCGCTGCACCGGATTGTCCAGATGCAGCCCGTAGCCGCCGGTCGATGCGTTCAACGCCTCGACCGCCTGCACCGCCAGCTTTGTGACATAGGCCTGGTTGCGCCGGGTGCGGATGCGGTCGGCGATCGTGATCTCGTCGCCGGCGCGCAGCCGCGTCATGGCATTGCACATGTCGGTCAGCAGGATCAGCTCGGCCGCTTCGACCGACGCTGCGGCCTCGGCGAGGCGCAACTGCACGGTCGCGAATTCCTTCATGCGCAGACCCCCGCCGGCCAGCGCGCCGCGCGTCATGCGCCCGCTCGTCATATCGAGATACGCGTCGAGCGCGCCGCGCGCGGCGCCGATGGCGGTCGAGGCCAGCATCGACGCGCCGAGCATCAATAGCGGGATGCGGTAGATGGGGTTGTCGTGATGGCGCGCGCCCGGACCGGCGCCGGCTCTCGTATCGGCGAATTTCAACACCCGGTGCGCCGGCACGAAAACGTCCTCGACCGCGATGTCCTTGCTGCCGGTGCCGGACAGGCCGCAGACGAACCAGTTGTCGATGATCCGGCAATCCGCGACGGGCAGTAGGAAGAAGGCGCCCTCCGGCGGCCCGTTCTCCCGCTGGCCGTCCGGCCGCTCGATCATCGCGCCGAGCTTGCCCCAGGCCGAGATGTCGCAACCCGACGCAAACGACCACTGCCCGCTCAGGCGATAACCGCCCGCGACCGGCACGGCCGCACCGGTCGGCGCGAAACAGGCGAAGGTGAACGGATCGCCATCATCGCCCCAGATTTCGCGCTGCGCCTCGATCGACCAATGCGCGAGCGACAGCCCGTTCGATACCGCGCCGTTGACGGTCCAGCCGGTCGAGGCGCACCCCGCCGAGATCGTCATCGCGATCCTCAGCGCGACCTCGCCGTCATATTCGAACCCGCCAAACATTGCGGGCCGGCAGGCGCGCAGCAATTCGGCGTCGCGGATCTTCTCGACGATATGCGGGAAGAGGTTGCGGTTGCGCTCGGTCTCCGCGGCCAGCGCCCGTATTTCGGGCACCAGCGCACGCGCCCGCGCGATCAGTTCGTCGGGGCTCGGAACCGCCAGTCGGCGGATCGCGGCGGTGCTCATCGGCGGCGTAATCCTCTCGAAGCGGTTGGCCCGCTTCCGCCTCCGCGACTTTACTCCGGCGCGACGAGCGGCAGCAACGAGGTTCGGTTTTGCCGCCGCACTCAGCCGCCGTTTGCGAGGCGTTCGAGATTCTTCCCGGCGGCCTTCGCGGCCGTACTGCCCGGCGACATTACCGAAACGCGCTGCCAGTCGAGACGCGCCCCTTCGAGGTCGCCGCGCAACGACCTGATATTGCCACGTTCCAGCAGGGCGGGGACCGAGTCGGGCGCGAGAGTAACCGCTTGGCTGATGTCGTCGAACGCGGGATCGAGGCGGTTCAGCGCGCGATTTGCCGCGGCACGGTAGATCAGCGCGTCGACGCGGGTCGGATCGGCCGTGAGCACGCGGTCGAGATCGGTCATGGCCTTATCGTACCATCCGGCCGCGCCCGCCGCCTCGGCGCGGTCGAGCAGCAGGTCCGGGTCGCCGGGCCGCAGTTCGAGCGCGAGACCGGCGGCGGCATAGGCGTGCGCCGGGTCGCCGGCAAGCATCCACGCTTGCCCGGCCTGGTCGAAAACCTCGGCGCGCAGGCTGTCGGGCGCCCGCACCATCGCCCGGCCGAGTGCCTCGAGACGATCGCCGGCCTCCTTGTATTGCCCGAGCCCGATCAGCGCGACCGCGAAACAATGATCCGCGGGATGTCCGCCGCCGCTTTCCCGCCACTCTTGCGCCCGCTTGCGGCCCGCCTCGGGCTTGTCGCGCGCCAGCTTCATGCAGCTTTCGTAGGCGGCTGCATCGGCCGCGGCGGAACGCGGCGGTCCCGGAGGTTGAACCGCGGGCGGGGCCGAAAGCAGCGGCGCCGCGTCAATCCGATCGTCCGCGCCCCAGGCCGGCGCGGTGGCAACAAACAGCACCGACAGGACCAGCGCGATCGCCGTTACACCAACCGTATCTACTTCAGTCATCCTGGCGATCGCCAAAGCATGCGAAGCCGCGGACGCTCCGGGTACTTGCGGATAATTGCAAAACACCTTCCCTTTGGTTGTTGGCCACCTATTTCCATGCCAACCTAATCCATGGTAGATTAGGGTTGTCTTCATATCCGATTTCGCCGCCCACCTGCCGCTGCGCTTGGCCTGGGGGGAGCGCAACCCTGGGAGGGGGAATGGCGATTGTCAACGGCACGGCCGGCAATGACTTCATTCATCGCGCCGGCGACGGCCGCGTCCCGCCGGCCGGCTTTAATAACGTGACCGGCGTCACGACCGGGGACGATTTTGTCGCCGGCCTCGCCAGCAATGATTTTCTGTTCGGCGACGGCGGTGACGATGTCTTGAATGGGGGGCCTGGCGCCGACGCACTGGACGGCGGACCCGGCGCCGACTACGCGGATTATTTCTTCGCCGCCGCCGGGGTGGTCGCGAACCTCGCCAATCCGGCGAGCAACACCGGCGAGGCCGCCGGCGATACCTATACGTCCATCGAGCGGCTGCGCGGCTCCGCCTTCAACGATGCGCTGACCGGGGACGCTAACAACAATACCCTTATCGGCGGAGCTGGCGCCGACGTACTGGACGGCGGCGCAAATTTTGACCTTGCCGGCTATCAGGACGCAACGGCGGGGCTAACCGCGAACCTCGCCAATCCGGCGAGCAACACCGGCGAGGCCGCCGGCGATACGTATATTTCTATCGAGGGGCTGATCGGCTCCGACTTTAACGACACGCTGGTCGGCGACGCCAACGCCAATCTGCTGCGCGGCGGGGCGGGCGCAGACGCCCTGAACGGCGGCGGCGGCTTTGATTATGCCGATTATGACACCGCGGTAACCGCGAGCCTTGCCAATCCGGCCGTCAATACCGGAGATGCGGCGGGCGATACCTACACCTCGATCGAAGGATTGCTTGGCTCGATATTCAATGACACGCTCATTGGCGACAATAACAGCAATGAGCTGCGCGGCGGGACCGGCGCCGACGTACTGAACGGTGGTGGCGGGTTCGACTATGCCGGGTATCAGAATGCACTGACCGCGCTGACGGCAAGCCTGGCTAATCCGGCAATCAATAATGGCGACGCAACGGGCGATTCATATATCTCGATCGAGGGTCTGGCCGGCACCCCGTTCAACGATATTCTGATTGGCGACGATAACGACAATGTGCTCCTCGGCGGCGATGGCGCCGACACGCTGTACAGCGGCGGCGGCAACGATTTTATTATGGATGACGCCGGTCCCTCGTCGGACCTCAACGGACAGGACGGCGATGATAAGATTTACGGCGGCCCCGGCAACGATTACCTGACCGGGTGGAATGGCGACGACGTGCTTGTCGGCGGCGTAGACGGACAGGACTCGCTCTACGGTGGCACCGGCAATGACTATCTCGTCGCGGCCGATTCGAATAACGACGGCATCGGCTCGGTGCTCGATGGCGGTCCCGGCTCTAACCAGCTCTATGCGCTGGTCGGCCGCGGCAACGACTACGCGGTCGGCGGCGAGGGCGCCGACATCATCGCGACCGGGGCTGGTTCCGACTACATTTTCGGTTACGACGGGAACGACACGATCGTCGCCGGCACCGGCACCGACTTCATCTTCAGCAACGGCGGCAACGATTTCATCTATACCGACGATCTCGTCACCAACTCGCAGGATTTCGTTTACGTCAGCGGATTGGCGGGGTTCGGCACCGGGGTCGATACGGTGGCCGACTTCACCCCCGGTCCGGGCGGCGACGTCGCGGTGATCCTCAGCACCCCGGGACTGACCTCGTTCGCCCAGGTGCAGGCCAATATGATCGATATCGGCGTCTACACGGTCATCACCCTGTCGGCCACGGACCAGCTCTACCTCTACAACGTCGATCCGTTCCAGCTCACCGCCGATAACTTTCTGTTCCTCTAGCTCGACCGCCGATAGCGCAGCCGTTCCCCTATATTCAATGCCGCTGCGCTTCGGCAGGATCAGGACCGAGCCGATCGCGCGGACCGACGCAGGCTTGTCTTGTCGGAGGTGGCCGGACCGGTTCGGCGCCGTCCCGGCGGCGCGGTAGCTCGGCGTCACAACACGACGGGGCAGCGGCAGCGCATCGGACCCGGTGCCGGTGCTGCGTTATCCATTCGTCGCATCAAAATCCCCGTGGTGGAACTTGCCAACCCCTCCAGGTTATACTTGCTAGCTCTTTCGATGGTATGTGTTGCGCGCTGGTCGTTCCGCCGGTTCGGACCGCGCGATCCTGGGGGGGAATGGAATGGCGACGGTCAACGGCACCGCCGGTAAAGACTTCATTCATCGTTTGGGCGATGGCCGGATCGTGCCGGCCGGATATAACGAAATCACCGGCGTCACGACCGGCAATGACACGATCAATGGCTTCGCCGGCGATGACATCATCTTTGGCGACAGCGGAAACGATGTCCTAAATGGAGGACCCGGGGCCGACCAGCTGGACGGCGGGGCGGGTAACGACTGGGCGTCCTATGCCACCGCGGCTGCCGGCATAACCGCGAGCCTCGCCAATCCTGCGATCAACACCGGCGAAGCCGCCGGCGACACCTATACCTCGATCGAAAGGCTGATCGGCTCCAACTTTAACGACACGCTGATCGGCGACGCCGGCGACAATTTCCTCCGCGGCGGCGCCGGGGCCGACGTATTGAATGGCGGCGGCGGGTCGGACTATGCCGATTACATCGACTCGCCGATTGGGCTGACTGTAAGTCTCGCCGACCCGACGGCCAATACAGGTATCGCCGCCGGTGATACCTATACTTCGATCGAGCGTCTACGCGGTTCCAATTTCAACGACACGCTGATCGGCGACGCCGGCAACAATACTCTCCGAGGCGGCCTTGGCGCTGATGTGCTGAACGGCGGCGCCGGTACCGATACGGCCAGCTACGCGGATTCGAGTGTCGGGCTAACCGCGAGTCTTGCCGATCCAACGGTCAATACCGGCGAAGCGGCGGGCGATACATATATCTCGATCGAGGCGCTACGCGGCTCCGACTTCAATGACACGCTGATCGGCAACAGCAATAACAATCTTCTCCAGGGCGGCCCCGGCGCCGATGTGCTGAACGGCGGAGGTGGGTTCGATTTCGCCGATTATAACAACGCGACGACCAGCGTGACCGCGAGTCTCGCCAATCCAGCGAGCAATACCGGAGAAGCCGCCGGCGACACATATACGTCGATCGAGGGGTTGCGCGGCTCCGACTTCAACGACACGCTGATCGGCGACGCCAATGATAATTTTCTTCGGGGCGGCCCCGGCGCCGATGTGCTGAACGGCGGCGCCGGCTCCGATTTTGCAGACTATATCAGCGCAACGGCCGGAGTAACCGCAAGTCTCGGCGACCCGACGATCAACACCGGAGAAGCCGGGGGCGACACATACATTTCCATTGAGGACCTGCGCGGCTCCAACTTCAACGACACGCTGATCGGCGATACCGGCAATAACTTCCTCCGGGGTGGCCTTGGTGCCGACGTGCTGAACGGGGGGACCGGATTCGACTGGGCCGACTATCGCTTCGCGGCCACGGGCTTAACCGCGAGCCTTGCTGACCCGACGATCAACACGGGGGAAGCCGCCGGAGATACATATACCTCAATCGAGGCGCTACGGGGCTCAGATTTCAATGACACACTGATCGGTGACGGCAATAGCAATCGGCTTCGGGGTATGCTCGGTGGCGATGTGCTGAATGGCGGGTCCGGTTTCGACTACGCCGACTATGACAACGCGACGGCCGGCGTAATCGCAAACCTCGCCGATCCGACGGGCAATACAGGCGAGGCCGCGGGCGATACCTACATCTCGATCGAGGGGCTGATCGGCTCCGACTTGAACGACATCCTTATCGGCGATGCCGGCGGCAACCAGCTTCGGGGCGGGGACGGTGCCGATACGTTGTTCGGCGGCGGCGACGACGATGTCATTTTCGACGATACCGGGCCTTCATCGTCCATGAACGGACAGGACGGTAACGACACGCTAACCGGCGGGCCGGGCAATGATTACATGGTCGGCGGCAATGGTGACGACACTATCGTTGGCGGCGTGGACGGTCAGGACTCACTGTATGGCGGGGCCGGCAACGACTACCTTGTGGCAGCCGACGCGAACAATGATGGCGTCGGCTCGGTGCTCGACGGCGGCGCCGGTTCGAACCAGCTTTATGCGCTGGTGGGCCGCGGCAACGACTACGCGGTCGGCGGCGAACTCCAAGACACCATCGCGACAG
>JBFXDF010000176.1:0-8231 GCA_050181375.1 Alphaproteobacteria bacterium
AGCGCGGCAAGCCGCACAAAGTCGCCCTCGTCGCCTGCGCCAGAAAACTGCTCATCTATGCCAATACCGTCGTCGCCCGCGGCACACCCTGGCTTGTTAGATCAGCCGCCAGTTAATGGTTGCTACGCTTGCTGACACCGAATTGAAGGTGTTTATGATAGAATCGCCCTTACACTGCGCCAATCAGTCTCACGATAAAATAGAAAAATGAGAAAAATCCAAATACAATACAAATTTGGAGAAATGCAATCCACCATCGTGGGAAAAGCTGTCGTGGCCCCATTGGCACTTGGCGTCCTACGCCGCCGTGCCACCGTGCATTAGCCACACTTAACAGCTCGTTATTTGTTTGAAACATTGAGACTGTTACGTATTCTTTTGGACTCAGGTGGTCGAATATGATCGTTACACTTCCATCAGGGCTCAGATGCTTTTCGAACCGCAGTTGTGGCCAGACATCGAAATGGGCCGGCTCGACCGGTAAAATCAGCTCCACTTTTTCGGCCAAAGCCCTGCCAACATTCTGGAGCCAGATATCTTTAGTATAAGCTAGGATTGGCGGGTTCGCCTTGCTAAGTAAGAAGGCATGCTGATGAGAAAACGCCCAAGCTACGTTGGGTCGTCCTGTGTATATGCGAAGCGCGACCCACCCGATGAATGATAGGATAGCCGCCACAAGGACAGCAAGTACCTCGTTACTGGCGACCGCCCTTTCGAGCATCTGAGACAGAGTATGTTGCATAAGATTTTGTAGACTTAGCTGCACCCGCTCGTCGCGCCGCAGGTGGCGCATTTTAGGCAGGTGCCGTTGCGGACGAGGGTGAAGTTGCCGCATTCGCCGCAGCTGTCGCCTTCGTAGCCTTTCAGGCGAGCTTCGTGGACTTGCGCGGCGCGCGAGGCGGGAGCCGGTTCGACGGCGGTTGCGGCGACGGCGAGCGCGGCTCCGGCCTGCGCCGGGGCAAGCTTGAACAGCGGCATGTCGTCGGCGCGCGGCGAGCGTGCTTCGACGGGGGCGCCGCCCTGCACGAGCGTCAGCCGGTTGCGGCTGAAGCCCTGGCTCGCGGTCTGGCTCGTGCGCTGCATCAGCTCCGCCACCTCGGCGCCGGCGGCGGTGGTCGGCTCGCGCAAATTCGGGTCGGGCGCGCCGGGTTCGGTGCGGGTCGTCTCGGCGGCGCCCTTGCCGACCGTGTCCGGCATCAGATCGGCCGGCTCGACATGCGCCAAGTCGGTGCGGCCGAGATACGAGATCGCCAGTTCGCGGAAGATGTAATCGATGATCGAGGTCGACATCTTGATCGTGTCGTTGCCCTCGACGATGCCGGACGGCTCAAAACGCGTGAACGTGAAGGCCTCGACATATTCCTCGAGCGGCACGCCGTATTGCAGACCGAGCGAGATCGCGATCGCGAAATTGTTCATCAGGGACCGGAAGGCCGAACCCTCCTTGTGCATGTCGATAAAGACCTCGGCGAGGCGGCCGTCGTCGTATTCGCCGGTGCGCAGATAGACCTTGTGGCCGCCGACCGCGGCTTTTTGCGTGTAGCCGCGACGGCGGTTCGGCAGACGCTCGCGCTCGGCGCGCACCGTGACGCGCTCGACCCGCTCGACGATGCGTTCGACGATCTTCTCGGCGACAACAGGGGTGCGCGCCGCCGGGGTCATTTCGTAGAGACGAGTCGCCTCGGCGTCGTCCTCGGCATCGGCGTCGTCGAACAGGGTCGCGGCGAGCGGCTGCGACAGTTTCGAGCCGTCGCGGTAGAGCGCCACCGCCTTGAGGCCGAGCCGCCACGACAGGCGGTAGGCCTCCTTGCAATCCTCGATCGTCGCGGCGTTCGGCATGTTGATCGTCTTCGAGATCGCGCCGGTGATAAAGGGCTGCGCCGCCGCCATCATGCGGATGTGGCCTTCGGTCGAGATGCAGCGCGTGCCGAGGCGGCCGCACGGGCTGGCGCAGTCGAAGACGGCGAGGTGCTCGGGCTCGAGGTGCGGCGCGCCTTCGAGGGTCATCGCGCCGCAGCAATACGCGTTGGCGGCGTCGATCTCAGCGCGCGTGAAGCCGAGCGTGGACAACAGGTCGAAACCGGGATCGGCGAGAAGGTCGGCGGCGACGCCGAGTTTTTCGTTGAGGAACGCCTCGCCGAGCGTCCATTTGTTGAACGCGAATTTGATGTCAAAGGCCGAGCCGAGACCGGCTTCGATCGCGGCGAGAGCGGCGGCGTCAAAACCCTTGGCGGCGAGCGTGTCGTGGTTGATCGCGGGGGCGTTTTTCAAGGTGCCGCGGCCGAGCGCGTAGCGCTCGATGTCGGCGATTTCATCGGCGCCGTAGCCGAGCGCGCGCAACGCTCGCGGCACAAGGCGGTTGATGATCTTGAAATAGCCGCCGCCGGCCAGCTTTTTGAACTTGACGAGCGCGAAATCGGGTTCGATGCCGGTCGTGTCGCAATCCATTACGAGGCCGATCGTGCCGGTCGGCGCGATCACCGACACCTGCGCGTTGCGGAAGCCGTGCCGTTCGCCGAGCGAGAGCGCGCTGTCCCACGCGGCGCCGGCGGCGTCGGCGAGGGCCCGGTCGGGGCAGGAGGCGTGGTCGAGCGGTACCGGACGGGTAGCCAGCCCCTCGTAGCCGTCGGCGTGCCCAGGTTGATGGCCGTGGGCGGCGCGGCGATGGTTGCGGATGACGCGCAGCATCGAATCGCGGTTCTTCTCGTAGCCGGGGAAAGGCCCGAGTTCGCCGGCCATCTCGGCCGAGGTCGCGTAGCTCGTGCCGGTCAACAGCGCGGTGATCGCGGCGGCGATCGCGCGTCCCGCGTCGCTGTCATAGGGAACGCCCGAGGCCATCAGCAGCCCGCCGAGATTGGCGTAGCCGAGGCCGAGCGTGCGGTAGCGGTAGCTGAGCCGGGCGATCTCCCGCGACGGGAACTGCGCCATCATGACCGAGATTTCGAGGACGATCGTCCACAGGCGAACGGCGTGACGGAAATCCTCGACCGCGAAGGCGCCGTCGTCGTCAAGGAACGCCAGCAGGTTCAGCGAGGCGAGATTGCACGCCGTGTCGTCGAGAAACATGTACTCGGAGCACGGGTTCGACGCGTTGATGCGGCCGCTGGAGGGACAGGTGTGCCAGTCGTTGATCGTCGTGTCGAATTGCACGCCGGGATCGGCCGAGGCCCAGGCGGCGTGCGCGATCTTTTCCCATAGCGCACGCGCCGGCAGGGTTCGGGTGACGGCGCCGTCGGTGCGGCGGGTCAGCTGCCAGTCGCCGCCGGTCTCGACGCGTTCGAGGAAATCGTCGGCGACGCGCACCGTGTTGTTTGCATTCTGCCCGGCGACCGTGACGTAGGCCTCCGATTCCCAATCGGTGTCGTAGACCTTGAAGTCGATCGCCGTTTGCCCCTGCCGGGCCAGCTGGATGACCCGCTGGATGTAGTTTTCCGGGATCATCGCGCGCCGTGCGAGGCGGATCTCGCGCTTCAGGGCCGGGTTTTCCGCCGGGTCGAACGCGCCGTGCGCATGGCAGGCGGCCATGATCCGATTCAGGTGTCTGGCCGCCAGTCTCGATCCGGCGACAAGCGCGGCGACCTTCTGCTCCTCGACGACCTTCCACTCGATGAACTGCTCGATATCGGGGTGGTCGGCGTCGACGATGACCATCTTCGCGGCGCGCCTTGTCGTGCCGCCCGACTTGATCGCGCCGGCGGCGCGGTCGCCGATCTTGAGGAAACTCATCAAGCCGGACGACTTGCCGCCGCCCGACAGTTTTTCGCCGTCGGCGCGCAGCCGCGAGAAATTGGAGCCGGTGCCGGATCCGTATTTAAAGAGCCGCGCCTCGCGCACCCACAGATCCATGATGCCGCCCTCGTTGACGAGGTCGTCGGCGACCGACTGGATAAAGCAGGCATGCGGCTGCGGGTGCTCGTAGGCGCTGTCGGAGGCGCGCACCTTGCCGGTGCGGTGATCGACGTAGTAGTGGCCTTGCGCCGGCCCGTCGATGCCGTAGGCCCAGTGGAGGCCGGTGTTGAACCACTGCGGAGAATTCGGCGCCCCCATCTGGCGCGCCAGCATGACCCTGATCTCGTCGTAGAAGGCGCGCGCGTCCGATTCGCCGTCGAAATAGCCGCCCTTCCAGCCCCACCAGGTCCAGGTGCCGGCGAGCCGGTCGAAGCATTGCCTGGCGCTGGTCTCGCCGATGCTGCGTTCGGGCTTTGGTAGCGCGGCGAGCGCTTCCGTATCGGCCCGGCGGCGCCACAACCAGGACGGCACCCCGCCCTCCTCGACCGCGGCGAGTCGCGCCGGCACGCCGGCCTTGCGCAGGTATTTTTGCGCCAGGATGTCGCAGGCGACCTGGCTCCATTCGGCCGGCGCCTCGACATTCTCGGCCGCGAAGACGACCGAGCCGTCGGGGTTGCGGATCTCGCTCGAGACGGAGCGGAAAGCGACGGTCTCGTAGGGGTCCCGTCCTTCCGTGGTGAACCGGCGCGCGATCTGCATGCTCATCCCTCGACATCTAGCGAGCTGCTGTTGGGAGGGCCAAGATAATGCCGCACCCGGAACAGGTCTAACAATATGTAGGGCCGATTGGGAATTTCTGCCCAATTAGTGGATTTTGGGCCACAGGCCTTTACGGGTGCGGCCGAGCGGTGCGATAAACCGGCGCCCGCGAGGATGGGAGAGAATGGGCGCGACCCTTGGCACCTGGCTGCTGACTTGGCTGCGCGGCGACCCTGTCGGCACCGACGAATACGGCAACCGATATTACCGGTTGAAAGGCGACAAGCCGCAGCGGCTCGGCGGCGGCAGGTTCAGCCGCGAGCGGCGCTGGGTGATCTACAAGGGCGAACCGGAAGGGTCGAAGGTGCCGCCGGAATGGCACGCCTGGCTGCACCACATGGTTGATGAGGCGCCGCGGCCGCGCCAGCGCTATCCGTGGGAGAAGCCGCATCACCCGAACCTGACCGGGACGCCGCTGGCCTATCGCCCGCGCGGTTCGGTGCTGCGCGGCGGCCACCGCCGCCCGGCCACCGGAGACTACCAACCGTGGACGCCGGAATAGCCGCTCGTCGGACGGCCCGCGCACCGGCGGGTGAATCCCGCCTCGCGGGAACGCGGCTGGGTATGCCGGGTTGCCCGGTCAGCGACCGGAAGCAACCGTCCGGATCCTGATGCCGGATTTCCGCGCCGCATTGTGTTGCTAGAGCAAGATCGGGTCAGATGGAAGCATCTGACCCGTGAATCTTGCTCTCGATTCAAATATTCAGAGCCTGATTCACGGCTCGGATCGTTGCGATCTGAGCCGATCAGGCTCCAGGGCCGGAGATCAAAGAGGCGGTGGTGCAAAAAGAGTAGGTGAACCGCCGGTGGGCCCCTGTCCGGCGACCAAGGCCGGTAGATCGGAGTTCTTGATCCGACCGGGTCGCTTCCCCAATTCATTGAAATACGGCGACGTAAATTTCGCCTTTTTGGCGAGATCTGCCGGGCACGCATGATCCGGGCCACCTGCCGGATCGAGAGCCTTGAGGAGATCGCCAGAAGATTCAGGGGAGGCCGACGCGTGCGGGGCGGAGAACGAGGCTCGTGGCGCACTTTGCGTTCTACGACAAGGCCGACCAATACAGCGCGAGCCGGTGCGGTTTCTCGCAGCGGATCGGTCGGCGGGGGGCGTCGCCGAAATGCCTTAAGCACACGTTATTGGCGCAGCGCCGGGCGATACTACAAATTTAACGACAACGGCCGTTTGGGTGAGACAGACCGTACATTCGCCCGGCAAGCTTTCGCGCTGAGCGTTGGGTTGGCCTTGCTGCACTCGGCGGTGCCGGCGGCCTACGCCACCGAGGGCTACTGGCCGTACGGCTTCGGCACGGCATCGAAGGCCATGGGCGGTGCCGCGGTCGCCTTGGCGCTCGATGCGATGGCGGTTGCGTCCAACCCCAGCGCGCTGGTCGATGTCGGCACCCGTTTCGATGGGGCGGTCGCCGTTCTCAATCCGCCGCGCGGCTATACGATCGGACCCGGCGGGTTGTTCGTGCCCCATTCCCAGAGCAGCAACGATAATTTGTTCGTCGGACCGAGCATCGCTTACAACCGCGAGGTGAGCGACCGCTGGGCGGCAGGGGTCGCGCTGTTCGGCGCCGGATTGAACACCAACTACCCGGCCTCGGCCGGAAATGGTCTCGGAACGTTTCTGAGCGGCAAGACCGGCATCGATGTCCGCCAGTTTTTCGTGTCCCCGGCGGCGGCGTACAGGGTCAACCAATCGGTATCGGTGGGCATTGCTCCGATATTTTCGATGCAGCGGGGGTCGGCCAACGGCTTTGGCGCGTTCGCCCCGTTTTCCGACCACCCCGGCGAGCTTACCAACAGAGGCACCGACACCGCCTTTGGCGCCGGCGCGCGCGTCGGCCTGCGGCTTCAACTTCTCCCGCAAGTGACGGCCGGCGCCTCATATCAATCGCGGGTCTATATGTCCGATTTCACGCGCTACGCGGGGCTGGTGCCGAATGGCGGCAATTTCTCCGCCCCCGCCAATGCGGCCCTGGGTATTGCCTATAATTTCTCGCGGCGCGATTTTTTCACGGTCGAGGTCGAGCGAATATTTTACAGCAACAGCCCGGCACTCGGCAATTCGATCGAAAACCTGCTGGCGGGTTGTGCCGCCGCGGGGGGCGCCGGTACGGCGGGATGCTTTGGCGGATCGAACGGGCCGGGTCTTGGATGGAGGAACATGACGGTACTGAAACTTGGAGGGCAGTGGGCCCCATCCGAGTTCTGGGCGCTGCGCGCCGGCTACAATATCGCGAACGAGCAGATCAGGCCGACCGAAATCGGGCTGAACATCGTAACGCCCGCGGTGGTGCGCCAGCACATCACGGCCGGCGCTACGGTCTCCCCCTGGCCGGCACAGGATTTGAGCCTGAGCTTTTCCTTTGCGCCGCGCGCACAGGTCAGCGGCGTAACGCCGGCCCTGTTCGGCGGGCATCCGGTCACGCTGACCAATCACCAGATCGAAGCCGAGATCGGCTGGACCTACAGGTTCTAAGGCCGCCCGCCGAATTCTCAATCGGCGAGCAGGACGTATATGAGAAGGGCGAGCAGCACCAGGTTCGAGGCCAGGAGCACCCATATCAGCCAATTTATCGCGGCGGTTCCGGCGCCGTCAGGCGGAGGCGGCACCACGGCGCGGCCAGATCCGTTCGGCCTAACGGGGTCTCCAATCGGCTTCGGAGCAATGGTGTTGGCACCAGCGGCCGGAACGATGGCGCCGCCCGATCGGGCAAAGACGCTGAAGGCTTCGTCGGAGAGCGCGTCGATAACCGCGCATAACGGCGGGGCGTGCGCCGGATCGTTCCCGTAGAAGTCGAACAGGATGTCATCGAGATCCTGCAGCGCCCGGAACACCGCCGGCTCGTGCAGCGGCCGGACCTCGGGCAGGTTGCTGGCATTCGGATTGGCCCGCTGCAGGACCCCAATCGCCGCCCTCCGGCCGGCTTCGTTGGCCGCCTCCATGGTGGCGAGGTCCGTGTAGGTTTTCACATAATCGGAGGCGAGGAACAGGTTGTCGATGGCGGTCGCGGCGTCGGGGCGCAACGCGTGGGTGCCGGTGACGTTGACCAGCAGCGGCTCGCTGTTCGCCGCGACGCCCCCCGGACCGGGAATGGTGATTGCCTCGTCCAGCCACTGGTTGACCTTGTCGGCATCCTCCAGCTTTCCGTAGCCGGCCGTCCAGGTCGAGCGGTGGGCCTTGATCTGCGCCCAGGCTTCGTTCAGCACCTCGTTCCGCGTGACGCAGTGCTCGGCAGTGTTCATTGTTGTGTACTGACCGGGAGATTTCCAGTCGGATATGATCGCCGATACGATATCCCTTGCCGGATTCGGCGCGCCCGGTGCGCCGTAGGTCGTACCGATATCGTCTGCCCAGAACTGCTGCTGCTCGATCGAGGTAACCGCCCAGCTCGAGTTGATGTAGATCACGTGTCCGTGCCTCTCGCCGGCGTTGTGATTGACGTAATAGAGGACTCCGTTCATTGATTCGACCTGGAGCTGGTCGATGCGGTCGAGACCCGCGGCCGCCTTGATGCCCTGTGTGAGCAGCGTCTGCATGACATCGACCGGCAGCGCGGCGATGTAGTCATCGGCTGCGGTGCCCACGGTCGTTTGAGTGCTCGTCGCCAGGTCCGTCACTCTGATGCCGGTGATCTTCCCGGTACCCGGATTGAAGTTCAGGCTATCGACCCGGT
>JBFXDF010000177.1:0-8213 GCA_050181375.1 Alphaproteobacteria bacterium
CGCGAACAGCGTGCTCGCCGGCAGCAGCCGGATCGTCCGGGAATCGATGAATTCCCAGGACTCGGCCGGGATTTCGGTGCGTTCGTCGCTCTCCCGGTCGCGCACCGTCAAGCGTGCGCGCCGCGTATCGGTCGAAACCGCGGGATAGCTCAGTGCCGCCAAGTCGCCTTTGCCGGCCGCGCGCGTGCCGATGTGGAATTCGTGGCGGATCCGGCGGACCACCGGCGCGCCACTTTCGAGCGCCTGCGGCAGTCTCGCGGTCATGCCGTTATTGGCGCGCGGCGCCGCGGAATCCCAGCCCGACCAGACCAGCGTCCAGCCGCGCCCGAGCGTGAAACCCAGGCCCGCGTCGCGCATTGTTCGAGGGTCGTTGACGTCGGCGTCGCCCGGCGCCTCGTCGAGCCGGCTCAGGATGACTTTTCTTCCCCGGTTGGTCACGTCGTAGACAAGCGTGCCGTTGGCGCGGCGCGGGTCGGCTGGGCGCAGGATGAACAGGTCGAGTTCGTATTCAATCATCCCGCGCGCGTTGCGCTCGGCCTTGTCGAGATCGACGATAACGGCGTTGCCGGGCGCGGCGGGATCGAGTTCGCCTTTCGCAACCCCGTGGACGCGTACATAAGGCCCGACTTCGCCAAAATGCCGACCTTCGGCGAACGGTTCGACTCCCGCGATGTCGACCTTCGTGATGGGCATCCCGATTTCTCCGCTCCGGCTCCTGGGCGTGCCTCGCCAGCCTGCACCCGATGCCGGGATCGGGCAAGCTTGACCCCTCAGCTCTCGCGGTCCCACCAGTCGAGTTCGGCGCGCAGGCGGACAATCTCGCCGATTGCAACGATGGTCGGGGCCTCAATCGCGGCTGCGCGCGCGGCCGACGACGAGTCCGCCAGGGTCGTCAGCAGCACCCGTTGAGCCGATGTCGCCGCCCTGCTGACGATCGCGACCGGTTCGGAGGGCGACCGGCCCCCGGCGATCAGCCGCTCCGCGATCCGGTCGAGGTGCCGCGACGACATATACAGGACGATGACCGGCGATCCGCGCGCGATCGCTTCCCAATCGACCGCCGGCACGGCGCCCGCGCTGTCATGTCCGGTGACAAAGGTCAGCGCCGAGCCGACATCGCGATGCGTGACCGGGATGCCGGCATAGGCGAGACCGCCGATCCCGGCGGTGATGCCGGGCACGATGCGGAACAGGACACCGGCGCGGGCTAGCGCCAAAGCCTCCTCTCCGCCCCGCCCGAACACGCACGGGTCGCCGCCCTTCAACCGCAATACGCGGTTTCCCCGCCGCGCCAGCGCGATCAGCCGCGTCGAGATGTCGGCCTGGAGCGGCGACGGCCTTCCGCCCCTCTTTCCGGCATATTCCAATGCGGCGTCCGGTCGGGCCAGGGCGAGGATGCGCGGATCGACCAGCGCGTCATAGACAATGTGATCCGCCACTTCGAGCGCGTGCAGCGCCAGCGCCGTGAGCAAGCCCGGGTCGCCTGGTCCCGCGCCGGCCAGCCATACGCTGCCCGGCGCGAATTCCGGCAGGTTCAACCGCCCGAGGTCAATTGAGCTGCGATCCATCAAACGCGATCCCGACTGCGCACCGGTTTGGCGGGGCGGCCCCACAGGCGGGCGCCGGCGTCACACCTTGGTGTATCAACATTTCTATGATGTTCTATAGGTATTATCCACGTCATGATATAGGCAAACTAAGCCCGCCGCGCGGGACCGAAAGCGAGGTGTTTGCTGCATGGATGAAATCGACCGCTCGCTGCTGGAAATCCTGCAGGAGAACGCGACGCTGTCGATCGCGCAGATGGCCGAACGCGTCGGGCTTTCGCCGACCCCGTGCTGGAAGCGTATCCAGAAGCTCGAAGCCGGTGGCGTCATTACGCGGCGGGTCGCGCTCGTCGATCCGCAGCGCGTCGGGATGGGTCTTTCGGTCCTCGTCAGCATCGAGGCCGGCGAGCATACGCCGGAGTGGCTGCAATGTTTCAGCCATGGAATCGCGGCCATGCCAGAGGTGATGGAGGTCTATCGCATGGCCGGCGAGGTCGATTACATGCTGCGCGTCGCGGTTTCCGACATGGCGGAATACGACCTGTTCTACAAGAAGCTGATCGCCATCGGGCCGATGAAGAACGTCACCTCGCGTTTCGCGATGGAGTGCATCAAGCACACGACCGCCTATCCACTGCATCCGAGCGCCTTCCGCGACCGCCGGGCCGCCGATGGCGGAGAGCAGGAATAGTCTTTCTCCGACGGCCATTGGCGAAGCAACACTCGTCTCCGCTGGGACGAAATAAAATAATACGGTGCTTTTGACAGACAGTACGCCGAAGCGCGATCTTATTCAACGCGTAGGTTCCTCGAAATTACTCGAGTAATTTCGACACGTATGATCGCGAGGTGGCAGTGGGTGTTTCTGATCTCGTCGGCGATGACGTCCGATCTAACCGATACCTGACTGATCGGCACCGGCGGAACGAGCCGGCCATCGGGCCGGGCCAGATCCGGGTCGTCGAGTGTGAGGCGGCCTCTCTCTCCGCGTTCCACGCCGAGTTGCTGAGGTGGGCGAGCGTGGTGCTCTACGATCGCGCTCTCGTCAACGCGGTGGCCGAGGCATTGCCGATCGGAGTGTATGCCGAACCGCTGCCTGCGACCATTTCAGCCGGGCCGGCGATCGCGCCGCGCGCTATGGAGTTTGCCGCCGACGGCTGGGGCGTCCTGCAATTGATCGAAAGGCGCGTGGGCCGACGGCAGCGGCTGCTGCGCTTGGTGACGGAAGGCTCGAGCCGAACGAGCGGCATAAATGCGCCATTGCTGGCGGTCGGGACGATCAGCGCCGCCCGCTATCGACACCGCGGCGACACCGCCAAGGACCTCGCGATCGCAGCCGAACTCGGCGCCGACGAACTGCTCAGCCTGACTTTCGCGTATCCAAACGCTCCCGTCGCTGCCGCGTCTGGCCCCTACTGCCCGGTAGGGGACCGGGTGTTTACCGCGAACGGTCTTGCCGGGTGAGAGCGGCCAGCGAAATGAGCGCTATCGACAACATCTCGAAGGCCGAGGCGGTCAAGCAGCAGAGCCGGCAGTTGCGCGGTACCATCGCCCGCGACCTCGCCGATACCGCAACCCCGTTCGACAAGACCGGCTACAGCCTCTTGAAATTCCACGGCACGTACCAGGGCTATGATCGCGACAGCGCTACCGGGCGCAAGCAGCAGGGGCTGGACAAGCTGTGGCAGTTCATGGTGCGCGTACGCATTCCCGGCGGGCGGCTGACCGCGGAGCAGTATCTGGCGCTCGACGGTCTCGCCGACCGCTACGCAAACGGGACGCTGCGGGTTACCACACGGCAGAGCATCCAGTTCCACGGGGTCCTCAAATCAGGGCTGAAGGCGACGATCGCCGAGATTAACGGCGTCCTGTTGACGACACTGGCGGCGTGCGGCGATGTCGTGCGTACCGTGACGACCGTGCCGGCGCCGATCCGCGACGCGGTCCACCATCGTCTCGACGACGACGCGCGCCGCCTGTCGTTGCACCTGTTGCCAAAAACCGGGGCTTATCACGAGATCTGGCTCGACGGCGAAAAGGTGACCTCGGAAGAGGAGCCGGTCGATCCGCTCTATGGCGAGCGCTATCTGCCGCGCAAATTCAAGATCGGCCTCGCCATTCCCGAGGACAACACGATCGACGTGCTGACCAACGATCTGGCGATCGTCGCGCTGTTCGAGGGGGAGCGGCTGCTCGGGTACAATTTCCTGCTCGGCGGCGGGCACGGCATGACGCACAACAAGCCGGAGACCTACCCTCGGATGGCGACGCCGGTCGCCTTTATAGAGCCGGACGATCTGCTGGAAGCCGCCGCCGCGGTTGTGCGGCTGCATCGCGATTGGGGCGACCGTGGCAATCGCCGCCACGCGCGCCTCAAATACGTCATCGCCGAGCAGGGCGAGGATTGGGCGCGCGAGCGCCTGTCCGAGGATTTGGGCAAGGCGCTGGCCCCGTGCCGGGCGATGCCGGAATTGCGCGTGCCGGATCATCTCGGTTGGCACGAGCAGGGCAACGGCAGGCTGTATCTCGGCGTGCCGATACCGAGCGGGCGGATCGCCGACGACGCCTCCGGCCGGCTGCGCACGGCGCTGCGCGACATTGTCGGGCGCTTTCGCGTCAGTCCGACCCTGGCGCCCACCCAGGACATCATTCTCAGCGATATTGACCCGGCCGACCGCGAAGCGATAGAGGCGGTGCTTCGCGCGGCCGGCGTGCGCCTCGCCGAAGAGCTGCTGCCGGTGGAGCGCTGGGCGCTGGCGTGCCCGGCGCTGCCGAGCTGCGGCCTTGCGCTGACCGAGGCGGAGCGGGTGCGCGACGAGATCGTCGGCGCGATCGCCGCGCGGCTCCAGCGATGGGGTCTCGCAGGCGAGCGGCTCAGCGTGCGCATCACCGGTTGCCCGAACGGCTGCGCCCGGCCCTATAGCGGCGATATCGGCATCATCGGCCGCATGCCCGGCTTCTACTCGCTCTACATCGGCGGCGACTTTGAAGGCACCCGGCTCAATCAGCCACTAGCCGACCGGCTCAGTATCGCCGGCATTGCAGAGGCGCTCGATCCGCTGTTCGAACGGTTCGCCGGAGAGCGGCTGGCGGGAGAAGGCTTCGGCGATTTCTGCCACCGCATCGGGATCGCCGCGCTGCGCGAGCAGATCGAACCGCGCCGCAGCCGATTGGCCTAGAGCCTGATCGGCTCAGATCGCAACGATCTGAGCCGTGATTCAGGCTCTACATATTTGAATCGAGAGCAAGATTCACGGGTCAGATGCTTCCATCTGACCCGATCTTGCTCTAGGCCCGCTTCCGGCGGAAGCCGGGGCTCTTTTTCCGCAATCCGGACCCGGATGAATGGGTCCCGGCTTTCGCCGGGACGCGCATTCGGTAGCTGGTATGCGACCGTGACCTGGTCGGTGGGCCGCCCTTGGCGGCGCCGCCCGACGCCGCGTCAGAGAGCGGCGAGGGCGGCGTTCAGCGTCGCGCTCGGCCGCATCGTTGCCGCTGTCTTGCCCGGATCGGGCAGATAATAGCCGCCGGTATCCATCGGCTTGCCCTGCGCGGCGATCAGCTCGGCATTGATCTTGGCCTCGTTCGCCGCCAGCGCCTCCGCGAGCGGCTTAAAGCGGGCCGCGAGCGCCGGGCTTTTGTCCTGGCGGGCCAGCGCCTGTGCCCAATACAGCGCCAGGTAGAAATGGCTGCCGCGATTATCCAGTTCGCCAAGCTTCCGCGCCGGCGAGCGGTTGTACTCCAGGATCTTGCCGTTGGCCTCATCGAGCGCGTCGGCCAGAACCTGCACGTCCTTGTTCCCGCTGGTCTGCGCCAGATGTTCCAGCGAGGCGCCAAGGGCGAGGAACTCGCCCAGCGAATCCCAGCGCAGATAGCCTTCCTTCTGGAACTGCTCGACATGCCTCGGCGCCGAACCGCCGGCCCCGGTCTCGAACAACCCGCCTCCCGCCAGCAGCGGAACGATCGACAGCATCTTGGCCGACGTGCCCAGCTCCATGATCGGGAACAGATCGGTTAGGTAGTCGCGCAGCACATTGCCGGTGACGGAGATCGTGTCGAGCCCCTTGCGGATGCGGTCGAGCGAGAACTTCATCGCCTCGACCGGCGCCAGGATGCGGATGTCGAGACCCGATGTGTCCTCGTCCTTCAGGTATCTCTCGACCTTGGCGATCAACTGCGCGTCGTGCGCGCGGTTGGCGTCGAGCCAGAACACCGCCGGGGTGTTGGTCAGGCGCGCGCGGCGTACCCCCAGCTTGACCCAGTCCCGAATTGGCGCGTCCTTGGTCTGGCACATCCGGAAGATGTCGCCGGCCTCGACCGGAAGTGACAGCAGAACCGTGCCGTCATCGGCGACGACGCGCACGGTGCCGCCGCCCGTTCCTCCCAGGGCGACCTCGAACGTCTTGTCGTGCGAGCCGTACTCCTCGGCCGCCTGCGCCATCAGCCCGACATTCGGCACGGAACCCATCGTCTTCGGGTCGAAGGCGCCGTGCGCCTTGCAGTCCTCGATGACGGCCTGATACAGCCGCGCATAGGAACGATCGGGAATCGCGGCGATCACCTCGTGCAATTTGCCGTCAGGACCCCACATCTGCCCGGATTCGCGGATCATCGCCGGCATCGAGGCATCGATTATGACGTCGCTCGGGACGTGCAGATTGGTGATCCCCCGGTCGGAATTGACCATCGCGAGGCCGGGCCGCTTCGCGTACTCGGCCGCGATATCGGCCTTGATCGCCGCCTTTTCGGGCTCGGGCAGCGTCTCGATCCGGGCCAGCATGTCGCCGACGCCGTTGTCGGGATCGACGCCCAGGCGCGCCAGCGTAGCGCCGTGCTTCTCGAACACGTCGGCGAAGAACACGGAAACGCAATGACCGAAGATGATGGGATCGGAGATCTTCATCATCGTTGTCTTGACGTGCAGCGAGAACAGGACGCCGTCCTTCTTCGCGGCGTCGATCTGCGCGGCGAAGAAGGCGCGCAACGCCTTGCGGCTCATCACCGATGCGTCGATGATCTCGCCGGCCTGCAGCGGGGTCTTGGCCTTCAGAACGGTGGTCGCGCCCCCTAGTTCCGCTGGGCCGACCAGCTCGATGCGGGCATTGGTCGGCGCCGCGATCGTCGTCGCGACCTCCGAACCGTAGAAATCGCCGCCCGACATGTGCGCGACGCGGGTTTTCGAGTCCCTGGTCCAGGCGCCCATCCTGTGCGGATTGTTGCGCGCGTACTGCTTTACGGCGCCGGCGGCGCGGCGGTCGGAATTGCCCTCGCGCAGCACCGGGTTGACGGCGCTGCCGAGGACCCTGCCGTAGCGGGTGCGGATTTCCTTGTCCGCCGGGGTAACGTCGCCGTCGGGATAGTCCGGCACGTCGTAACCCTTGCTCTGCAACTCTTTGATCGCCTCTTTCAGCTGCGGGATCGAGGCGGAGATGTTGGGCAGTTTGATGATGTTGGCCTCGGGGCGCGTCGCGAGCTGGCCAAGCTCGGCGAGCTCGTCGTTGATCTTTTGCGCCGGCGTCAGTTTGTCGGGGAAGTTGGCGATGATCCGGCCGGTCAACGAAATGTCCTTCAACTTCACCTTGACGCCGGCCGTGCCGACGAACGCCTGAACGATCGGCAGAAGGGAAAACGTCGAAAGCGCGGGTGCTTCATCAACCTTCGTCCAGACGATTTCGAGATCCGACATGCTTGCACCTCCGCGCGCCGCTTCCGTTGCGGCTGAGTTGATCTGGGTGACGATTATGGCCTGTCTTGTCGCACTGACATGAGAGCCCCGCGCTTCTCCATTCCGAGATCGTCAGTATTTGAGCTCAATATCGGATACGGCACGACCGGCTTGCTCTTGATAAAGCTCTCCACGATGCCGGCCATCTCGTCGCCATCGGGTTCGAGGACCGGGCTGGCCACTTTAGATCTTCGCCATCACTGTCACCCTGGGTTACGGAACCCCGGTGGAGTCACGTCGATCCGCGCGAGCGACCCGAACGCCGCGACGATACTGAGGCCGCCCAGCCGAGGCAACGTCCGTATCGGGGAGGGTCCGCGATCCGAATCGCTGGCTGCGCAACAAAGATAATCCACCGGCTAAAGATTCGCGGCGACGGCCGTAGTTGTTACGAGAAGTTTACGCCTGAGTTACAAAAAAATTGCGTACGCAGATGATGGAATATCGTGAAATCAATCGGTTAGCGCAATTTGCCTGTTTTTTGATCATTCTCGTCGAAGCGTTGGCGCGGGCGCATGAGGGGCCGGAGCCGGATGGTTTTCCACAGCATTTTCCACCGGAGTCGTGGACAGGCTCGCGACCGACGCAAATTCCCATACGGTTCAGAGCGTTGCGACGGAATGGCGCAGCATCACGGCAACCCCGGGTCGAGTACGATTCCAGGACACGCATTACTCAGCGCTAACATCAACTCTGGGACGCCAAACACTACTTTGAGTAATCGCGGCACCAGCGGCGCGGCGAACCTTTCCGTGACCACATGATCGAGAAGCGCGAGGAGCGGTTGCCAGTAGCCGCCGATGTCGACAAGAAAAACCGGTTTATCGTGCAAGCGAAGCTGTCGCCAGGTTACGATCTCGAACATCTCGTCAAGCGTGCCGATCCCGCCCGGCAATACCGCGAATGCGTCGGACCGCTCGGCCATCACGCGCTTGCGCTCA
>JBFXDF010000178.1:0-8161 GCA_050181375.1 Alphaproteobacteria bacterium
GCTATCTCGATCACGGCGGCTGGACCGAAACCGGGCTGGGCGCCGGTCTCTGCGCCGCGTTGCCGGCGGCTGGGTGGGCGCTGCCGGTCGCGCTCTATGTCGGTGGCTGGGTTCTGATGATCGCCGCGATGATGCTGCCGACAGTGGTCCCGCTGCTGGACCGGTTCGATCGCCTCGTCTCTCAGCGCCCCGATCGAGGACAGCTTCTGGCTCTGGTGGTCGGCGGGTATCTGCTGACCTGGCTCGCGTTCGGCGGAGCGGCGCACCTGCTCGATGCCGGCGTGCAACAGATGGCCCGGCAATCGGACTGGCTGCTGCTCAACGGCTGGCTGGTCGGCTCGCTGGTTCTCGCGCTCGCCGGGCTGTTTCAGTTCAGCCGGCTCAAATACCGTTGCCTCGCGCGTTGCCGCACGCCGCTGAGCTTTATCGCGAGGCACTGGCGCGGGCGCACGCCGCTGCGCAACGCCCTGCTGCTCGGGTTGGACCACGGCGCCTTCTGCGTCGGGTGCTGCTGGGCGATCATGCTGCTGATGTTCGTCGTCGGCACCGCCAGCCTCGGCTGGATGCTGCTGCTCGGCGCGGCGATGGCGCTGGAAAAGAACACGCCCTGGGGCGGACGGCTCAGCCGGCCGCTCGGCGCCGTCCTGCTCGCCGCCGCCGGGCTGCTGGCCGGCGCCAATCTGCTTGCATAGCTCCAGAGCAAGATCGGGTCAGATGCAAGCATCTGACCCGTGAATCTTGCTCTCGATGCAAATATGTAGAGCCTGATTCACGGCTCGGATCGTTGCGATCTGAGCCGATCAGGCTCTAGCCGAACGCGTTGAGCACCTTGCCGGCAACCGCGACCGGCTTCGCGGCAATCAGCACAAACGCGATCACGCACGGCTCGGCGCCGTTGTTGATCCAGTTATGGACGGTGCCGCGCTGCACCACGACATCGCCCGCTTTCAGGTGCGTGATCTCGCCGGTTTCGAGTTCCATATCGATCTCGCCCTTCATGATCACGGCGTAATCGAGCGAGTCCGTGCGATGCACGCGCGGCGTGTTGCCGGGCTGCAATTCGAGGATGCGGAACACGCTCCCGTTCTCGTGCGTGGTACCGGTCTCGCGCCTCCCCTCGTCGGCCGTCCCGGTGTTGTCGATCGGAAAACCCTCGCTGGTCCAGATCACGCAGGCCGTCGCGCCGGGACGCGCCGAGCGCAGATTTTGCGAGACCTCGTCGATCTGGACGATCGCGCGCCCGTTCGGATCGTGCCCGGTAACCACCCGCCGCACCTGCAAAGCCATCGCATCCCTCCCGTTCTGTCGTGGCGATACCCTCTCCGGCGTCGCGGAGTTTGAAAACGCTGGCAGCTACAGTCCCAGCACCCCCTTCGAAACGATGTTCTTCATGATCTCGTTGGTGCCGCCGTAGATCGAGGCGGCGCGCAGGAACAGATACGAGCGGGTCGCCTCGGTGGCCCAGACCGGCCCCAGTTCCGGCTCGTTGCTGAGCGCCTCCAATTCGTCGGCCCAATCCGGCATCGCGAGCGGCCCGCCGACATCCATCGCCAGCTCGGTGGTCGCCTGCAATAGCTCGGTGCCCTTCAGCTTCAACACCGCGGTCAGCGGGTCCTGCCGCCGCTCGCCGGCCTTCTGCGCCGACAGCACGCGCAACTGCGTTATCTCCAGCGATTTCAGCTCGGTTTCGAGCAGTGCGATGCGGCGGCGGAATTCCGGGTCCTCGATCAGCGGACGGCCGCCCTCGCGCATCTCCTTCGCCTGCTCCTTGGCGAACCTGACCCGCTCCTTCGATTTGCCGAGCCGGGCGATGCCGGTGCGCTCGTTGCCGAGCAGGAATTTCGCGACATCCCAGCCCTTGTTCTCCTCATGGACGAGCATTGACGCCGGCACGCGCACGTCGTCGAAAAACACCTCGTTCAGGTGATGGCTGCCGTCGATCGAGATGATCGGACGCACCGTGATCCCCGGCGTCTTCATATCGACCAGCAGAAACGAGATCCCCTCCTGCTTTTTGGCGGCGTTCGGGTTGGTGCGCACGAGGACAAAGCACCAATCCGCCTGGTGCGCGGTCGAGGTCCAGATCTTCTGGCCGTTGACGACGTATTCGTCGCCCTCGCGCCGCGCCGCGGTCTTCAGCGCCGCGAGGTCCGAGCCGGCCCCCGGCTCCGAGAACCCCTGGCACCACCAGTCGTCGAGATTGGCGGCGCGCGGCAGAAAGCGCTGTTTCTGCACCTCGGTGCCGAACTGGATCAGCACCGGCCCGAGCATCGTGATGTTGAACGGATTGACCTCGGGGGCCGGGCAGGTCTGGATTTCCTCGAGAAAGATCATCCGCTCGACCGCCGACCAGCCCGGTCCGCCCCATTCCTTGGGCCAGCTATAGGCGGCCCAGCCCCGCTTGTTCAGGATGCGCTGCCACGCGACGATGTCCTCTTTGCGCGAGGCGCGGCCCTCCTTCATGCGGCCGGCGATCTCGGCCGGCAGGTTGTCGCGGATAAAGCCGCGCAGTTCGGCGCGAAACGCCTGTTCCTCGGGGCTGAGGCGAAGATCCATCGGGGCCTCCTTGTGCTTGCGGTCGGTTTACCACGACGGCGCGCGACGGCCCACAGCAAACCGGGGATGGGCACGGCTGCGCCACCTCTCGAGATTTGCTCGGAATGGCGCCGCAGGGCGAAGCTCTTTGCGTGATGCCGTCTCTATGAGATCGTCCGGCAAAAAGGGCCGGCTGCGGCAACAGCCTCGGCTGCGGCCCGGCGCCGGCGCAGTGGTGCGATATGTCGTTGCCTTAAAGGATCGGTACGTGACCTTCTCCTCCCCTCGAGCGCCTTTTCCCGCGTCCCGCCGGGCCTTTGTTTTTACGGTTGTGCTGCCGCTCGCGGCCGGCCTGACGATCGCCGCGCACCGGGCGCAATCCCAGGCGTCTCTCGCCGGCATCTACGACGGCAATCAGATGGAAATGGCGGTCGGTCTCGAGCTGATGGCCGATGGCCGCTTTCGCTACGCGCTGGCCTACGGCGCGCTCGACGAACAGGCAACCGGACGGTGGACCACGCGCGGCAATCAGGTATTGCTGACCAGCGATCCCGTTACCCCACCGCGCTTTGTCCTGGTTTCGCAGCAGAGGGGCGCCAACGGCCTGCTCCAGGTCCAGCTGGATGTGCCGCGCGGCGTGTCGCGGCAATATTTCAACGCGTTTATTACCAAATCCAACGGCGAGACCGAGCGGAGGCAGCTCGCCGAGGATGGCCTTCAGTTGCCCTTCGCCAGCAACGACGCCCCGATCGGCATTCGGTTGGTGCTGCAGGTGTTCGACGTTGCAAGCCAGCCGGTACGGCTCGACCCCGCCGCCGGGTACTCGCTGCGCTTTCGCTTCGAACCGAACGACATCGGCAAGGTCGCTTTTCAGGCGACGCCGCTGGCGATTGTCAACGGCGATCTGATGCTCGACCGGCATGGCCGGACGATCAGGTTCAGACGCGCGAGCCGGTAAAAATCGGCGGCACTGCGCCCGCATATGGCTCGTCAGTGTCGCGCTCGTGAAACGCTTGCTAAGATATCGTGGCGAGCCAAGGGAGGACGGAAATGCCGAGACAATACAGGCTGATGTCGGCGGACGGGCATCTCGAAGTGCCGCCCGAGCGCTGGGTGCATCGGGTGCCCGAGAAATACCGGGAGCGGGCGCCGCATACGGTCAAGCTGCCGGACGGCGGCGACGCGCTGATGATCGAGGGCCAGCCGCTGCTGGAGGCCAATTTTCTCGACCTGCGCGCCGGGCGGGCCGCCGGCACCTGGCAGCCCTTTGGTCTCAAGGTCGCCGACGCCGCCGGCACCGGCGGCCCGGAGCAGCGCGTCAAGGAGCAGGACCAGGACGGGCTCGACGCCGAGGTCCTGTTCGCGGCGATGGTCGCGGGGCCGGTGTTCTGGCGCAACATCGCGCATGACGAGGTCTACCGGGCCGTGATCCGCGGCTACAACGACTGGCTTGGCGAGGAATACTGCGCCGTCGCGCCTGATCGGCTGATCGGCATGGGGGTGATCCCGATCACCAATGTCGATGACGCGATCGCCGAGATGGAGCATTGCAAAAAGCTCGGCCTCAAGGGCGTATTGCTCGGCGCGCTGCCGAACGCGAAAGGCTACCCCACCCCGGAGGACGACCGCTTCTGGGCCGCCGCGCTTGATCTCGACATGCCGGTGACGGTGCATGTCCAGCTCTACCGCACCGGACCGCGCGCCAACCAGCCGACCTTCAAATACCCGAAGGAAGACCCCGAGATCATGGCGCGGCTGCGCCGGCCGTTTCTCGAATGGATCTGCAATTTCGGCCTGCCGCCCTCGATCAGCATCGCGCAGCTCGTACTGGCCGGCGTGTTCGAGCGCTACCCCAGGCTCAACGTGTTTTTCGCCGAAACCCGGCTCGGCTGGGTCCCGTTCTGGCTCGAACACATGGACCTCTGGTACAAAAGGCATTTGAACTGGGCCGAGGATATGCTCGGCTTCAAGCCGCTCAAGGAACTGCCGAGCCACTACGTGCGCGAGAACGTCTATTTCACGGTGCAGTACGAGCAGGTCGCGGTCGAGATGCGGCACCATGTCGGCGTCGATCACATCATGTTCGCGACCGACTTCCCGCATATCGAAAACGAATGGCCGAACTCGCGCCCGCTGGTCGACGAAATATACGAGAACGTGCCGGCCGACGAAAAGGCGAAGATGTGGGCCGGCAACGCGGTCAAGTACTTCAAGCTCGACGCGGCGTAGAACCGGCGCGTGATCCGCGGAGATTGCTTTCCGCCGGCCAAGCCCGCTTGGCGCAATGGCCGCAGCCGTGGTCATTGCGGCGAGCGCGGCGACAAAGCAATCTCGATGACGCGAGGAGGAATTGTTCCGCCGCGCATTCAGGGGAAGCGGCCATGCTGAACCCGACAAGCCTTCTGGCCGATGCGCTGGGACGCAACCTTGCCGAGACCTACCGCAGAATCTACGGCGACCAGGAGCCGCAAATCGCCGCCGGTCTCGACGAAGCCGCCCGGCTCGTCATCGAGCGCATCGCCAGCAGCGACGCGCTTTACCACAACAGCGAACACACGGCGCTGGTGACGCTTTGCGTCCAGGACATCCTGCGCGGCCGCCGTCTCGAACGGATCGTCACGCCCAGCGATTGGGCCCATGCCATGCTCGCCGCCCTATGCCATGACATCGGTTATGTGCGCGGCATCTGCGCCGGCGATACCGCCGAGTATTTCGTGATCGACACCGCCGGCAACACGATCACGCCGCCGCGCGGTGCCTCCGACGCCTTCCTCGCGCCCTACCACGTGGAGCGATCCAAGATCATGGTGCGGGAGCGCCTGGCGCCGGTTCCGTTCATCGATGAAGAGCGGGTCGCCCGCGCCATCGAGCTGACGCGCTTTCCGGTCCCGGATGACGAGGATCATGCCGAAACCGATACCGAGGCGGGGTTGGTCAGGGCCGGCGACCTTATCGGTCAGCTGGGCGATCCGCTCTACCCCCGCAAGTTGAACGCGCTCTATCAAGAATTTGTCGAAACCGGCGTTCACGAGATGCTCGGCTATCATAGTCCCGCCGATCTGGCGGATCTTTACCCGAAGTTCTATTGGAGCAAAGTCGAGCGCTTTGTCGGCGACGCGCTGCGCTACCTCGATATGACGATGGAGGGCAAGCAGTGGATCGCGACCCTCTACAGCCATATTTTCGCGATCGAGCATGACCGTCGAAGAGTAGGTCCGCAGCCTGGCCGGCGTCCCGAAACTCGGCCGCATGCGGCAGGCGCCGCGATCGGTTCACATCGCGGCTAAAGCGCGGGCGAACGGTGATGGTGGGCGCGGCTGGGATTGAACCAGCGACCCCTGCCGTGTGAAGACAGTGCTCTCCCGCTGAGCTACGCGCCCGCCCGGCTTCCGGAACCGCGGCATTTAGGAGGCGGCCGGCGCCCCTGTCAACCCGCCCACCCCGCAGTGCCTCGGTTTGGATGTAACACCTCATTGATTACGCTGAGTACCCGACGGCGACACGAAATTCGCCACATTGCAGGAGTATCGAGTAACCGGTGCCACGGGTCGGAGGCGATGGCGGGCGAAGCGTCTGCTGTTCTTTTGCTGCAGAATCTTCCCTCGACCCGCCGCGAAACCCTTGCGGCGCAACGGAATTGGGCGCGCGTTCGCTGCTGATTCGCTGCAGAAGCAGCAAACCGCCGCCGGAACAGGGAAATTTGGCCGGAAGGCAAACCGAAGCAGCATTCCACCGCCAAACGTGGCGGCTCCGGGCGTCTCGCAACGCAATCCCGCCGGCGACACGTTCGGCAATGGCTTACGGAGGACGCAGCACCATGATCCTCGTCGACGCCCACCCCTCCTATCGCCGGATCACGCTGAACCGGCCGGACCGGCTCAATGCGCTGCTGCCCGAAATGGCCGACGCGATCATCTCGGCGCTCGACGAGGCGCAGGCCGACGAATCCTGCCGGGCGGTGCTGCTGACCGGTGCCGGGCGCGGCTTCTGCGCCGGGCAGGACCTGACCGCGATCGCCGCCGCCGACCCGGACGACATCGGCGATCTGCTCGACAGCTACCATCCGGCAATCGAAAAAATCCGCGAAATGCCGCTGCCGGTCGTTGCCGCCGTGAACGGCGTCGCGGCCGGCGCCGGGTGCAATCTGGCGCTCGCCTGCGACATCGTGATCGCGGCGCGCTCGGCGACATTCGTGCAGGCCTTTTCCCGCATCGGCCTCGTTCCCGATTGCGGCGGCACGTGGTTTCTGCCGCGTCTTGTCGGCGCGGCGCGCGCCCGCGCGCTGATGATGCTGGCGGAACCGTTGACCGCCGCGGCCGCCGCCGAGTGGGGCATGATCTGGCGGGTCGTCGACGACGATCGGCTGATGGACGAGGCGCACGCGCTGGCGACCCGGCTCGCGGCGGGGCCGACCGTCGCGCTCGGGTTGATCAAGCAGGCGCTCGACGAAAGCGGCGACAACGACCTCGCCGACCAGCTCGATCTCGAGCGCGACTTGCAGGTCGAGGCGGCCGAGACGCCGGACCGTGCCGAGGGTGTGCGCGCCTTTCTCGAAAAGCGCGCGCCGCTCTTTACCGGCCGCCGCGGGTGACGCGGCAATCCGGTTCACGCCAAAGCTGAACGGCGTTCACGGCGCATGCCAGCCCGGCGATTTCTGCGCGGATCGTTCCGCGACAGAGGGCAAGGGCTGCGATACACTGCGCCGTGAGGGGTGCGCCCGACGGCGCCCGCCCGCGGATTCCTCTTGCCACGGAGAGTGCGAATGGCTCGGCAGTATCGGCGCATATCGGCGGATTGTCATCTCGACATGCTTTGGCTGCCTCCTGACCTGTTCACCTCGAACGCCTCGAGCAAGCACAAAGACCAGATGCCCTATGTCGCCGAGCAGCCGGACGGCACGAAGCTGTGGACCGATGTCCACGGCGCCAATTACGGCCAGTGCGGCGGCGTCGGCGCGACCGGCACGCCGCACGTCCCCGGCAAGCAGCTGCGCGCCGACAAGATGGCCGAGGCCGGCCTCTATCGCGACTATTTCGAAAAGGGACTGCGCCGGCCGGGCGATCCGCATCTGCGCGTCAAGGACATGGACCGCGACGGCGTCGACGCCGAGGTCATCTACGGGATCCTGGCCGCCTGCGCCAAGACGAAGGACCCCGATGTCGCCGACGAGATGCTGAGCATCTACAACGACTTTCTGCACGATTTCACCAGCCACTACCCCGATCGCATGATCGGTCTGGCCTGCCTGCCCTACAACAATATCGAGGGTGCGGCCCGCGAAGTGCGCCGCGTCGCGAAAAAGGGCATGAAGGGCGTCGAACTGTCGTGCTCCTGGCACATGACCGGGATGTGGCACCCGATGTGGGATCCCCTTTGGGAGGCCGTCAACGAGACGCAGCTGCCGCTGCACTTCCACACTTTCCCGGCGACCGACCCCGAGCTGCGCAAGACGCTCGAGCCGGAGGTCTCGCGCCGCATGACCTATAGCGGGCTCGTCCGCTTCCAGATGACGCTGGCGACGATCCTGACCGACCTGATGGGCGCCGCCGTGTTCGAACGCTTCCCGAACATCCGCATGGTACTCGGCGAGAGCGGCATCGGCTGGATCCCCTACGTCATCGATCGC
>JBFXDF010000179.1:0-8149 GCA_050181375.1 Alphaproteobacteria bacterium
AGCTGGGGCGGCGCCGAAAAGCTCCTCGGCATGGTCAACGCGGCACGTTCGCGCGCGGTCGACGTTGATTGCGACCAGTACCCGTACGACACCGCCTCCAATCCGCTGCGCTTTCTGTTGCCGCCCTGGATACACGAGGGCGGGATGGATGCGATGCTGGGGCGGCTCGCCGATCCCTGCACCCGCGCGCGCATCCGCCAGAAGCTCGCCGAGGTCGGATTTACAAATTTCGGCCGGCTCGAATCCTGGGCGGACATCCGCATCGCAAACTCGCCCACCGCGGACGCCGGCAAGACGATCGACGGCCTGGCCCGCGAGCGCGGCCAGGACCCGCTCGACGCCGCCTGCGACCTGATCATCGCCGATCGCGGCGCCACGAGGATATTGGTGCGCTCGATGTCGGAGGATGACGTGAGAAGGATCGTGGCCGACCCTCGGATCATGGTCGGCTCGGACGGCCCGTGCGTCGCGCCTTACGGAATCACCGGGCAAGGCAAGCCGCATCCCCGGCTTTATGGGACATTTCCGCGGGTTCTCGGACATTATGCCCGTGACCTCGGCCTTCTCGGACTGCCGCAGGCGGTCCATAAAATGACCGGCGGCGCGGCGGCGGCGCTTGGTCTCGCGGACCGCGGCACGATCGCCGTCGGCAACGCCGCCGATCTCGTCCTCTTCGACCCCGAGACGATCGCCGATCGCGCCAGCTTTGACGATCCGCACCAATACCCCGACGGCATCGACATGGTAATCGTAAATGGCGTTGTCGCGATCGATCGGGGAGAGCATACCGGCGCCCTGCCCGGCCGCCTGCTCCGTCGTCGCGGCACCGTGCTCGCGTAGGACACTGGGGATGGCCGCCGGATATGCGGGAAGCTTTTCTGGCCTTATCACCGGCCAAAGCCGGTGAAAGAATGGTGCTCGGCGCCGCCGCCCCACCCGCACGTCCAGCTTTACGCGTCTGCGGGGGTATTGGCGTCGGAACGGCCGCCGGGTGGACAAAATCTCCTTGCCTGGCCCATTGCGGAACGGTCGCGTCCTGATTGATGGTCGAGGTATGGGTGTCGTTCCGGGGTTTGTCGCCGCGAACGTCGCGCCGGCTATTTCGGGGGGTGTCATGGAGTTCTGGACAGAGCCGCAGATGGCGTCGATCCGCAAAATGCTCAATCCGCGCTCCGTTGCGATCGTGGGCGCGACGCCGCGGATGCAGTATGGCGGTCGGTTTTTGGCCGCGGCGCTCAAGGCCAAGGACCGCGTCAGGGTTTATGCCGTGAACCCGCGTTACGACGAAATCATGGGGCTGAAATCCTACAAGAGCGTGACGGACCTGCCGGAAGCCCCCGACGTGGTCGCCGTCGTCGTACCCTGGGACCAGGTCCGCGATGTCCTCCATGAGAGCCACCGCAAGGGCGCGGGCTCGGCGATCGTGATCTCGGCCGGCTTCGCCGAGCGCGGTATCGACGACCGGCGCGATTTGCAGGCGGAATTGGGCGAATTTGCCCGCGCCTCGGGCATGCGCATCAGCGGCCCCAATTGTCTGGGGTTGGCGAATGTCAAAGACAATATCTGGGCCACCGCTTCGTCGCGCGGCGCGGAAGGGCTGACCGGGCCGATCGGCCTCGTATGCCAAAGCGGCGCGACGGCGTTCGGGCCGTTTCTGGTGCGGGCGGTCGAGAACGGCATCGGGTTCAGCTACATCATTTCGACCGGCAACGAGGCCGATCTCGACTTCACCGATTTCGCCCGCTACCTGCTGGACGATCCCGATACAAGGGTCATTGCCGGGTTTGTCGAAGGCTTCAAGCGGGCCGACAAGTTTCTCGAAGTCGCCAAACTCGCGGCCGAGCGCGGCAAGCCGATCGTCCTGATCAAGATCGGCCGTTCGGAACTCGGCGCGCGGGCGGCGCGCTCGCACACCGCGGCGCTGACCGGCGAAGATGCCCGCTACGATGCGGTCTTTGCCCAATACGGGGTGATCCGGGTCCAGGATTACGACGAACTCATCGAGGTCGCGCACCTCTTGGCCCACACCCCGAAGCCCCAGGTGCCCGGCGTCGCGGTGGTGTCGCACTCGGGCGGCATCAGCTCCTTGACCGCCGACATGTGCGGTCAGGCCGGTCTCGATCTGCCGCCGCTCGGGGACGCGGCGCGCGACGGCATCAACTCCATCCTGAAGGGCTTCGGCTGGGCGGCGAACCCCGCCGACGTGACCGGCTTTGCCAACAGCGAGTCGTTCCCGCAAATCATGGAGCACATGATCGCCGATACCCGGATGGGGACGCTCGTCGTGGCGAGCGCCGGATCGGAAGCCCAGGCAGCGCAGGTGATCGCCCAGCGCGACCGGACCGACAAGGGTGTGGTGTTCCTGTGGACCGGCAGCCGCGACGCCAAGTCGGGGCTGCCGCAACTCAAAAATGCCCGGATACCGATCTTCTACACGCCCGACAAACTGGCCCGCGGCCTGAAAAGCCGTCTCGCCTATCACACATGGCGCGAACGTCGACCCGCCGACGGCTTTGCCGAGACCCCGCCGCGCACGGCGGCGCAGGACGAGGCGATCGCCCAGTCGCTGGGCCTCGGGCGTCCGGCGCTCTCGGAGTCCGAGAGCAAACAGCTATTGGCGGCCTGGGGCGTTGCAAGCGCGCGTGAACACTTGGCAAATTCGGCGGAGGAAGCCGTCGCGGCCGCCGAGCGCCTCGGGTTTCCGGTGGCTCTCAAGGCCGACTCGCCGGACATCCCGCACAAGACCGAGGCCGGGGTCGTTCGCCTGAACTTGCGTGACGCGGCGCAGGTGCGAACCGCCTGTAACGAAATCCTGGCCAACGCCAAGACCCATGCGCCGCAGGCCCGGATCGCCGGCGTCTCGGTGCAGGAGATGGTCCGGGACGGCGTCGAGGTCATCGTCGGCGTGTCCTGCGACCCGCAACTGGGTCCGGTGCTGCTGTTCGGAACAGGCGGCGTGATGGTCGAAATCTACAACGACGTCGCCCTGCGCCGCTGCCCGATCACTTCAGCGGAAGCCCATTCGATGATCGCCGAGGTCAAAGGCGCCCGCCTGCTCCAGGGCTTCCGCGGCCGCCCCCCGGCGGACGTCGAGGCGCTCGCGGACACGCTGGTGCGCGTGTCGCACCTCGCGATGCACCTCGAAGAACACCTGGCAGAGCTGGACATCAACCCGCTGGTGGTGCTGCCGTCGGGTCAGGGGGTGAAGGCGGTAGACGCTCTCGTTGTACTGCGGGAAGCATAACCGCTAACCCCGGCTGCGGCCCTTATCCAAGCGGCAACTATTGCCTATATCGTCAGCTTGTGCCGACGATCCGCCGCTTTGCCGCCTGTAAGATCGCCATCTACGCCGACGATCACATGCCGCCGCATTTTCACATCGAAGGTCGTGGTTTCCGCGCCATCGTCGAGATCGACACCATGAGCGGCGTGCGGGTGATGTCCGGCGGGTCGAAGAGGCGCTGATCTGGGCGCGGGAAAACATTGCATTGCTGCACGCCGAATGGAAGCGGCTCAATCGCAGGGGGTGAGGATGACGGCGTTCGCCCCGAATATCCGCGCGGTTGCTGCGGGCAACGATTGCGCCGTGCTGGTCACCTGGAGAGGCGGGGCCGAGAGCCTCGTCGATCTGGGGGAGCACCTGGCGACTTACGCGATTTTTGCCCCATTGCGCGCCGACGACGAGCTGTTCCGCCAGGTTGCCGTCGGCGAATGGGGATGGTGCATCGCCTGGTCGGAGGACATGGAGATTTCGTCCGACACGCTGTGGCGGCTGGCGCTCGAGCAAGGCGCCGCATGGCTGCGACAGTGGCGCGGCGATCATCGCATGAGCCAGGCCGAAGCCGCCAAGGCGCTCGGCGTCAGTCCGCGCATGTGGCGATACTATGAGGCCGGGACCCATCTGTTGCCGAAGACTGTGCGGCTGGCGGCGCTCGGTCTGGACGCCACGGTCCGCGCCGCCTGATCTGCTGGCGGCCTGCGCTTTCTCGATGCCGCCGCCGAAACGGAAATCGAACGCAAGCCCGCCCTCGACGACGCCGAGGCAGCCAAGGAGGCGGCGGCCTGGGTGCGGCGGGTTCGCCGGCGCGCCGGACTGTCGCAAGCCGAATTTGCGCGCCGGATCGGCCTATCCGTCGCGACAATGCGCGGCTGGGAATAGGGCACGCTCGCGCCGCAGGGTGCCGTCCGCGCCCTTCTGCGCGTCATCGACCGGGTGCCGGAAGCCGTGCTCGCGTTGCGTGCGGACTGAACCGCCGCGATTCGGATTGCGCGGATTACGGGATACAGTGAACGTGGGGCGAACAGCCGTCAGCCCGCGTCCCCGGACTTGATCCGGGGATCAACCCGCGGGGAAGCGTATTCCACCAAACCTTCGGGCGGCCAGGCGGATGACGCTCCGCTTATCCGCCTACGCTTGCTGCCTTCGGGCCAGGGCATGAAGGCGGCAGACGCCCTCGTCGTGTTTCGCGGCTCATAGCACCCGCATCTGCGTGTCAGCCGTGGCGGCGGGAGCCGCTCTCGACGCTCAAATCTGCGTCGCTCCGGGTTAGGAAATGGCTTCGAGCGCCCGATTGAGATCGGCGATCAGGTCGCTCGCCTCTTCGATGCCGATCGATAGGCGCACCAGCGCGTCGCCGATCCCCAGGGCGCGCCGTTGCTCGGGCGGGACCGACGCATGCGTCATGATCGCCGGATGCTCGATCAGGCTGTCGGTTCCCCCCAGACTCTCCGCCAGCGTGAATAGCCGCACCCGCTCCAGCACCTGGCGGCACCCGGGAAGATCGGTTGCCAGTTCGCACGTCACCATGCCGCCGAACCCATGCATCTGCCGCCGAGCGAGAGCGTGCTGCGGATGTGAGGCGAGGCCGGGATAGACGACCCGGCGCACCGCCTTGTGCCCGGCCAGAAATTCGGCGATGGCGAGCGCATTGGCGCAGTGCCGCTCCATCCGCAGCGCCAAGGTCTTGATGCCGCGCAACACCAGGAAACAGTCGAACGGCCCCGCGATCGCACCGACCGCATTCTGCAGAAATCCCAACCGCTCGGCCAACGCGGTGTCTTCGCCGACGACCGCGATGCCGCCGATCACGTCGGAGTGACCGTTAAGATACTTGGTGGTCGAATGGATGACGGCGCTGCAGCCATGGTCGAGCGGGCGCTGCACATAGGGGCTGCCGAAGGTGTTGTCCGCAACCGTCCAGATGCCATGCTTGCGGCCGAGCGCGGCGATGGCCGAGAGATCGACGAGCTTCAGCATCGGATTGGTCGGGGTCTCGACCCAGATCAGACGTGTGTCCTCACGGATCGCCGCCTCAACCTCCCGCGGCTCGGACATGTCGACACGCGTCAGCACGAGGCCGGCATTGCGTCGCCGAACCTGCTCGAAAAGCCGCAGCGTGCCGCCGTATAGATCGTCGGTCGCGATGACGTGCGCGCCCGCGTCGAGGCATTCGAGAAGTGTGGCGGCGGCCGCCGAACCCGATGCAAAGGCGAAGCCGGCCGTGCCGTTTTCGAGGTCGGCAACGCAGCGTTCAAGCGCGGCGCGTGTCGGGTTACCGGTGCGGGCATAGGCGTAGCCCTTGTGCACGCCCGGGCTTTCCTGCGCGTATGTCGAGGTCGCATAGATCGGCACATTCACCGCGCCGGTGGCGGGGTCTGATTCGCCGCCGCCGTGCACCGCGCGCGTCGCGAAAGCATCGCGATTGCGTTCGCCCATCGTCACTGTTCTACTCAACTGCAGGGCCGTCAGCTCGGCTCCTTGCCGAACATGATCCAGCCGCCGCTGCTGGGGGTCGTGAAGGCGGCGAGCGCGGTTTCGGCGCGGACCCGGACCTGGCGGGGGCCGGCGGTGCCGCGGAGTTGTTCGATGCTGTCGGTGTACATGGCGGTGCGGCAGCGGCCGGTGCCGAGATTGCCGCCCGACGAGCAGAGCGGGTGCGGTCCCTCGACGCTTATGTCGCCGTTGTAGAACGCAAAGGAATCGCCGCGTTTGACGCCGTGCCACTGGAAGCCCTCCAGGAAGAACTGCGCCATGATCGAATAGCCGTCATAGGGGTTGAAGATATCGACATCGGCGGGACCGAGACCGGCGCCCTCGTACATTCTTTTGGCGGCGCGGTCGGTCCACTCCTCGATTTCTTCCAAATCCTCCTGCGTGCTGCGCTTGCGGAAACTGTGCTGCGAGTGGTTGAGCACATAGACCGGCTTCTGCTTCATGTCGCGGGCGCGCTCGGCGGTCGTGAACAGATAGCAGGCCGAGGCATTGACGGGACGGTCGCAGTCCCAGACCCGGAGCGGGTTCAGGATAAAGCGCGAGTTGACGTACTCCTCGACGGTGAGCTGCGGCACGTGGTGGCTGGCGTTGAACCCCCACGGCGTCAGCAACCCGTTGCGGTGCTGGTTGATGACGAAGGGAGCGAGGTCGTCGTGTCTGCCGCCGTATTTGCGGCAGTACTGCTCGTGCGGGAAGATGTTGATGAAATCGTTGCCGCCGTGATTGCCCCAGGGCGCGGTCCATTGGCGGGCGCCCTTTGCGTAATCGTCGGCGTTCTCGCCGCCGCGCCGGTAGCGGCCCTCGAGATTGCCCGTCGGATAAATGACGAGACAGGTGCTGCACATGCCGTCGCCGACGGCCTGCGCCGCCATCCCGACCATTTCGCTGATCGTCGGCACCCCGGTCGGCGCAAATCTGACGTTCTTCAGCCCCATCTGCGCGATCAGCCATTGCGCGTTGATCAGCGTGAGACCCCGCTCCGAATCGTAGGGCGGGGCGAAATAGGGCCGCGGCGCCCATTGCGACGCGGAGCCGCCGCTGCCGCCGGCGATGTGGCTGTCGCAGCAGATGACGCCGTCGATCTGATCCGGCGTCACGCCGGCCTCGTCCATTGCCTTTTGGCAGGCCAGGATCGAGTAGGCGCCGAGCGTCTTGTCCATCGAAACGCCGTCCCAGCGGCGATCGACCGGCGAATGTCCGACCCCCGCGACCGCGACCTTGCCGCGGTGCTCCCACACGCCCGTTCCGTCCCTGTCTCGCCGCCACTGATACCCGGATGATGCGGCCATGGATTCACCTTTTCGCTATGTACTGGCTGTGTAGGTATACCAGGGACGAATTAAACTAGCCGACGACCCGCCATTCGTGGATCAGCTGGCCGGGAGCCACCTCCTCGAACGTCACCTCGACGGCGGCGCCGACCGGGGCCTGGTAGGGCGGGGTGCCGGGGAGGTTGGAATAGAAATTGACCCGGGGGTCCGCATCCAATGTCACCATGGCGAGGTTGTAGGGCTGGTCGGGCATGCGGCGGTTGAGGCGGCCGTCCTCGATCACGATCGAGGCCGCGATATGGCCGCGTCCCTCGACCTCCTTCCACGACAGACCGGCGGCCGAGTTGCAGACCTGGCAGGTCTGCTGCGGCGGGTATTGCAGCCGGTCGCATTCGGCGCAGTGCTGCAGGACGAGCCGCCGCTCGTTGACGGCGTCCCAGAAGGGCTTGCTCGACGGGTCGGGGACCGGGATCAGCTTCGGCATCGTTTCCTCGGAGCCTAAAGTTTATCGGGTCCCTGCGCAGGCAGGCACCCATCGGGCAACCGCTCGAACCCTGGCGAAATGGGTCGCTGCCTTCGCAGGGACCCGACATTTCACTAAATAACAACTCCTAACGTATTGCCGCAACGGCATTCCGCTTTATTGGATCTCGCGCAGGCAGCCACCGAGCCGCACGCCGCGCTACGGCGACAAGGTTGGGTAAAGATCGGCCCAATGCGGGTTTTCGCGTTCGATCAGATTGATTTTCCAGTCACGTTTCCACTTCTTGATTTGCCGTTCCCGGACCAGCGCTGTCTCAAGGCGTTCATGGGTTTCGAACCACACGCGACGGTGTACGTTGTATTTCGCGGTAAATCCGGGGATGGCGCGTGTTTTGTGCTGCCAAACGCGGCGTGCGAGTTCGAAGGTCGAACCGACGTAGAGAGTGCCATACGGTTTAGAGGCAAGGAAATAGACGAACGGCATCGTGCGGACCGGAGCATGGGTCCCTGCCTGGGTGTTGTGTCCCGGAACATTGGCGTGACAGCCAGTCGGTGTGGCAAGCTGTCGAATGGTTGCAGCAGCGATTGGCCGATGGTGGCACGGTGCAGCTCGTCCCGGTAG
>JBFXDF010000180.1:0-8146 GCA_050181375.1 Alphaproteobacteria bacterium
CGCGGCTCGGCGCTGTTCGAGCGGATCTGCCAGGTTCCGGAATATTACCTGACCCGAACCGAGATCGCGATCCTCGAGCGTTACGCCGGCGACATCGCGGAGCGGATCGGTCCGCATTGCCGTTTGGTCGAGCTGGGCAGCGGCGCCAGCGTCAAGGTGCGCATCTTGTTGCGCGCATTGCGGGCGCCGGCGGCCTATGTCCCGATCGACATCTCCCGCGAGTGGCTGCGCCATGCCGCGGCGCAAATAGCAGCCGATTTTCCGCGTGTTCCGGTCGTCGCGGTATGCGCCGACTATACCCGTCCGTTTCCGCTGCCGCCATTGCCCGGACCTGCCGGAAGGCGGGTCGGGTTTTTCCCGGGATCGACAATCGGCAATTTCGAGCCGGAGGGCGTCGTGCGCTTCCTGCGGCACTGCACGGAGCTGCTTGGGAGAGAGTGCGAGATGCTGATCGGCGCCGATCTGAAAAAGGCGCCGGAGGTTCTCAATGCCGCCTATAACGACCGCGCCGGCGTCAACGCCGCGTTCAATCTCAATCTGCTGGTCCGGATAAATCGCGAGCTGGATGGCGATGTCGATGTCGACCGCTTCGCGCATGTCGCGTTCTACAACGCCGACGCGGGCCGGATGGAGCTGTATCTGAAAAGCCTTGCGCAACAGACGGTCACGATCGGCGGCCGCCGTTTCGAATTCGCCGACGGCGAGCTTGTGCACACAGAGAACTCGTACAAATACGCGATCGACGACTTCCGTGCTCTCGCGGCTCGCGCCGGGTTCGCCATCGCGCACACCTGGACCGACGCCGACAAGCTGTTCAGCGTCCACTATCTCCGGCGGCAATAAACGCGGCGGCCCATCACGCTGCGGCATGCAGCTCTTCGACGACCTCGGCGAGCGCCGTACGCCACGGCCGCGGTTCGACGCCAAACGCCGCCGCGATGCGTGAGCAGTCGAGCACCGAGTTCGCCGGCCGCTGCGCCGGGGTCGGATAGTCGGCCGTGGCAATGGCCTCGACGCGCGGCGGCGGCCCTCGCCATGGCGAGGCCAAGTCGAAGATCGTCTCGGCGAAGCCGTGCCAGGTCACCGTACCGGCGCCGGTAAAATGGCAGGTTCCCCAGGCCGTGTTGCCCTCCGCGATGCGCCGGGCGATCGACGCGATCGCGCCCGCGATATCGGCCGCGCTTGTCGGCGAGCCGGTCTGGTCGGCGACGACCCGCAGCACCGGGCGCTGCTCGGCAAGGCGCAGCATCGTCTTGACGAAATTGTGTCCGTGCGGGCTGTAGACCCAGGCGGTGCGCAGGATGACGTGCTCGTTCAGCGCCTCGCGCACGGCGCGCTCGCCAGCCTCCTTGCTCGCGCCGTAGACCCCGAGCGGGTTGACCGGATCGTCCTCCCGATACGACCCGCTCTTGGCGCCGTCGAAGACGTAGTCGGTCGAGAGATGAACCAGCGGAATGCCGGTTCTCCGGCACGCGGCTGCGATATGGCCCGGCCCGGCGCAGTTGACGGCCCAGGCGGCGTCGTGTTCGCTCTCGGCGCGGTCCACCGCGGTGTAGGCGGCGGCGTTGACCACGATGTCCGGACGCTCCCGGGCGATTGTTGCGTACACCGCCTCGCGGCTTGTGATGTCCAGGCCGGAGCGGTCGAAGGCGACGAGGCTCGCGTCGGCCGGCCAGGAATAGCGGCGCAGCTCGCGTCCGACCTGTCCGCCGGCGCCGAGCACGAGAACCTTCATCGTCCGGCGGCGCTATTCGTAACGGAAGTGCGGCGGCAACTCGGTCAGAGACGGCTGGTGCCGGTCCTTCTCGGACAGCAGCACCCGATCGCGCGACGCCGGCCATTCGATCGCCAGATCACGGTCGTCCCAGGCTAGTCCGAAATCATGCGAGCGAGAGTAGTAGCGGTTAACCTTGTAGACCACCTCGGTACCCTGTTCGAGCGTGCAGAACCCGTGCGCGAAGCCCTCCGGTACGAACAGCTGATTGCCTTGCTCCGCGCTCAGGATAAGCGCGACATGCCGGCCGTAAGTCGGCGACCCCGCACGAATATCCACGGCGACGTCGAAAATCGATCCCGCAGCGACTCGCACCAGCTTCGCCTGGCTGGCCGGTGGGATCTGAAAATGCAGCCCGCGAACGACAAAACGGTCTATCGACAGCGAGTGGTTTTCCTGGATGAAACTGACCGCGATTCCATTTTCGCTCAGAACCGACTCGCGAAAGATTTCGGAAAAGAAACCGCGCTCGTCGTGATGGCGAACCGGCCTGATTTCTTTTACGTCGGGGATCGCGGTCGGAATGACCTGCATGGGGCCTCCGGGTCGCCGAATGATTGATTAACAGGAAAATCATAGACCGAAACGCGAGGACTGCGGAAGCTTCGTATGCCGGAACGTGGCGTCGGCGGCGTTTCGTGCCGGCTTATCCCGCGGCGCCGGTCAGCCAATCCTCGATGAGACGGCGGGCAATCGAATCGCGGCGCGGTAACCGGAAACTGTCGTCGTCGGCGTGCGACAGGAGCCAATCGCGCTCGAACCAGCGGGCGTCCTCGAGCTCGCCGTAATCGACCGTAATCGCGGTCGACGCGGCCTCCGCGTAAAAGCCCAGCATTATATTGGCCGGAAAGGGCCAGGGTTGTGAGGAATGGTATTGCACCGACGCGACCTCGATCGCGGTTTCCTCGCGCACCTCGCGCGCGACGGCGTCTTCCAGGCTCTCGCCCGGTTCGACAAAACCGGCCAGCGTCGAATACATGCCGGGCAGGAAATTCCGGTTGCGCCCGAGCAGCGCGCGGTCGCCGTCGGTCACCAGCATGATCACCGCCGGATCGGTTCGCGGGAAATGCATCGTCGCGCAGCCGGGAGCGGTGCAGCGACGGACATGCCCTGCTTCCTCGCTGCGGGTCGGCGCACCGCAAACGCCGCAGAACCGGTGGCGCGAATGCCAAAAGGCCATCGCTCGCGCCAGCGCCAGCAGCGCCCCTTCCTGCCGCGCGAGATCGGCGCCGAATTGGCGCAGATCGCCGAACCGCAATCCGGCTTCGGCGATCCCGGCGGCGGCCAGCCCCGGCTGGCGCAGCCTATCGAGCGGTGCGTCATGCGCCGACAGGTCGAGCGCAAAATGCGGACGATCGTCGATCAGGCCGAGAAACACGATACTTCCGCGCGCCAGCCATTCATCGATCTCTCCATCGCCGGAGGCAAGCGTCAGCGCGACCGCTTCCGCGCCGAGAATGACCGCCCGCAATCCCCCGCCCTCGATCTCAACCACGAGGCTCTGCGAGCGCCACACCGGCACGAAGAGACTCTGCCGGTCCAACGTTCGGGTGCGGATCCATTCGGCCTCGCGGCGGCGTAGCCCGGCACGCTCGAAGCCTGGGTGAGCATAGAAATTCGGTGCTCGCATGCGGCGAGACTGACATGCCCCCGGCGCGTCAGCAACACCGCGTCCGCCTTTGTGCGTCGCACAAACCAAGCTTGCGGCGAAACTCGCCTGCGGTTAGCCTGTCGTTGTGCACTGCATCATAAGCGGTACGGAAATCGCGAAAGCGAGGTGAGTATGAGCGATACAAAACCAAGGCGCGCCGCGCGGGAGCCGGCCCGGAGCGAAGACCCGTCGGTCGACGCGATTGCCGACGCAGCGGCCTCGGTTATCGAGGAAAATATGACACCCGAACCAGAGCCAGCGTCCACGACAGCCCTGGCGCAATCAGCGCCCGCTGAAGCGGCTCGGCCCGCGGTCGGCGCGCCCGGCGTTGCACCCTTTGGCACGTCGCCGAAAGCAGCTCTCGGGGCGACGGAGGAGGATACCTGGACGGCTTTGGCCGAGGCGCAGTCGGCGCTTGCCCGCGGTTTCGAACAGGCGGCGTTCGAGATGACCGGAATGAGCCGTTCCGGGATGGCGGCGACGGCGGATGCCGCGGTCGCGCTGCTCGGGGCGAGGACCCTCGCCGAGGCCATCGAGATCAATGCGGGGCTGGCGCGGCGCGGCGTCGATGCGATGCTTGAAGGCGCGGCGCGGCTTTCCGAGATCGGCGCGCAGGCTGCCGCCGATGCGTCGAGACCGCTGATCGCGCGATTTGCCCGGAACTGGAGTGCGCTTGGCGGCGGCTGATCCCGCGAGAAACGAAACGCCGCCTTGTACGCGGCCGCGAGGCCTCTACGATTACCCCGTGGCGATCGAACCTTCCTCGCGACAGTTTCCGGAGACCACGAAGCTCGCGGCGCTGCTCCGACGCGGCGACCGGAGGGCGCTGGCGCGCGCCTTGACGCTCGTTGAATCGACGAGGTCCGAGCATCGGCTTCGCGCCGAGGCGTTGCTCGAAACAATTCTGCCGTACTGCGGGTGCGCTACGCGGATCGGCATTTCCGGGCCGCCGGGCGCCGGCAAATCGACCTTTATCGAGCGCTTCGGGCTCAACGGCATCGCGCGCGGGCGCCGGATCGCGGTACTCGCGGTCGATCCCGGCTCGAAGCGCGGCGGCGGCGCGATCCTCGGCGACAAGACGCGCATGGCCGAGCTTGGCCGCGCGGCGGCGGCGTTTATCCGCCCCTCCTCCGCCGGCGCGGAAACCGGCGGCGTCGCGCGGCGCACGCGCGAGGCGATCCTCATTTGCGAGGCCGCCGGGTTCGACACGGTGCTGGTCGAGACGGTCGGGGCCGGGCAGGCCGAAACGACGGTCGCCGAGATGGTCGACATGTTCCTATTGGTGCTGCCGCCGGCGGCGGGCGATGAATTGCAGGGCATCAAGCGCGGCATCATCGAGCTGGCCGACCTGATCCTGGTCAACAAGGCGGACGGCGAATTGCTCGACCATGCGCGTCGTTCCGCCGCCGAATACGCCAACGCGCTGCGCCTGATCCGGCCGGCGCATGCCGAATGGCCGGTCGCGGTCCGCGCCGTGTCGGCACTGACCGGGGAGGGCATCGACACGGTATGGGACGATGTCGCCCGGTTTCGCGCCGCGCTCGAAGCGAGCGGGGGCTGGGGACGGCGGCGCGCCGAGCAGGGACGGGCGGCGTTGTGGCAGGAGATCCGTGACGGCCTGCTGGAGCGCTTCCGCTCGGCTCCTTCCGTCGTGTCGCGTCTCGCCGAAATCGAGCGCGAGGTCGCGGATGGGACACGGACGCCTGCCGCGGCGGCCCACCTGCTGCTCACAGCGTTTCTTGGCAGCGAATAGCCGTACTGGGACCGCGGGCCTCTGGCCCGCACGCGGGCGCGACGCCCGCGCTCCGGGATAAGTCCGCCGAATCACCGCGCGCGGGCGAAGTACTCGTCGTAAGCGACATCGTTGCTGATCAGCACCCCGCCATCGACATCGAGCGCGATGCCGGTGCACATGCGCGCCAAGTCGCTGGCGAGGAACAGCACTGCGTCGGCGATGTCCTCGGGTTCCACCATGCGGCCGAGCGGGATTTTCCGCGCCCGCGCCGCCTTCTGATCGGCCGACGGGACCTGGCCGCCGCCGAACCCGGTCGCGGTCGGTCCCGGACAGACGGCGTTGACGCGAATTTTGTCGGGCGCGAGTTCGTAGGCAGCGTGGCGCGTGAAGCCGAGCAGCCCGGCTTTCGAGGCGGTGTAATTGGCGCCGCCGCCGAACGAGATGCGCCGTCCGGCGATCGAGGCGACATTGACGATCGCGCCGCCGCCGCGCCTTTTCATATGCGGGATCACGGCTTGCGTACCGTTGAACGGGCCGCGCAGATTGACCGCCATGATGCGGTCCCAATCGGCTTCCGGCATCGCGGCGATCGGCTGGCGGGTGATGGTACCAGCCGAATTGACCAGCACGTCGATGCCGCCTTCCCCGGCGGCGATGTCCGAGGCGAGCCGGGCGAACGCCGCGCCGTCCGAAACGTCGAGTTCGTGACCGGTTGCGCCGTTGCCGATCTCGGCCGCGACCCGCCGGGCCGCGTCGCCGTCGCGGTCGATGACCGCAACACGCGCTCCGGCGGCGGCGAATTTGCGCGCACTGGCCGCGCCGATACCGTTGCCGCCCCCGGTCACCAGGATGATCTTTCCTGTGAAATCGAGCGCCATCGGTCGATGCTCCGCGATCCTTGAAGGGTCGCGATCGTATCAGCCGGCGATAAAGCGGTCGATCTTGCGGTATTGGAACCGCCAGACGCCGCCCTGTTTGACCATCCGGTCGGCATAGCCGCCGCCCGAGCCGATCTTCGGCCCGTCCGGGCTGTTTTGCACGACGGTCCAGTTCGAGCGCACCTCAGCCGCATCGCCGGTGAGCTTGATCGCGATATTGGTTACGAGATGGATCGCGCGGGGACGGTTGTCGCCGGCGCGGGAGCGGATGTCGCGTGCCAGTTGCGCGATCGCGGCGCGCCCCGTGCCTTTGCCAAAGGCGGTGTCCCAGGTGCCGTCCTCGGTGAAGAGGGCGGCCATGCCCTCGTAGTCGCCGCCATCGAGCCGGAAGCAATACTCCGCCAGCACCTCGCGGATCGCGTCTTTTTCTTCCAGGGACGACATGCCAAGCAGCCTCGTATGCGGCGATCCGTCGTCGCGGCGCTACGAATCAGCCACACGCGGCGGCGATAATCTGACAAGTCGGATCGGGATTGCTTCGCTTTACTCGCAATGAAACCAGCGTCACGTGTCATTGCGGGGCGCGAAGCGCCGAAGCAATCTCGATCAGCTCATGCCTTGGCCGGCGGCGCGACAGCCGGAGGCCCGACCATCGCGCCGCGACCGGCCTAGTTCACCAGACGGTAGAACTTCGCGGCGTTCTCGCAGGTGATCTTGTGGACCACGTCGGCGGGCAGTCCGGCGAACTGCTCCTCGATGTATTTCGAGCTTTCCGGCCAGATGCCGTCGGTGTGCGGGTAATCCGATCCCCACATCATCGTCTCGACGCCGATTTCGTCCAGCAGCTTCGAGCTGACCGGGTCGAACTGGAAGGTGCAGCGGCACTGGCGCTTCCAGTACTCCGACGGCTTCAGCTTCATCAGGTCGCGGAAGCGGTCCTCGTACTCGAAATCCATCCGGTGCAGCGCATAGGCGAGCCAGCCGGCGCCGCTCTCGCCGAACGACACGCGCAGGTTCGGATAGCGCTCGAACACGCCGGCGCCCATCATCGCCGCGATGATGTGGATGAGGCCCATCTGGAACGCCGAGACGCCGGTAAACATCGCGGCGCGCTGCACGTGGCGTGCTTCGGTACGCGAGCGCGGCGGCGTCGTTGGGAAGGTGTGGAAATGCAGCGGCAGCGCGACATCGTCGACCGCCTTCCACAACTTCTCCCAGTTCGGGTGCCACATCGGCTCCATGTCCCACGAGCAGGACAGCTCCAGGCCGCGCAGGCCCATCTTGGCGACGCGATAAATCTCGGCGACCGCCTCGTCGATGTTGCCATAGGGCAGGCAGGCCAGACCGATCTGCCGGTCGGGATAGTGGCTGCAGAAATCCTTCAGCCAGTCATTGTAGATGCGCAGCATCTCGTTGCTGGCCTCGGTGTCGTTGAGCTTCGAGGCGGCGCCGAGGATGCCGTAGATGATTTCGGCGTCGACCCCGTCCTCTTCCATGTCCTTGAGGCGCAGATGCGGGTCGGCGCAGCGGATTTTGCCCTTCTTCGCGTCCTCGTAGAGACCGCGCGCCGCCATGATATCGACACGGACGTTCTGGCCGGGCACATGCTTCGCGCCGCCCGGTCCGACGCCGTACAGGAGGCCGAAATTGGCGCCGTTCTTGGCAACCCATTGCGGCCCGTCCGGCCCGTCCTCGACATAGGGCATCCGTTCCTTCAGGTCGCGCCGGGCGTTCTCGACGAACAGCGTCGGCGGCATCCAGGGCATGTCGAGATGGCAATCGGCCGAGATGCGCTTGTAATGCATGGTGCTTCCTCTGGGCTGGAGTGCGCTTGAGCAAGAGTATCGTGTTTGGCAAGGGTTTTGCCAATGCGGGGTTTGCAGCGCCTCCATGCGGCTGCAGGTAAGGACCGCGTGTCTCTCGGAGCGCGCGGGCGCCTCGCCCGCATTGCGGACCGGAGACCGGGTCCTGAAAATCCCATTTCTGTAATCCGGGATTGACCGGAAGCGGCGAACGGTATCCCATCGCCGGCCAGCAGACTCAGCCGGAAGAGAGGGCGCGCCCGCGATGAGCATCAAGGGGAAATCTTATATCGTCGGGATCTACGA
>JBFXDF010000181.1:0-8127 GCA_050181375.1 Alphaproteobacteria bacterium
TCCCATCCAGCCGCCGGGATCGAGCCAGCCCTTCTCGTTGCGCGGCGGGCGGATGGCGCGGATATGGGCGTCGGTGATCTCGGACAGGTCGGCGATGGCCCGCGGCGGATCCCCCTCGGTGGACCAGAAGAAGTGCGTGCTGCCGCCGACCGCGTGTTTCGCTACCAGGCAATTCGGCGCGCCGCCGCCCGGGTTATAGAGGCCGACCGCCGAGTAGTTCTGTTGATGGCTGACGATCATGACGCCTTCCGTTCCGGGGAAGGCATATTTCATCGCTGAAAACCACCGGCACAGCGCGTCCAGCTCCTTTTCGGTAAACTCATAGGCACCGGGCCCCGAGCAAGGCGCGCCGTCCGCTAACAACCGTCTAGCGCGCCGCGTCGCCGGGAACGGTATGATGTTGGTCGTTTCAGACACTTTGCCCCCAAATCGAAACCCGCCAAAGGCGGGAGTGGTCCCCATTCTCCTGGCTCTCGGCAAAGCCGGCCGAGCATCCAACCTTGCGCTGCGGGCAGCAATCGGACGAACCGAAAAGCGTGATTTGTTGACGAGTACTTTCTGATTTTCGGTTCGATACAGTCAGCACGCAGAACGCTGGTCGAATTGTACAATCGACCGAGGATTTCCTGTCAATTCAACCAGCGTCCCGCGGCGGCTTTTCGCTCCGGACGTGCCTTTTCGGCCACAGTTGCAGAAAGGCGACAGGTTGTGAAACCGCGGGTTTTGCGGCGCACCCGGATGCTCTGGGCGGCCGCCTTCCCGGTCAGGGCGCCGCGGAGGAGCCGACCGCGCCGGCGGACCCGACCGGCTCGATCATGACCTGCGCGATGCCGTCATTGATCATGTCGATGGCGGCGGCGGCGCGCGGGGACATATCGATCAGCAGCGAGCGGCTCACCGGGCCGCGATCGTTGATCCGTACGACGACCGAGCGGCCGTTCTGAAGATTGGTGACGCGTACCAGCGAATGCAGCGGCAGCGAGCGATGCGCGGCGGTCGCGTGGACCGTGTCGAGCGGTTCTCCGGACGAGGTGAGCCGGCCGACATGTTGGTTGCCGTACCACGCCGCCCGACCGACCTGCGGTTGTCCGATCGCGCGGACCGGACCGATATATTCATCGACCGCCGGCAGCGCGGCGGCGTGGCGCGCGGCGCTGCGCGATCGGTAGGCCACGTGCTTGCGCTTGGCGCCGTTCCGCCGTGCTGCGGCCGCCTTGCTTGTACTCCGCGCCTTCGCGTGAGGCGCCGGTTTCGCCTTGGAACTCACCCCGGTCTGGTGATGAGAAGAGGGGTTTTGCTTCGCCATCGCGACCGATGACGCGACAAGCAAGGCCAGCGAAAGGCCGAGGGTCTTTGGCATCCTCATCCGCTTGCGTCTCCATGCGGTTCAAACAAGCACCGCGCCGCGGCCGCCCCGCGGAAAGGGCGCCGTCTCACACGATGGAAAAGGCAGGTGCGGTGCCGGCCCGGATCGGTTGCGAGGGGTGTCCGGGTTGGGCGTTGGTAGGTTTGACGACCCTAGCGAGCTACTTCCCAGGTTGTCAACTCGCGGTGGCAGGAAATATCCATCATGAGCCAAGTCAGCGTTTCAACTTGACAGGTCGTTATCTAAACTTACCATTAGAAATGATCGGTCGCCGTAATTCTTAGCCTGGAAGTATTCTCTCGCACCGTCCTCCAGTTCTCGCAATAGCGCGGAAGCCATGGCGACGACGCTGCAACGGGCAGTCCAATTTGTCGCTCGGCAAGCGGATGGTCGGTTGGAATCCCACGCTTCTCGGGATGAGACCCCGGCTGCACGCGGCGGCGAGGCATGTTCTCTCGACATCTCCGACCGATTTAGTTCTGGAGTTGCGGGAAGGATTTGCGCGATAACCGGGATAAGCTGAACGGTATCGAGCCATATCGGAGGAGGGCCATGGCGGCGGGCGAGCGGGCGTTGATCGTCGGAGCGGGGGCGGGTCTTAGCGCGTCGCTGGCGCGGCTCTGCGCCCGCGACGGCATGTCGGTCGTGTTGGCGGCGCGCGACACGCAAAAGCTGGCCGCGCTCGCGCAGGAAACCGGCGCCCGGACCCTCGCGTGCGACGCACGCAGCGCGGACGACGTCGAGCGCCTGTTCGCGGCGGTCGACGCCGGCGGCGAACGCCTCGACCTGGTCGTCTACAACGCGAGCGGCCGGGCCCGCGGTCCGATCGTCGAGCTCGACCCGGAGGCGGTCGACAACGCGATCCGCGTCACCGCGTTCGGCGGGTTTCTGGTCGCCCGGCAGGCGGCCATTCGGATGCTGCGCCAGGGGCACGGGACGATCCTGTTCACCGGCGCCTCGGCCAGCGTCAAGGGCTACCCGCGCTCCTCGTCGTTCGCGATGGGCAAGTTCGCGCTGCGCGGCCTCGCGCAAAGCCTCGCGCGCGAATTGCAGCCGCAGAACATTCATGTCGGGCACATCGTGATCGACGGCGCGATCGGCCGACCGGGCGACCCGCGCGCGCAAGGCAAGGGGCCCGACGCGCTGCTCGATCCCGACGCAATCGCGCAAACCTATCTGGAGCTGCACCGCCAGCACCGCAGCACCTGGGCCTGGGAAATCGAACTGCGCCCCTGGGTCGAGAATTTCTGAGACCGCCGGAGCGGAGCGCGGCCGATCGGGTCGGCGGCAGGGCGGCTTTGGAGTGCGGTCGACAGCCCCTACCGACGCGGCGGTGAGGCTCGAGCGCGTCGGAAAGCGGTATGGCGGGGATCCGCCGATCCTCTCCGACATAACATGGTCGCTTGACACTGGCGGGTTCGGCGTACTGACGGGCGCGGCGGGCGCCGGCAAGACAACCCTGCTGCGGATCGTCTCGCTCGCCGAGCGGCCAAGCAGCGGCCGGCTGATGCTGTTCGGCGGCGATACGGCGCGTCTCGGCCGGACGGCGCGCGCGGCGTTGCGGCGCCGCATCGGCATCGTGTTTCAGGACGCACGGCTTGTCGATGACTGGACTGTCGCCGAAAACGTCGCCCTGCCGCTGCGCATCGCCGGCGCGGTACAGCGAGAGATCGCGCGGAACGTCCCGGAGTTGCTGGCTTGGGTGCGGCTCGAAAAGCGGAGCGATGCGCTGGGTTCGACATTGTCCGACGGCGAACGCCGGCTCGTCGCGATCGCTCGCGCCGTCGTTGCGCGGCCCGAACTCCTCGTTGCCGACGAGCCGTCCCAGAACCTCGATGAGGAGACCGGGTTGCTGGTCGCGCGAATTTTCCGGAACATGAACCGGCTCGGCACCACCGTCCTGATCGCGACGCGCGACATCGCCTTTGCCCGCCAGCTTGGCGAGCCGGCTTTTCGCCTCGAGAACGGTGCACTCTCCGCCGACCGGGTATCGTTATGATCGGCGCGTCATGATCCGGGTTCCAGTCATCACGGCGCCGCGGGTCCCGCCGCTCGCCGGCGATCCAGCTCGCTGGATTGCGCCGTGGCTTGTCGCGCTGATGGTATATGTCGCAAGTCTGGCCGGGATCGGCCTCGTCGTGCTGAACGAGACGCTGCGGGCATCGGAGACGCTGCTCATGGGCCGTCTGACGGTTCAGGTCCCGGCCGAGGCGTCGGCGGCGCGGGTCGAGACGATCCTGGCGGTACTGCGCCAGACCCCCGGCATCCGCTCGGTGCGTCCGCTGACCCCGGCGGAAACCGGACGCCTGCTCGAACCCTGGCTCGGCTCGTCGGTGCCGCTGCAGGAACTGCCGGTCCCGCAGCTGATCGATGCCAGCCGCGACCCAGGCGGCGCGGTCGACATGGCGACTCTCCGGCACCAGCTGGCGTCGGTTGTACCGGAGGTCCGTATCGACGAATACGGTTCGATTGTTGACACGCTGCGCGCCCGCGCCCGCCCGCTACAGCTGCTGCTCGGGGCCGCGATCGCGGGCGCGCTGCTGCTCGTGGCCGGATTGGCGATGTTCACGACAGGCTCGGCGCTGGCGGCGCGGCAATCGGATGTGGAGTTGTTGCACCTGCTCGGCGCCGACGACGGCCAGATTGCGCGGCCCTATGCGGCGCGCTCGCTGGTGTACGGGCTGATCGGCGGCATCATCGCCGCGGCGGCGATCTCGGCGACCGTCGCGGCGCTCGGGGGCGCGGGCCGGCTGATACGCCTCGCCGCTCCGGCCGACGCGATCGGTCTTGCCGACTGGCGGCTCTGGCTCGTGCTCGCCGTCGTGACCGCGCTCGCCGGCATCCTCGCCGCGGCGAGCGCGCGAGCCACCGTGCGTTGGCGTCTCGCGCGCCTGCCGTAGCGAAACATGCGCTGGCCGGCCTCCCTATTTCGCCGCGGCGGATCGCTGGTCGGCCTGGTCTTGCTTCTCTGGCTCGGCGGTTTCGCCTGGTTCGCCGCCAGCGGCTGGTCGGCCGGCGTCGATCGCGCCTCGCGGACCGATGCGATCGTCGTGTTGACCGGCGGGAAAATGCGGCTGGAAACCGGGCTCGAACTGCTCGCCGCCGGCAAGGCCGACAAGTTGTTCGTTTCCGGCGTCAACCCGGCGGTGGATCGCGACACGCTGCTGCGCGCGCTCGGCCCGGCGGCCACGCGCGAGGCGTGCTGCATCGTGCTCGGCCATACCGCCGACAACACGGTCGGCAATGCCTGGGAAACCGCGATGTGGATGCGGCATGAGGGCTATCGCAGTCTGCGCCTGGTCACGAGCTGGTATCATATGCGCCGCAGCCTGTTGGAGTTCGGTCGGGCGATGCCGAAGGTTCGTGTTGTCGCCCATCCGGTTTTCGCGCTCGAAAGCGATCCGGACGGCTGGCGCGGCTGGCTTGTGGCCGGACAGCGCGTGTTTGCCGAATACAACAAGTTTCTCGCGGCCTGGCTGCTGCCGTGGGTCTCGAGTGGGGCCAAGCCGCCGGCGCAACCGGTCATTCGCACCGCGGCCCCCGCAATCGGGGATGGCCCTTGGCCGCGCCGGCTCTAGAGCAAGATCGGGTCGGATGGAAGCATCTGACCCGTGAATCTTGCTCTCGATGCAAATATGTAGAGCCTGATTCACGGCTCGGATCGTTGCGATCTGAGCCGATCAGGCTCTAGGGGAAACGGGGGCGGGCGTGATCGGGTACCTGCGCTCGCTCGCGTTCAACGCCGGGTTTGTTCTGGTGACAGCCGTGCTTGGCGTGCTCGCCCTGCCGCTCCTGCTGGCGCCGCGGCGCGTGGTGATGCGCTTCGGCCGGTTCTGGGCGCGCTCCGTGCTGGGGCTGCTCAGAGCGACGGCCGGTCTCGATTGCGAGATCCGCGGCCTCGGCAATTTGCCGGACGGGCCGTATCTCGTCGCGATGAAGCATCAGTCGGCCTGGGACACGCTCATTCTGCCGGTCGTGCTGGGCGATCCCGCGATCGTGCTGAAGCGCGAGCTGCTGTGGGTGCCGTTCTACGGCTGGTACGCATCCCGCGCCGGGTCGATCGCGATCGACCGGGGCGGTCGCGCGGCGGCGCTGCGCCGGATGCTGGCGGCGGCCCGGGCGGCGGCCGGAGCGGGCCGTCCGGTCGTCATTTTTCCCGAAGGCACGCGCACCGCGCCCGGCCGGCGACAGCCGTACCAGCCCGGCGTCGCGGCGCTGTATCAGACGCTCGGGGTGCCGCTGGTCCCGGCGGCGGTCAATTCGGGGCTGTTCTGGGGCCGCCGCAGCTTCCTGAAGCGAGGCGGGCGTATCACGCTCGAATTTCTCGACCCGATCCCGCCGGGCCTGCCGCGCCGCCGGCTGATGCCGGAACTGGAACGCCGCATCGAGACCGCGACCGCCGCGCTCGAACGCGAGGCGGGCTACTCCTGCCGGGGAGTCGGGAACCAGTCCTCCTCGGCGCCGCCGCGGATCTGTTCGAGCGAATAGGGACATTCCGCGGGCACAAGCCGCATCAGCCCCGGCATGTCCCGCTCAAGATAGCGCAGCAGTCTCAATGCCACGCGATATCGGTCCGGCAAATCCAGCTTGGCGATAATGCTGCGCGTCTGCTTTCGCTCGAACTGGACCCGCCATTCGACGATCTCGCGACGCCAATGATCGAGCGGTTCGGTGAGACCCGAATACTCGATTTTCAGCAGGTGCTCGATAATGTGCTCGCAGAGCGATTGGCAGGTGTGCAGCTCGCTCTTGCCCAAATCCTCGATCTCCTCGGCGATCAGGTCGTAATCGAGGCGGTTGGACGCGGTCGGACCACGGCGCAGCAGCTCCGCCTGCTGCTGCGTCCAGGCATAGAAATCCTCGTCGTAGAGCGAGCCATCCGCTGCGGTCATTGCCTCAGCCTATCACAGCGCATCCCGGAGCGCCAATGTCTTAGAACGAAATAAGAACTCTTGATTGCGATCGGGCGCGCCTCGGCCTAATCTCTCGAGCGGGTTTTGGTGAAAGGCATGGGCGGATGGTCACGGTCGCGGCGATTTCGCAGCAGATCTGGGACATGAAGTACCGGCTTCGGGGACCTGGCGGCGAGCCGGTGGACCGGACGATCGAGGATACCTGGCGCCGCGTCGCGCGCGCTGTCGCCGGCGTCGAAAAGGACCCCGATTACTGGGCGGAGCGGTTTTACGCCGCGATGGAGGATTTCCGCTTTCTGCCGGCGGGCCGCGTCGTCGCCGGCGCCGGAGCCGAGCGTCAGGTGACGCTGTTCAACTGCTTCGTGATGGGCACGATCCCGGACGACATGGGCGGCATCTTCGCGCATCTGCGCGAGGCGGCGCTGACGATGCAGCAGGGCGGCGGGATCGGTTACGACTTCTCGACCTTGCGGCCGCGCGGCGCCTACGTGAAGGGGGTCGGCGCCGATGCTTCGGGGCCGCTCACCTTTATGGACGTGTGGGACGCGATGTGCCGCACGATCATGAGTGCCGGCTATCGCCGCGGCGCGATGATGGCGACGCTGCGCGTCGACCACCCCGACATCGAGGCTTTCATCGAGGCCAAGCGCGAACCCGGCCGTCTGCGCATGTTCAACCTGTCGGTGCTGGCGACCGACGCTTTCATGCAGGCGGTGGCCGACGACCTGCCCTGGCAGCTGGCATTCGGCGGCCCCGGCGAAACCAAAACGGTGGCGAAGGTGCTGCCCGCCCGCGAGTTGTGGGACAAGATCATGCGCGCGACCTACGCCTACGCCGAGCCGGGCGTCATCTTTATTGACCGTATCAACCGCCGCAACAACCTCTGGTATTGCGAGGAGATACGAGCAACTAATCCTTGCGGGGAACAACCGCTGCCTCCTTACGGCGCCTGCCTGTTGGGCTCGCTCAACCTGGCGCGGTTTGTCGAGCGTCCGTTCACGCAAGAGGCGCGGCTCGACACCGAGCGGCTCGCGGCGGTCGTGCCAGATGCCGTACGGCTGCTCGACAATGTCATCGATATTTCGGGATTTCCGCTGTCGCAGCAGCACCAAGAGGCGCGCGACAAGCGGCGCATCGGGCTCGGCGTCACCGGGCTCGCCGACGCGCTGATCCTGTGCGGGCTGCGCTACGGGTCGCCCGAGGCGGTCGCCGCGATCGATGACTGGCTCGGCAGGATCCAGCGCGCCGCCTATCTCGCCTCGGCCGATCTGGCCGCCGAGAAAGGCGCCTTCCCGCTGTTCGACAGCGAGAAATACCTCGCGGGCGAAACCGTCGCCGCGCTCGATCCGGAGGTGCGCGAGGCGATCGCAAAACACGGCATCCGCAACGCGCTGCTGACCTCGGTGGCGCCGACCGGCACGATCTCGCTGCTGGCCGACAATGTGTCGTCCGGCTTGGAGCCGGTGTTCAGCTTCCGCTACACGCGGAACGTGTTGATGCCCGACGGGACGCGCCGCGAGGAGGAGGTTAGCGATTACGCCTACCGCCTGTTCCGCCACCTGCGCGGCGAGGACGCGCCGCTGCCGGATTATTTCGTCGACGCGCAGACCTTGTCGCCCGAGGATCACCTCGTCGTCCAGGCGGCGGTGCAGCGCCACATCGACAGCTCGATCTCGAAGACGATCAACGTGCCGGCCGACATCCCGTTCGACAGCTTCAAGGACGTTTATACGCGCGCCTATGCGCTCGGCTGCAAGGGATGCACGACCTACCGGCCGACCGAGGTGACCGGCGCCGTGCTCGAAGCGCCGCGCCGGACGGAAGCCGCGCCGCGGGCGGCCCCGCCAA
>JBFXDF010000182.1:0-8074 GCA_050181375.1 Alphaproteobacteria bacterium
CACCTCCGTCACGGTGATGTTGGCGTCGCGCAATGCCGGATCGCGCAATTCGCCGGGGCGCAAAAGCTGCGCAAGCGCGTGACGCAGCTCCTCGCCGACCCGCAACTGCCGCTGGCTGGGCGCCCGCGGCCCGCTCGTCCTCCCGCCCGAATGATCGTCGTCGCGTCGTCTGGCCATCACCGCGCCCGATTACTCCGGTCGTACCAGCACATGGCGCTTGCGGCCGGCGCTGAGCTTGATGCGACCCTGCGGGTCGAGATCGGCAAGCGAAACCAGTGTTGTTTCGCCGCTCACCACGGTGTCGTTGATTCGCGCGCCGCTGCCCTTGATCAGCCGCCGCGCCTCGCCGTTCGATGCGGCAAGCCCAGCCCGCGCGAACAACTCGAAAGCCGGAACGCCGCGTTCGAGCGCCTCGCGCGGCACCGCAATCTGCGGCAGCGACGCGCCTACCGCCCCGGCCTCGAACACCTCGCGCGCGGTCGCGGCGGCGGCTTCGGCCGCCTTGCGCCCATGCGCCAGGGCGGTCGCCTCGGTCGCCAGCACTTTTTTCGCCTCGTTGATCTCGGCGTCCTCGAGAATTTCGAGCCGCGCGGCCTCGGAGAGCGGCAATTCGGTGTAGAGACGCAGAAAACGCCCGACATCGGCGTCCTCGGTGTTGCGCCAGAACTGCCAGTAATCATAGGGCGAGAGCCGCTCGGCGTTGAGCCAGACGGCGCCTTGTGCGCTCTTGCCCATTTTGGCGCCCGACGCGGTCGTCAGCAGCGGCGTGGTCAGTCCGAACAGGGTTTGTCCGTTGCTGCGCCGACCGAGTTCGACCCCGGCGATGATATTTCCCCACTGGTCCGAGCCGCCCATCTGCAATTCGACGCCGAGCCGCCGTCCCAATTCGGCGAAATCATAGGCTTGCAGCACGAGGTAATTGAATTCGAGGAACGAGAGCGGCTGGTCGCGGTCGAGCCGCAGCCGTACGCTGTCCTGCGTCAGCATGCGGTTAACCGAGAAGTGCCGGCCCACGTCGCGCAGAAACGGGATATAGCGCAATTCGTCGAGCCAGTCGGCGTTGTTGACCATGACGGCGTCGGTCGGGCCGTCGCCGAATTGCAGAAACCGGGCGAACACCTTGCGGATCCCGGCCATGTTATGCGCGATCGTCGCGTCGTCGAGCAGCTGGCGCGCCTCGTCCTTGCCGGAGGGGTCGCCGATCTTGGTCGTGCCGCCGCCCATCAGCACGATCGGCTTATTGCCGGTCTGCTGGAACAGGCGCAGCAGCATGATCGAGAGAAGATTGCCGATATGCAGGCTGTCCGCCGTGCAATCGTAACCGACATAGGCGGTCAACGGCCCTGCCAGAAGGCGAGCGTCGAGACCGGCGAAATCGGTGCATTGATGGATATAGCCGCGCTCGGCGGCGGCGGCGAGAAAGGCGGAACGGTAGGTCGCGGACATGGCGGGGTCATCTAACACAAATCTGCGCCACGCGGTGGGGCTGATGAGCGGCACCTCGCTCGACGGCATCGATGTCGCGGCGCTGTCGACCGATGGCGAAAACGAGATCGTTGCCGGATCGGCGCTAACGTTTCCGTACCCGGCGGGGTTCCGCGAAAGGTTACACGGCGTGCTCGGCGGAGCCGGTCCGCAACAAGAAGTTGCTTCCGTCGAGGTCGAGCTGACCCGGCTGCATGCCGGTGCCGTGGCGCGGTTTCGCGAGCGGTTTCCGGATGTCGCGATCGATCTGATCGGGTTTCACGGCCATACGATCCTGCATCGCCCCGACGAGCGCCGCACCTGGCAGATCGGCGACGGCGCACTGCTCGCGCGATTGACCGGGATTGATGTCGTCTGCGACTTCCGCAGCGCCGATGTCGCCGCCGGCGGGCAGGGGGCGCCGCTGGCGCCGCTTTACCACGCCGCGCTCGCCGGCCCGCTGGCAAAGCCGGTTGCGATGCTGAACCTCGGCGGGGTCGGCAACGTGACCTGGATCGGGGAGGGACCCGACGAAATCCTGGCTTTCGATACCGGACCGGGCAACGCGCTGATCGACGACTGGGTGCGAAAGCATACCGGCCAGGCCGCCGATTTCGGCGGCGCTCTGGCCCTGGCCGGTCGGGTTTCGAAGGCGCATGTCGCACGTTTTCTGGAGCATCCTTTTTTCGCGCGGCGGCCGCCGAAATCGCTCGACCGCGACGATTTCCGCAACGCCATGCCGGAGGGGTTGTCGGTAGAAGACGGTGCCGCGACGCTGACCGAGATGACTGCCGCCGCGGTGGCCGCCGCCATTCGCCACTTTCCGAAACCGCCGCGCGAATGGCTGGTATGCGGCGGCGGCCGGCACAACAAGGCAATCATGGCGGCGCTCTCCCGCCGGCTCGGTTTCTGGGGCGGCGAGCCTGCCGAATACCCCCACCCCGACCCTCCCCCGCCAGCGGGGGAGGGAGAGACGAAAGCGTTCCTCTTGACCCCTCCCCCGCAAGCGGGGGAGGGCAGGGTGGGGGCAATCGTGCGCCCGGTCGAGGCGATCGGCTGGGACGGCGACGCGCTCGAAGCGCAGGCGTTTGCCTGGCTCGCGGTACGCTCGCTGCGCCGCCTGCCGCTCAGCCTGCCGACGACGACCGGCGCTCCCCGTCCGATCTGCGGCGGCCGATTGTTTCGGCTGCCCCGATAATCCCGCTCAGAAGCGCGGCAGCTCCGGGTGCGGCAATTGCCCGCGATGCACGTGCAGCCGGCCCAGCTCGGCGCAGCGATGCAGTGTCGGAAATACCTTGCCGGGGTTGAGCAGCCCGTCCGGGTCGAAGGCGCATTTCAGACGCTGCTGGTGCGCGAGATCGGTCTCGTCGAACATTTCTCCCATAAGGTCGCGCTTTTCGACGCCGACCCCGTGCTCGCCGGTCAGGACGCCGCCGACCTTGACGCAGAGCCGCAATATGTCGGCGCCGAATGCCTCGGCGCGCTCGATCTGCCCCGGCTGGTTCGCGTCGTAGAGGATCAGCGGGTGCAGATTGCCGTCGCCGGCATGAAAGACATTGGCGACCGCCAACCCGTATTCCTCGGAAAGCTCGCGCATGCGCGCCAGCACCACGGGCAGGCGGGCGCGCGGGATCGTGCCGTCCATGCAGTAATAATCGGGCGAAATGCGTCCGACCGCCGGAAAGGCCGCCTTCCGCCCGGCCCAGAAAGCGAGCCGCTCGGCCTCGCTTTGGCTGGCGCGGATCGAGCTTGCGTGGTTGGCGCGGGCGATCTCCTCGACCCGGCCGATCAGGTAATCGACCTCGGCCTCGGGTCCGTCGAGTTCGACGATCAGCAGCGCCTCGACATCGCGCGGATAGCCGACACGGACAAAATCCTCGGCGGCATGGATCGCCGGGCGGTCCATCATCTCCATGCCGCCCGGGATGATGCCGGCGCCGATGATCGCGGCGACGCAGCTTCCGGCGTCCTCGGTCGCGGCGAAACCGATCAGCAACGCCCGGGCGGTCGGCGGTTTGCGCAGGATGCGTACGGTGACCTCGGTAACGACGCCGAGCAGCCCCTCGGAGCCGGTCATGATGCCCATCAGGTCGTAGCCGTCGGGATCGAGGTGCTTGCCGCCGAGCCGGACGATCTCACCGTCGATCAGCACGACTTCAAGACCGAGCAAATTGTTTGTCGTCAGACCGTATTTGAGGCAATGCACGCCGCCCGAATTCTCGGCGACATTGCCGCCGATCGTGCAGGCGATCTGGCTCGACGGATCGGGCGCGTAATAAAACCCTTCGGCGGCGACCGCGTGGCTGATGCCGAGATTGGTGACGCCGGGCTGTGCCACGACGCAGCGGTTATCGTAGTCGATGTCGAGGATGCGGTTGAACTTGCCCAGGCCGAGCAGCACGCCGTCGGCCAGCGGCAATGCGCCGCCCGACAGCGACGTGCCGGCGCCGCGCGGCACCACTTTGATCCCTTCGTCGCGGCAGTAGCGCAGCACCGACGCGACTTGCGCGGCCGTCGAGGGAAGCACGACCACGAGCGGCGGCTGGCGATAGGCGGTCAGCCCGTCGCTCTCATAGGCGCGCCGCTCCGGCTCGGAGACGATGACGCCCTCGCCGGGGACGATACGCCGCAGCGCGGCCGCGATCCCGTCGCGACGAGCGATCACAGAGGCGTCGGGAGCCGGCATTTCCATCGGCGAATTATTTCATCCTCGAACCAAACCGGCCAGCCCCCAGGCGCGCCGCGCTACGCCGTTGCGTTGCGCATCTCGCGAACCTTGTCATGGTTCATCTTGACCTCGGCGTATTGCCGCTCGACGACCCGGCGCACGTCGCCCGGCAGGTCCCGCGACAGCGCCTTTTCGTAGGAGCGCTTGGCGACATCCTCGCCGCGCTCGCATTCGTCGAGGATCGCGTGGTCGCTCATTGTCGAGATCGAGCCGCGTAGTCCGACCCAGAACCGGTGCATCGCGTCGCTCGCCGAGCCGCCGGTTTCCGGATCGCCGCCCATCTCGCGGATAATGTGCTGGAGCTGCGTCACGGCCTCGCGGCAGCGCTCCGCCTTTTGTTCAAAAAACGTCTTTAGACTCACGCTTTTGACCGTGTCGGCGCACTGGCGAAAGCCCTCCTCGCCGTCCCGGCTCGTCTCGATCAGATTGTTGAGCGTCGCGATGACATCGTTGCGTTCCATGGCCGAATCCTTTCGTTGGCGGAGCCGCCCGCGGCTCCAGGTCTCGGCTTCCTAACGCCGGGCGGTACGGGTCGATCCGCGCCGGCCTGCTAGGCCAGTCGGCGAGCCTCCCATGATCCGGCGCCGAATTGGGTGCGGTTGACGATGCCCTGGTTCTGGTCGCTGGCGGCGCCGAGCAGCACCGTGCCGGCCATCGCGCCGGCCGCGACCCGCCCTTCGAAGCGGTAGGAAATCGTCGCCGCCTCGTGCCTTCCCTCGAACGCGAAGCGGATGCGCTCGCCGTCGATGTCGCCGCCGACCGGCCCCTCGAACTGCGCCGAGCGCTGGCGCCCGGCAATGGCGTCGCCGGTCTGTTCGAGCGCGAGGCGGTGCGTGCGCCCGCCGTGCAGGAAATCGACGCGCAATTCCCACTCGCCGGCGACATCGGCGGACGACGCACGCGTCGCGGGCGGCCGGTTGGTCAGCGAGGCGCGCAGCGCCGCGACGATCGCGTCGCCGACCTGCGCCGCCTCGCCAGGCTGCAATTGAAACGGGTCGATCGCGAGCGACTCGGCGGTGGCGCTGTTGTCGTCGAGCATGATGCGCGGTTCGCCGTCGAGCACGGCCTGCCGCAGGGCGAGGCCATCGAGCGGGAAGCGTCCCCGGTCCCAGGCGACTTTGAGCCGCGGCACCTGGTCGACGCCGCTCGGTTCCAGCACCTCGCCGCGCACACCGGCGAGCGCGGCAAACCGCTCGGCGATCGTCGCGAGATCGCTATCCCATTTGCGCCGCTCGGCGGCCTCGTCGCGCTCGCCGAACCAGTATTCGAGCGCCGCGACGACGCCGATGATGTCCTCCTTCGACACCTTCATCGGCCGGCCCAGCGCCTGGTGCGGCGAGCCGTTGCGCCACGCCGCCTGGCACAGCCCCTTGTCGCCGAGCAGCAGACCGCTGGTCTGCGGGCCGCGCAGAAACTTGCCGCCGCTGTAGACGACGAGATCGGCGCCGCGCCGCAGCCACGGGCTCGGCCGCTCGATATGCTCGGAGGCGGCGTCGACCAGGATCGGGATGCCGCGCGGCTTGCATACCGAGGCGATCTCCTCGAGCCGCACCGCGGACAGATGCTCCTGCTTGCCGAGCAGGCAGACCATCGCCACCGGCTCTTCAAAGGCGCGGTCCAGCTCGTCGCGCGTGTCGATCTCGACGATATGACAGCCGATCATCCGTACCGCCTGGTCGTAGGCGAAGCGCTGCTTGCTCGGGATGATGACGCGGTTGACCATGCCGTCGGTGAACGGCAGCCGCACCATCTTGACCGGGTCGTTGCCGGCGACGCAGGCGGCCGTGCCGAGCGCCACCGCGGCGGCGCTGCCGCAGGTCACGATGCCCCATTCGGCGCCGGTCAGTTGCGCGATACGTGCCCCGGCCGCCTCCATCAATTCGTCGAGATTGACGAACCGGCGCGAGGCCGCGTCGATCGCGGCGCGCACCTGCGGCAGCATCAGGCTGCCGCCGTGCATCGTACGCACGCTGCAGCAATTGATGAACGGGCGCACGCCGAGCGCGAGATAGGGGTCGGGGTTCATCGGCATCTCCAGGGAGCGGGTGCGACATCATAGCAGCCGCCCGGTCGGTGTCGCGTTGCTGCATTCGCCCAAACCGATGCCGCATTCGCCCGGTTTTTCCCTGTTTCCGACCAATCTTTGCTGTTTCTGCAGGAAATCTGCAGCAAACGCGCGCGGGACTCCTTGATTCCCGCGGGTTTCGCGCGGGCCAGCAGCAAAATCTGCAGCAAGATGAAAAGCAAACGCCCGCCCCGTTATTGCTCCGATCCGCCGCACCCGGTCCTTTGATACTCCCGCAATGTGGCAAATTTCGCGTCGTCGTTCCGATTCGGAGATGCTGTTGATGGGCGGCCGGAAAACGCCCAAATCGAACGCCGATGACCGGTCTTACTCAGCCCGAAGCGGCGCTCGTGCTGTTTTCCGGCGGGCAGGATTCGACCACCTGCCTCGCGTGGGCGCTCGCCCGCTTTGCCGCGGTCGAGACGATCGGGTTCGACTACGGCCAGCGGCACCGGGTCGAGCTCGAATGCCGCGGCCGAATCGCCGAGCGGTTGCGCGGCGATTTTCCGCAATGGCGCGACCGGCTCGGCGCGGACCACGCGATCGATCTCGGTGTCCTCGGGCGGATCAGCGACACGGCGCTGACAAGCGACAGCGCGATCCGGTTCGCGGCGAGCGGGTTGCCGAATACTTTTGTGCCCGGCCGCAACCTGCTGTTCTTCACGTTCGCGGCGGCGGTCGGGTATCGGCGCGGCATCCGGCACCTGGTCGGCGGCATGTGCGAAACCGATTATTCGGGCTATCCCGACTGCCGCGACGACACGCTGAAATCGTTGCAGGCGACGCTGTCGCTCGGCATGGACCATCGTTTTGTGATCCATACGCCGCTGATGTGGCGCGACAAGGCGGCGACCTGGGCGCTGGCGCAGGACCTCGGCGGGATGCCTCTCGTCGAACTGATCCGCGAGGAGACGCATAGCTGCTACCAGGGGGACCGCGCGCACCGCCACGATTGGGGCTATGGCTGCGGCGCCTGCCCGGCCTGCGAGTTGCGCCGAAAGGGGTGGGACGCCTTTACAAGAATTGGATCCCCGGCGGAAGCCGGGGTCCATTTATCAACGGATCGGGACGCTGATTGATGGGTCCCGGCCTTCGCCGGGATCGCAAGGGGATAGAGATCGCGACGTTCATGAGCTACGCCGTCAAGGAGATATTCTACACGTTGCAGGGCGAGGGGGCGCTGACCGGACGACCCGCCGTATTCTGCCGGCTTTCCGGCTGCAATCTGTGGACGGGGCGCGAGGAGGACCGGGCCGAGGCGGTCTGCCGCTTCTGCGACACCGATTTTGTCGGCATGGGCGGCACCGCGGGCGGCCGCTACCGCGACGCCGATACGCTCGCCGATAAGATCGCGTCGCTGTGGCCGGACGGAGCGCCGGCCCGGTTTGTCGTGTGCACCGGCGGCGAACCGCTGTTGCAGCTCGATCCGCCGCTGATCCGGGCGCTGCATGACCGCGATTTCGCGATCGCGATCGAGACCAACGGCACGATCGCGCCGCCCGCCGGCATCGACTGGGTATGCGTCAGCCCAAAGGCGGGCGCGCCTCTAGTCGTCACGTCGGGCGACGAACTGAAGATCGTCGTGCCGCAGGAGGGGATCGATCCGCTCGACTTCGTCGGGCTCGATTTCCGCCGCTTCTCGGTGCAGCCGATGGACGGCCCGGACCGCGCGCGCAACACCGAATGGGCGATCGCCTTCTGCCTCGCCCACCCGCTATGGCAGCTCAGTCTGCAGACGCACAAAATGACCGGGATACGGTAACGATAAGAAGGGTCGGCTTCCGGCCGGCCGCCGGCGCTCGGAACCTCCCGACCGG
>JBFXDF010000183.1:0-8032 GCA_050181375.1 Alphaproteobacteria bacterium
ATCGCCCTCGTTCTCGCGATCGTCGTCATCGGTGACGACCACGATCTCGCCGCGGCCGAAGGCGTCGATGGCTTCGCGAACGCTTGCTTGCGACACGTGCTTTACTCTCCGAACCCGTTTGCGGCGAGGAACCCCGGATTGCCCTCGCGCAGCTTCAATATCGTGAGCCGCCACAATATCGCACGCGCCTTTTGTTTGCGCGATTCGCATCGGTCGAATGCGCCGGCGCGCAAATCGGCGGCAAAGCGATGCATCAGGCCGTCTCCGCAGGCTCTTGCGTCTTCAGGACGACGGGCATCCTGCCCGTCAGTCGGGCGAGACGCCCGCGCTGCGTCACCAGCCTCTCCATACAAGTCGCCGAGCAGCGCCGCGATTTCGCGCGCCGGCGCCTCGCCCGCCTCGGCCTCGCGCTCGGCGATCGCCATCGCGGTCGCGACGAGCCGCACCGCGCGATGCCGCTCCGACGGGAGCAGCGGCAGGATTTCCCGCAGCAGCAATTCGCGCCCGAGCGCCAGCAGTCCGGCGCCCGACGGCAGGTCGCGGATCGGGTCGAGACCGATCGTGGTGGTCGGCTCCTCTCCCGCAGTGCGGGAGAGGATGGCTCGTCCCGGTAGGGGCGAGCCGGGTGAGGGTGCCTGCAATGGCATCGTTGATTGCCCCCTCACCCCAGCCCTCTCCCCCGCCGGGGGCGAGGCAGCTTTTTCGGGATCGAGCAGCATCAAGAGTTCGAGGTCGCACTCGGTCGCGCGGCGGCCGATGATCGCGGTGGCGAGGTCGCGCGCGCCCTGGATCAGAAAGCGGTCGCTTTGCTGCAACGCGATAACCGCCCAGCGCACATTCGCCAGCACTTCCCAGAACCGCATCCGCTCGGGGTCGAGGCGCCGGCCCGATGCCGCTTCGTAAGCCCGATAGAACATGTCGCGCGCCGCGATGCCGCCCGCCTCGCGGTCGAGCCGCGCAAACCGCCAGCCCTTGCAGCAGAACCAGCCGATATCCTCGTCCGGATCCCCCCAGCCGGCGAACTCCCAATCGAGGATCGCGGTCAGCTCGGCCCCGGTCGCTCCCCGACCCTCGCTCCCAGGCAGGCGGGGGAAGGTCGGGGAGGGGGCAAGCATGTAGTTACCGGTACGGAAATCGCGGTGGCACAGCACCGGCGGCAGCGGCTCCGGGAGATGCCGTTCCAGCCACCGTATCGCCCATTCCAGCACCGGGCGGGGGTTCGGGTGGCCGTCGAGATAGGCGCGAAAGAAGGCGATGTGCCGCGCCGCGTCGATGTGTGGCAGAAACCCGAGGCCGGGGCGCGGCGGCCGGATCGCCTGTATCCGCGCCAATTCCTCGCCGAGCCGCGCCGCGACGGCTGGCAGGTGCGGTTCCAGCGCCGGGTTGGCGGTGATCTCCCGGCCCTGCGCGGTGCCGGGAACCCGCCGCATGACAAAAAACGGCGTTCCGATTACTTGAGGATCGGCGCAGGCCCAGAGCGGTTCCGCAACCGTGACCCCCGCCGCCAACGCCGCCCGTTGCACGGCGAACTCCTCGACGCGGCCGAGGCTCGACCCGACCCCGGTCGCCGCCTCGGTGCGCAGCACCAGACGGTGCCGCCCGGCGAACGCCCCGCCGGCGAGATGGGCCGCGAAGCCCCAATTCTCTTGGATCGCGCCGCCCGCCAGCAGCTCCGGCGCGCTTAGCCGGACCTCTCGCGCGCCGCTCGCCTCGGACAGAAAGCGGGCGAGACGCGGCCGGTCAAATCGCCGCAACGCCGTGGCCGCCATCCACCGAAATGACCGCGCCGGTGACATAGGCGCTGGCCGGCGAGGCCAGAAACAACAGCGCGCCGTCGAGGTCCGGCGCCTGGCCGATGCGCTTCATTGGGATGCGGCCGATCAGCGCCTTGCCCGCGTCGGTCTGGAAAAAGGCGCGGTTGAAGTCGGTCTCGACATAGCCCGGCGCCAGCGCGTTGACGAGGATGCCGTAGCGCGCCAGTTCCATCGCCAGAACATGCGTCAGATGCGTCAATCCGGCTTTCGCGGCGCAATAGGCCGGCACCCGCCCGATCGTGCGGAAGCCGAGGATCGAGGAAATATTGATGCTCCGCCCGGGTCGCTTTTTCTCGACGAGATGGCGCGCGACTTCGCGCGCCGCCAGCCACGCGCCCTTCAAATTGGTATCGACAACGTAATCCCAGTCTTCCTCGGTATGCTCGAAAAACGGTTTCGAGACGACGACGCCAGCGTTGTTGACAAGGATCGACAGCTTGCCAAGCCGGTCCTCCGCCGTCGCGATCGCATCGGCGATGCTCTGCCGGTCGGTCACGTCGCAGGCGATCGGCAAACACGTCCCGCCCGTCGCTTCGATGCGGCGCGCGAGATCGGCGAGCCGGTCGGCGCGCCGCGCCGCGGCGGCAACCTTGGCGCCGGCGGCGGCAAGGATTTCCGCGAAATGCTCGCCGATGCCGCTCGATGCGCCCGTGACCAGCGCCACCTGGCCCGAGATGTCAAAACGGGGAAGGGCAGCAGGACCTGTCTGGGCCGATGTCATCTTGGTTCCCTCAATCCCCTTGGCCGGACTTGATCCGGCCATCCACGTCTCACGACAGCGATCGACACTCAGAAAAGACGTGGGTGGCCGGGTCGAGCCCGGCCACGGGGTTCCTGGGCTGCCAATCGCGAGCGTTTCGCCGATTGCGCGCGTTCCGAATGCAATGCCGCAATGGATTATGGCGCCGTCTTCGCCTGCTCGCGCAGCGCGTATTTCTGGATTTTTCCGGTCGAGGTTTTCGGCAGCGGGCCGAACATGACATGCCGCGGCGCCTTGAAGTGCGCGAGGTTGGCGCGGCACCAGGCAATGATGTCGGCGGCGCCGACCTCGCCGGCATCGGGTTTCAGCGTGACAAAGGCGCACGGCGTCTCGCCCCATGTCTCATCGGGCTTGGCGACGACTGCCGCTTCCATGACCTGCGGATGCCGGTACAAGACTTCCTCGACCTCTATCGAGGAAATATTTTCGCCGCCCGAGATGATGATGTCCTTCGCGCGGTCCTTGATCTCGACATAGCCGTCGGGGTGCATGACCGCGAGATCGCCGGTATGAAACCAGCCGCCGGCGAACGCTTCTTCGGTCGCGGCCGGGTTCTTGAGGTAGCCCTTCATGACCGTGTTGCTGCGCAGCAGCAATTCGCCGATCGTCGCTCCGTCGCCCGGCACGTCGCGCATTGTCTCGGGGTCGGCGACGCGCTGCGCGTCGAGCGTCGGATATGCCACGCCCTGTCGCGCCATCAGCCCGGCGCGCTCGGACAGCGGCAGCCCCTCCCAGTCCTCCTGCCACGCACAGACGGTGGACGGGCCGTAGCTTTCGGTCAGCCCGTAGAGATGCGTGACGCGGAACCCCATCCGCTCCATCGCTTCGATAACGGCCGAGGGCGGCGCGGCGCCGCCGGTCGCGGCCTCGACGACATGGTCGAAGCGGCGTTTCACCGAGTCCGGGGCATGCACGAGCATGTTCAGCACGATCGGCGCGCCGCACAGATGCGTGACCCGGCGCGCCGCGATCGCTTCGAAAATCGCGGCCGGCTCGACGCGGCGCAGGCAGACATGCGTCCCGGCCACCGCCGTCACGCCCCAGGTGTAGGTCCAGCCGTTGCAGTGGAACATCGGCAAGGTCCAGAGATAGACCGAGTGCCGGTCCAGCCCAAAGGTGATCGCGTTGCCGATCGCGTTCAGATAGGCGCCGCGATGGTGATAGACGACGCCTTTCGGGTTGCCGGTCGTGCCCGAAGTGTAGTTCAGCGCGATCGCGCCCCATTCGTCCTCGGGCGGCGACCATTCGGCGTCACGGTCGCCCTCGGCAAGAAAATCTTCATATTCGACTGCCCCCGGCAGTCCTCCTTCCGCGGCGCCGGCGATCTCGACGACCGGCAGATCGCGTCCGTATAGCCGCCGCGCCTCGGCCGTGAGCGAGGCGAACTCGCAGTCGGCGATCAGCAGCCGGGCGCTGCCGTGTTCCAGGATGAAGGCGATCGCGCGCGCGTCGAGCCGGTAATTGAGCGCGTTCAACACCGCGCCGGCCATGGGCACGGCGTAATGCGCCTCGAGCAGCGCCGGCACGTTCGGCGCCAGTACCGAAACCGTGTCGCCGCGCCCGATGCCGCGGCGATGCAGCGCGTCGGCGAACCGGCGACAGCGCTCGTGGAATTCGCGATAGGTGAAGCGCCGCCCCTCATCGACGACCGCGAGCTTGTCGGGATAGACCGCGGCGGCGCGTTCGAGAAACCCCAGCGGGGTCAGCGCCGTAAAATTCGCCTTGTTGCGCCCGAGATGGGGCGCGTCGTAAGGCCGTTCCTCCGGGGGCCGCTTATCCGCTCGCGTGTCGCCGTCGCTCATGCCACCGTTATGAAAGCGGCCCACCGGATGCGTCAAGCCGGCCGGCGCCTCGCGGCGGTCGCGATAGCGCCGGGCCGGACGCAGCAGCTTCAGCTCACGAGGCTTCCCGGCCACGGCAGAGGCTGCGCCGCGTAGCCGAGATCGGCCAGCGACATCAGACTGAAGCTCGACAGGTAATTCGAGTTGTTGATATAGCCGGTCATCAGTTCGTTGCCGAGGGCCTGTTCATCCCAGTGGGCGCCAGCGGTTCCCGGACCGCCGTCGGTTTCTACCGGAATGAAGCTCGCGCCGGAATGGCCGGCCGCCTGATAGGCGGCCAATCCTGCCTTGCCGGTATATTGTCCAGGCGCGGTGACGAGCGGGTTCTTACCGAAATTCCACAGCGACCCAAAGCCGAGGACGTGCATCATTTCATGCGTGACGATGTCGTCCCACGTTCCCTTTTTCAGGTAGGACAATGCATCCGCGCTGTCGAACTGCATCTTGCCTCGCGCGGTCAGCTCGGTCGAATTCCAAATCGAGCTGGGACCCGCCTGGCCGAGAATGCCGCCTGCGCCGTCGATTGTTCTAAGCTCCGCCGTCATATACAAATCGTCAACGTAAATCCCGCCGTAATAAGCGCCGCCGCCGATATCCCGCGTAATGACCTTTGTGAAATAGTCCGCCGCATCCTTAAAGGCTTTCTGTAGGTCGGCCGTCCAGCCGGTGCCGGTGAAATCGATCCTGATGTCATATCCGGCCTCTCCATCGGCGATGCCCGCGTTGTAGGTCGTGATTAGACCGCTGCCCGAACTGGCCGGCGCCGCGCCGCCCGATCCATTTCTGACAGGAATGGTGAAGTCCGCCGGCGAGGTGCGGTCGACCGATATCATCGTATCGCCGCCAGCGCCCGGCCAACGCACCAGGTCGTCGACACCGGCCCGTGTCCCTACCCCATCGAAAACGCTTCGGGCGATATCGTCGGACTTCCACACGGGATCGTCCCAGTTCCAATCCTGGCTGCGCAAAATCTGCTGCTGATCCAGGTCGGAATCCAACAACGAACGCCTTCCGATCACACCAACCCCCCTTCAATACCCACCCAAAGTGCCTAAGGGGGTGAATTTGGCCGATTTCCCGCGCGCAAATCAACAGTAAAAACAACGGCTTCGGCGGAAGCCGACGCCGCAGACCGCTCCGATCGGCGCGGCGGCAGCGGGCTCAGCCCTTCATGTTGCACTGGTCGGCATAGGAATCGGCGTGGTCCTCGAACACCTTCTTCTCGATTGTGCGCACGAAATTGCCATCCCTGTCCTTGCCGACGCGCAACAGATAAAAATCCTCGATCGGAAAATGGTTCTTGTTGTATTTGAAGGCGCCGCGCACCGACGGAAAATCCGCCTTTTCGAGCGCGGCGATAATGCCGTCCTTGTTCGCGGCATTGCCGTTTACCGCCTTCATCGCGTGGTCGATCATTGCGATCGCATCGAAGCTCTGCGCCGCGTAGAATGACGGGTAGTAGCCGTTTTTTTCACGGAACGCGGCGACGAACTCCTTGTTGCGTGGGGTGTCGAGATCGGGCGACCAGAAGCCGACCTCATAATTGCCGGAGGCGGCCTCGCCGATCGCCGGCAGGGTCGTCTCGTCGATCGTGAAAGCGGAATAGAGCGGGATCGTTTCGCGCAACCCCGCCTGCGCGTATTGCTTGACGAACTGGATGCCCATACCGCCCGGCAGAAACGCGAAGACAGCTTTCGGGTTGGTATCGCGTATCTTGCTGATTTCGACCTGGTAGTCGGATTGGCCGAATTTGGTGTAGGATTCCGCCGCGATGCGGTTTTTGAAATAGCGCTTGAACCCGTTCAACATGTCGCGACCGGCGGCGTAATCCGGCGCGATCAGATAGACGTCGTTCATGTTCTGATCCTGCATGAACTTGCCCATCGCCTCCGGGGTCTGATCGTTCTGCCACGAGGCTGAAAAGAAACTCGCCGAGCATTGGGCGCCGGCGAGCTGGTGCGGGCCGGCATTCGCCGAGATCAGAATTTTCCCCGACTGGATCGCCGGCTGATAGGACGCGAGCAGCACGTTCGACCAGATATAGCCGGTCAGAAAATCGACCTTGTCGCGCTTCAGCAATTCGTCGGTGACCTGGCGGCCGACATCGGGCTTGAACTGGTCGTCGGCATAGACGATTTCGGCCGGCTTCCCGCCGATCTTGCCGCCCTGCATCGCCAGGGCGAGATCGGCGGCGTCTTTCATGTGCTTGCCGATGATGCCGGCGGGCCCGCTCAGCGTCGTCACAAAGCCGATTCGCACGGTGTCGGCGGCGTGCGCCGGCAGGCTCAGCAGCGTCGCGGCGGCGGCGGCGATCAGGCGCGTCTTCATTCGCGATCTTCCGTGGTTGCGGGTGAACTTTGCCGTCCGGCAGCCTATACCATCACGGAAATGCGCGCGCGTGCGCAAAGACGGTGCCCCTCCCTTTCCGCCCCGGGGGTCGAGAGGGAGCGCGGCATAGAGGTCCGGAGGCTGTGTGGCGGAAACGGGAATAGCGCGGGGTTGGCGGGGTCGGGTCGGCGTCGGCCGTTGGTTCGCCGGGCTGTCGGTATACCGCGAGCCGCGCCTCGTCGCGATACTGCTGATGGGGTTTTCGAGCGGGCTGCCGTTGGCGCTGACCGGCGCGACCTTGTCGTTGCGCCTCGCCGACATCGGCGTGTCGCTGACCGCGATCGGGCTGTTCACGCTGGTCCGGTTCTCTTACAGCTGCAAGTTTCTCTGGGCGCCTCTCATCGACCGGCTGCCGCTGCCGGGGATCACGTCGCGGCTCGGGCGGCGGCGCGGCTGGGCGCTGGCGATCCAGGCGGCGCTGGCGCTGGCGATCCTGTGGCTCGGCTTTACCGACCCGCTGGCCGACCCGTGGACCACCGCGTTCGCTGCGGTTGTTGTCGCGTTTCTGTCGGCGAGCCAGGACATCGTCATCGACGCCTACCGCATCGAGCTGCTGACCGAACAGGAACAGGGCGCCGGGGCCGCCGCGACGCAATGGGGATACCGCTTCGGCATGATCGCCTCGGGGGCCGGCGCGCTTTACGCCGCGAGCTTTGGCGGCTGGGGTTTCGCGTACGCGCTGATGGCGGCGCTGATGCTGGTCGGCATGGCGACGGTGTGGGCCACCCCGGAGCCGGGTGGGATCAGGACGCCGGAACCGCTGCCGGGGGCAACAACCGGCGAGCGCGTCGCGGCGTGGCTGCGCGGCGCCGTCGTCGCGCCGTTCGCCGACCTGTTCCGGCGCAGCGGCGCGGACGGACTGGTTCTGATCCTGGCCTTCGTTATCCTCTACAAATTCGGCGAGGCGATTGCCGGAACAATGTCGAACCCGCTCTACATCGGGCTCGGCTTCACCAAGGTCGAGATCGCCACGGTCGCCAAAATCTACGGCGTGATCGCGACGCTTGCGGGGGTGGCGATCGGCGGGATCATGGTGCTGCGCCTCGGGATATTCCGCGCTCTCTAGATCGGCGGCGTGCTGCAGGCGCTCTCGAACCTGATGAACATCGTGCAGGTCTGGGCCGGCCACGACGTCGTCATGCTGGCGGTGACGATCGGCACCGAGAACCTGACCAACGGCATGGGGTCGGCCGCGTTCGTCGCCTATCTGTCGGGGCTGTGCAACACCG
>JBFXDF010000184.1:0-8019 GCA_050181375.1 Alphaproteobacteria bacterium
CCCCAGCGCCGGACAATACGTGCGGTCGACGAAGTCCTACATGGTCCCGGCGAACGCCGCCAGGTTCTCGGGAGTTGCGAAGATATAGCCGTCGGCGGCCAGGACATCCGCCGGACCGGCCTCCGCGGCGTGTATCAGGCGAGCATGCACCCCGGCCTCGAACGCGGCGCCACGAAAGGCGGCTTCGGCGATTTGGCGCGTGCCGCCGGTGAGCGAATGGTACACGATCAAGAGCGTCTTCATTTGAACAGGCCGCGCAAAAATGGCGTTAATAATAGCCGAGACTCTCCGGCTGTGGCCGTCCGGCGTGTTCTTGTCCCCGGGATCATTAAGGTTACGGAGCCTATTTCCTTCCAGAACCCTCAATCGCGGGGCTTCGACCGGCGTCGGTGCGGCCCTGCGTGCTCCCGGTAACGTCAGCAGATCGGAGCATCATCGGCAGTGAGGGCGTGACGAACTTCAGAACGAATTCGGCCGACTCGGACCCGGATCGCGGTACGATCTCGCGGCGACACCCGGAGACCGCTGCTATTCGATTACACAACCGGTCCGAGATGACCCTGAAGCACGCCTCACTTTGAAACGCCAGGCGTAATGATTGAGACGCTATCCGAATGTCCCGGTTACGATCGAGGGCCACACCGACATGATGCGGATCGGCATTATCTCCGATACACACAGTCTTCTGCGCCCCGAGGCGAAAGAGTATTTCGCGGGGGTCGACCACATCATTCATGCCGGGGACATTGGCGCTCCAGAAGTGATCGAAGAACTGCGAAAGATTGCCCCGACTACGGCGATAAGAGGGAACATAGATGCAGGCGAGTGGGCAAAGGACTATCCCGATACCGAACTCGTCGAACTAGGCGGCCGGTCGTTCTATGTGTTGCACAATCTAAAAGAGATTCCGCTTGATCCCGGGGCATCCGGATTCGATGCTGTTATTTCCGGACACTCGCATCGGCCGAAAATCGAGACAAGAAGTGGCGTGCTCTACATAAACCCGGGGAGCGCAGGACCGCGCCGTTTCAAGCTCCCCGTTGCGGTCGCCATCTTAGCATTATCTGATCACGCTATCCTGCCGCGTCTTCTGGAGATCGCACCGTAGCGCGAGGCGGCGCACCGCTCTGCATTGACCGACTCGGCGAGAAATGATCTCGTCCACCACACCTTCCCAAGGTCGGCCAACTCCGAAGATTCCGATGATCGAAACGCGCAATATCGAAACCGCGCCCGGCATGGTTTTCGACACCTCGGTCGCTGGACCCGAGACGGCGCCGCTGGTGCTGATGCTGCACGGGTTCTGCGTGTCACGGCATTTCTGGCAGAACCAAATCCCGGCTCTTGCGGCGGCGGGTTACTTCGCCGTCGCGCCGAACCAGCGGGGCTATGCTGCCGGCGCGCGACCCGACCCAGCCGAGTTCAACAACTACCGGATTGATGAGCTGATTGGAGATGCGCTCGACATCGTTAAGGCCGTGGGGCATGGCGATCGCCGGTTTCACCTCGTCGGCCACGATTGGGGCGGCAGCCTATCCTGGCTCATCGCCGACCGCTGGCCAGAGCGGATTGCGTCGCTGACCATGCTGTCCCGGCCGCATCCGGCGTCGTTTGCGCGCGCCATGAAGACGGACCCGGAGCAGCCGCATCGCTCGCGCCATCATCACGAGCTGCTCGATCCCGGCGCCGGCCCGCGCTTACTCGCCGATAACGGGAAATGGGTTCGTGACCGGCTGGCGCGCAACGGCGTGCCGCAAGCCGCGATCGACAAGCACCTGTCTGTGATCGGCAACCCGCCGGCGATGGAGGCGGCGTTGGCCTGGTATCGGGCGCGCGGTGAACGCCAGCCGGTCGGACCAACCAAAGTGCCCACCCTGTTCATCTGGGGCGATGCCGACGACACCGTCGGTCGCATCGCGGCCGAGGGCACCTCCGAGTTTATCGCCGCAGAGTATCGTTTCGCCGCGCTGCCAGGCGTAGGCCACTATGCGGCGGACCAGGTGCCGGAGCAGGTCAACGCGATGCTGCTGGAGCATCTCGTCCGCCACCCCGCCTGATCGTTCCGATCAAGGGAGGCGCGCTCGCTTGCGGCCCTTTCGTTTCCGTGTCCGCTCGCAGATGGATTGTGTTGCTGGCAAACCAGAGCGCGATTTCGTCCACCGGAATCCGTGTCGGCTTGAACTTAGCCGCACGGTCGTCGTAGCTGCCCGAAGCGGGACGGAGATCACGCCAAGTGGGTGGGAAGCGAACCGCGGCTTCGGATGCGCAATGCCGAGTAGCTGACACCGCCCCATCGTCGAGGCGATCCTCATCGGGACAAATCGGAGGCGGCGCCGCTTCGCCGATGTGCGATAATGGCGCCGACGCACCCGTCTGCCTCGGTCGGATTTAACGGGCGCGAAAGCCATTTGGGAGTATCGACGTCAAATGAACGCCCTCAAGGACTCCATCAAGTCAGGTAGAACCGTCGTCGGGACGACCGCGACACCGAATGTCGACGTGGCGATCCTGGCCGATGCCGGGTACGATTTCGTGCTGCTCGATACCCAGCACTCCGCCTGGGAGATCAAGCAGCTGCAGCCGTCGATCCAGACGATGCGCGGCAAGCCGGCAGCGCCGTTGGTGCGCGTCGCCGCGAACCAGGCCTATCAGATCTGCTTCGCTCTTGACGCCGGAGCACGCGGCGTCGTTGTGCCGATGGTCAACACCAGCGCGGAGGCGGAGGCCGCGGTGCGCGCCTGCCGCTATTTTCCCCTCGGCAACCGCAGCAACGCCGGGGTGCGCGGCGAGTGGGGCGAGTTCAAGAACTACCGCGACTACCTCGACGCCGTGAACGACGGGGTCGTCATCGTGCCGATGATCGAGACGAACGAGGCGCTGGAAAACCTCGATGCCATCGCCTCGGTCCCGGGCGTCGACGTTCTGCTGATCGGCCCGTCCGATCTTTCGATCGAGCTGGGGGTGCCGCTCGACTACCAGTGCGATCTCTATCAGCGGGCGCTCGATAAAATCGCGGCGACCGCCGCAAAGCACGGCGTCGTCGCCGGGATGTATTTCATCCCGCCCGGGATGGACCCGAATTTCTACGTCCAGAAGGGGTTCAAGTTCTTCACCATGCCGTGGGGTCCCTGGGCGCAGGCCGGGATCCAGAACGCTCTGGCCGGGATCGAGCGCTAACGACGGGTCTATGCGGGCGGTCCGGCGAAATGGTCGAACCGCCCCCCAGCGAGCGCCGGCGGTGATCCCCCCTACCCGCGACGGCTCACGATGTTTTATATGTTAATCGAGCCGGTTGCGCTGGCCTCTTAACCCTCTCAATAAGGGACAGGACAGATCAAGTATCAATGAATGGCTGCTCCAGCACCGCTCTATGCAGATCGAGGCGATGGCCGAACTTGCACCGCCGCTGATCGACGCCGATCCGGCAAAACGTCCACCCATGGCAGCCTGACCTTTGCCCGCCTCAAACTCCGCCCCGATCTACACCACCCTGACCGACGTGACCGATCAGGCGCGCATGGCCCCGGCCGCGATGGCGAGCGCCTTCACCACGGCCGGAACGAGAACATCGATTGGCAAACCTGAGTAACCGGTTTGCCAAAATGCTCCCTCACCCATCGATAGTGAATGAAGGATTATTGAGATGGTGAGCCCGCCGGGATTCGAACCCGGGACCTACTGATTAAAAGTCAGTTGCTCTACCGGCTGAGCTACGGGCTCTTCGATCATTTACGCCGACCCTCGCTTGGCGTCTCAGCCGCGACATGAGGTCATGTACCGCCTGAAGGTCGTGGGCCGCCGCGAGCATACCCGTTCCGGGCACGCTTGACTACCGGCGATGCCACGCCTGTGTACTGGCGCGTGATCTGTCTGGAGTTGGCCGGACGGAGTTGCTGCAAGGAAGATGGCAGATGCGTTTTGCCCCGCTGCTGGATCGCCAGGAGCGAGGCGAGCTGGGTCGGCAGGAGGCGGCGGAGATGCTCGGGGTTTCCGAGCGAACGTTTCGCCGCTGGCGGGACCGGCTAATAGCGGGTTCACAGTGACGCGCTGTCGCCGCAAGGGCCGGGTTGGTCCGGCCGGCGCCGGAGCGGTCGGTGCATCGCAAGAAGCGGACGCGGCGGCCGATGGTCGGCATGATGCCGCACCGGATCCTGCCCCGGCGCAGGCCGCGGGACGCCCGCGCTTTGCCCGGCTGCCTCGTGCTGGCGCCGAGCAGCGATTCGACAGGAGCGCTTCTCGAAGCACGCACGCTCGTGCGGTGCTGCCGCAGCCACATCGCACACCACCGCCATCCGTTCCGGCAACGACGCGAAATCCGCCACATTGCGGGAGTATTCAAGGGACCGGTGCCGGGATCGGAGCGATTGCGGGCGGGTGCTTGCTGTTTTTCTGTTGCGGAATCTACCTTCCGGCGCCGCGAAACCCGCGCGGCGCAAGGAGTCCCGCGCGCGTTTGCTGTTGTTTTCCTGCAGAAACAGCAAAACGCTACTCGCAGCGGAACACAGCGGCCGTTTGCGCCGCGAAACTCACCCCGAGGCGGCGCCGACCGGTCGCGGTGTACTGCCGCTGGTCGACAAATTGCTGCAGATCCGCGATCATCGCCGTGCGATGACACGAGAACAAGGCCGGTACACCGCCATAATCGACCCCGTCCTCGCCCTGGCCGGCAAGCTTCCAGGCGGCGCCAGCCGCAGCCCCGTATGGCCGCCGCGATGATCCTGACCTGCCCGGATTGCCATACAAGCTACACGGTCGCCGGGTCGGCGCTCGGCGGCGCCGCCGGCCGTCAAGTTCGCTGCACGAAATGCGGCAAGGTCTGGCATTATCAGCCCGACATCCCGGCTGTGCGGGAGGATCGACCGGAAGCCCGGGCAGTCCGGGAGCCGGTTGGCGAAATCGCGGTAGCGGCGGCGAACAAGACGCCGGAGCCGATCGTCGCAAGCCCGCCGCCACAGCCGGCGCCGACACGAGCGACGATCGAGGAACTGCGCCCGGAGCCTACGTTTGCAACGCCGCCGGCGTCTGTCGGGCCACCTTCTCCGCCGCCGAGCCTGCGCGAGCCGTTGCTGGATGCCGACCCGCGACAGGCCGAGCGGCCGGCGGCGTCGCGCCGTCGCCGGTTTCGCATCGTCGGGCTGACCTTGGCGAGCCTGATGCTCGGGCTTGTGCTGATCGCGATTTGGGCGCGTGACCCGATCATGCGGGCCTGGCCCTCAGCGGTTCCGCTCTACCAAAGCGTGCGGCTCGCGGATCCGGCCGGCGCCGGGCTGCTTGTCACGGTGGACCCGGCGCGCACCGCTGATTCGCTTGTCGTCAACGGCAAGATAACGAACACCGCCGCGACCCGGCGCGACATTCCCCGGCTCCGCGTCGCGCTGCGCGACGGCAGCAACACGGAGGTTGCCTCGCAGGTAATCGACCCGCCGCGCGCCTCGTTGGCCCCTGGCGCCACGACGGGCTTCAGCGCGGTGTTCAAAAACCCCGACAGCACGGCAACCGGCGTCGCGGTGACGTTCGCGACCAGGTAGGCACGAAAATTCAGCACTGCGCCCGAACCGGCCAAACTGGGCCACTTCCCGGAGAACGGAGCGGAATGCCACGGACGCGGTCGGCGCCGGACGATGGCGTCGGGTCGGAGAGGACGATCGATGCGGCGCTGCTCGAGGACTGGGCGCTGTCCTATCTCGGCCGCTACGCCAGCACGGCGGAGAACCTGCGTCAGGTCCTGCGCCGCCGCGTGCGCCGCCGGCTCGCCGCCGGCCAATCCGGTGATCGCGAGGATGCAGCCGCGGCCGAACCACTGATCGACGCGCTCATTGCGCGTTGCCGCGAAACGGGGCTGGTCAACGACACGGCTTATGCCGCGAGCCGAGCCCGGCACGGGGTGGCGCGGGGCCGTTCGCTGCGCCGCATCGCCGCCGGGCTCGCCGCGAAGGGAGTCGGCGCCGCCGATACGGCGGCAGCGATCGCCTCGTTGCGCGACGAGACAACCGACCCCGACCTCGCAGCCGCCATCGCCTTCGCCCGCCGCCGCCGCCTCGGCCCGTTCCGCACCCGCCCGGACCCGCGCAAGACCGCCGTACTCGGCGATGCCGAACTCCACAGGTCCGAACTCGCCGCCTTGGCTCGCGCCGGCTTCCCTCGCCGCACCGCCGAAGCCGTTCTCGCGTGCCCGGATCACGCGGCGGTTCAGGCTCTGCTCGCCGATGATGCGCGGCAAGCTGCACCAAGCCGCCCGCCCGCGACCGCAAACTCGTCGTCCAAGCCGATACCGTCATCGCCCGGCGGCCCACGGCCGTCAAAACCAGCCGCCAGCTAGTGCTTGCTGCGGTTCACGGATGGATGGACGCAGGTCAGCGGTCCGCCGGGTGGCTGACGGTCCAGTGGCGGGCGATGTCGGAGCGGCGGCAGATCCAGACCCGATCGCGGCGCAGGATGTGCTCGATGAAGCGGATCAGCGCCGACGCACGGCCCGGATGGCCGGTCAGGCGCATGTGCAGACCGATGGACATCATCCGCGGTCGGTCGGCGCCCTCCTCGTACAACAGGTCGAAGCTGTCGCGCAGAAAGGCGAAGAAATCCTCGCCCGGGCCGAACATGCCGCGGCCGAATTTGACGTCGTTGGTTGTCAGCGAGTAGGGGATCACGAGATGCGGCCGGTCCGCGACCTGCACCCAGTACGGCAGCTCGTCGTTATAGGCGTCGCTATCGTAGAGAAACCCGCCATGCTCGGCGACCAGCCGCCGCGTGTTCTCTGACGGCGCGTAGCGACAATACCAGCCCTCGGTCGGCTTGCCGGTTGTGTCGCGGATCAGCGCGACGGCGCGCGCGATCTGGTCGCGCTCGGTGGCTTCGTCGAGTTCGTAATGCTTGATCCAGCGATAGCCGTGGCCGCAGATGTCCCAGTCGGTCGCGGCGATCGCGGCGGCGGCCGGCGGGTTGGCCTCCAGCGCGCGGGCGCAGGCGAACAGCGTCACCGGCAGCCGGTAGCGCGTAAAGATGCGATGCAGCCGCCACCAGCCGACGCGCGAGCCGTATTCGAACATGCTTTCGGCTGCGAGGTCGCGGCGATCGCCGGCCTCGGTACTGGCGGTCTCGATCAGCCCGGTCTCGGAAACGCCGTCGCCGGCCGGGTAGGACAGTTCCGAGCCTTCCTCGAAATTGATGACGAAATTGACGGCGATGCGGGCCTCTCCGGGCCAATGCGCATTCGGCGGCGTGGCGCCGTAACCGACGAAATCGCGGGTCATGCTTCCTCCTGTTGCGGCGCCGGCGGGTCAGGCTGCCGGTCACCGTCAATATCTGGTCGAGCCTATAAGGCATTCATCGGGCCATGCCTCGATGATGAACAGGATCGAGCGAGAGTACCGCTCGGCAAACAGCGCGACCCGGCGCATACCGAACCGACATTGGCGCCGGCCAGTACGTCATCTCGCTCTGCCCCCCGGTTTCAGCGTTCGGCTCATCCGGGCGGCGTAACGCCGCGTACATCGCATCCACTTCATGCTATAGGCGGGGTGCGGCAGGGCCGATCGCGGGCAGCGCCGTCGAGCAGGGCGCGCCGCGGGATCCTTGCCGGCCGTTACCAGTTCCGGGAAGGAGAGGTCGGAACGGACCGGGCCTTCGGAGGTTGTGCAGTGATGCGGAGCGTGAAACTCGTCGCGGTCGTATTGGCCACGGTCTGCACCGGTCCGATTGCGGCTCGCGCCGACGCCGCCGCCGGGGCGCGGATGGCGCTGCAATGGTGCGCCACTTGCCACGTCGTAAACAGCGGCGCCGGCCCGTCGGCAACGGTGCCGCAGGGCCCGCCGTCGTTTCGCACGATCGCCGGTCACATGAACCCCGATCAGCTGCGCGCCTTTCTGTCGCATCCGCACGGCGCGATGCCGGATCTCGCGCTGACGCGGGGCGAGATCAACGACCTGATCGACTATATCGAGACATTGAAGTGAACCACGCCCGGTAAATCGGAGCTACCGAAATGGCGACCGAGGCCAAGCTGCTGATGGCGCAGTTTCT
>JBFXDF010000185.1:0-7980 GCA_050181375.1 Alphaproteobacteria bacterium
GCGGCTCGCCCAGCATTCGTTAAAGCCGCGGTAATAGACGAGCTTGACATCGAGCCCGCCGAGCGCGGCGGTCGCCTCGAACAACTCGCCCTGAATGCGGCAGGCACGGTCCCAGCTTGGCTCGCGGCTCGCCGTCGCGTCGAGCGCAAAGATCAGCCGGCCGCGACCGCCCGACGGGCGCGGCGGCGGCGCGCGCCGCAGGTCGCGCAGAAACGCATCGACCTCGGCCGATTTGGACTCCGCCGGGAGCTGGCGCTTCTCCTCCGTCACGTTCACCCGATCAAACGCAATCCGATCGATGCCTCTTGACGGCCCTGACATAGGCTCTGGGCACGGGTTCCCGCAATGGGCACGATGCGATCATCGAGACACATCGTCCGTAACTTGATTGTCTACTATCGCAGGCAATTTCGAAGATTGTATTGTGGCCTGAACAGATCGCAAAAAACGGAGAGCCGATGCTGACCCTTTATTATTCGCCCGGCTCCAGCTCGATGGCGACGCACATCGCGCTCCACGAGATCGGCGCGCCGTTCGAGCTGAAGCTGATTGCGCTGCACAACCAGGAGAACCGCGCGGCCGACTACCTCGCCGTCAACCCCGAGGGCAAGGTGCCGACGCTGGTGATCGACGGGCGGCAGCTCACCGAAGTGGCAGCGACATTGTGGTATCTGGCGCGGCGTTATCCCGAGGCCGGGCTGTTGCCGCAATTCGGCGACATCGAGGCCGAGGCGCGCGTCATCTCGTGGATGTCGTTTATCGCCGCGACGATCCACCCGTCCCGTCGCGCCGGCGACGACCGCTGGCGCGAGGTCTTTCACCTCGCCGAGCAAAGGCTCGGTTCGAGCGAGTGGACGGTGGACAGATATTCGATCGCCGACATTCACCTGTTCCGGCTGTATTGGCGGTTTGTCAAGACGCTGGAGCCGCCGCTTGACGACTATCCGAACCTCACGGCGCATTACCGCCGGATGATGGCGCGCCCGGCGGTGCGGCGCACGATCGCGGCGGAGACGGCGGTCGGCTACCACCTGCCGCGCTGACCCGCCCCGGCTGCGGTCGCGCTACCACCAATTCCGCTGGCACCTGGGGGGAATCCAGCGGCCCCAGGCGTTCCAATGACCGCGCTCGAAATGCCACCCCGGACCGCAGCGACCCCAGCCGGCCGGGTATCCGGGATACGGCCGCGGAGGGTAAGGCCGGTAGTACGGATAATAAGGATAATAGTGCGGATTGTACCATTGTGCCTGTGCCGGCGGCGGCACGCCGATAGAAGCGGCGCCGAACCCGGCAGCGGCAATCGCGGCCAAGCCGATCCGCCGAAACCACCGGGTTTTACACAGAGTCAGCATCGCTATTCCTTTTTTTCGAGCAACGGCAGTCGCCATCGACAGAACGAGCGATTGTACGGCGCTATTGCACAACGATTTCCCACCGGGGGTTGTCGTTGCGACGACCCGTCGCCCCCGGATCGCGGTGCGGGGGGTGACCGGCGAGACGCAGCAACCTGGCCGGAACCGGCTGCCGCGCAGGGGTCTGGGATCGGCGGCGCCGCTGGCACGCGGAAAGGGGATCGCCGGCGGCGGTCAGTCCTTGTACGAGGGATCGAGCCGATCGGCGAGCCTCAGGCAGGCGGCCCAGTCCTTGCCGCCCTTGAGGAAATTGCCTTCCCTGACGAACTGGCTGTGCCCATATTCGCAGGCTTCCCGGGTCGGGATCGTGTAGTTGCCTTCGCCAGCCGCCAGAGCCGCGATCTGACCCTGGCAAGCCATTTCGAGAAAATTATGATTGACGACGCATTCGGCGACGCCGCCGCCGCCCACCAGCACGCCGTGGTTGCGCAGGATCATGAACGCGCCGCCGTCGAGATCGCGCACCAGCTTCGGGGTCATGTCGTGGTCGAATTCGAAACCCTCAAACGCGTGATACTTGATTTCGCCATAAAACCGGATCGCATGCTGGTTGATCGGCAATAGGCCGAATTTGTGCGCCGCGACGCCCATGCCGGCGACCGTGTGGGTATGCAGCGTCGCGTTGAGATCGCGGCGGTGCTTCAATAATCCGGCATGGATGATGAGCGCGCCGCCCTTGATCCTTTCGACATCGGTATCGGTAACCACGTTGCCGTCGAAATCGACCTTCAACAGAGACGACGCCGTCACCTCGGAAAACATCCAATCCGTGCGCTTGATCAGCATATGGTCCGGCTCGCCCGGCACCCGCAGCCCGAAATGGTTGTAGGTGAGATCGTTGACGCCGTAATGGGCGAGCACGCGGTGCCCGGCCGCCAGTTCGACACGGGCCTGCCACTCCGCGGCGCTGACCTGTTCGCGAACGGATTTGCCTTTTGTAACGAGCTGAACGGGCATCGCGGACATCTCCCGATGGCGACGGTGTCGAATTGAAACGCCGGCTTACTGCGCGGCGGCCAGTTTGTCCTGCGTCTTCGTTTCGAAGTCGCTGGCGTCGTGGCGCTCGAGCAGCTGCTCGGAAGGTTGGCCGGAGGTGCGGTTGACCATGCGCCCGCGCTTCACCGCCGGCCGTGCGTAAATCTGATCGGCCCAGCGCTGTACGTTCTTGTATTCCTGCACATTAAGGAACTCGGTGGCGCCGTATTGCCCGAACTTCACCAAGCCGCCGTACCACGGCCAGCAGGCCATGTCGGCGATCGTGTAATCCGTGCCCGCGACGAATTCGTTGCTCGCAAGCTGCTTGTCGAGCACGTCGAGCAGACGCTTTGTCTCCATCGTGAACCGATCAATCGCGTATTCGATCTTGACCGGCGCGTAGGCATAAAAATGACCGAAGCCGCCGCCGACATAGGGCGTGCTGCCCATTTGCCAGAACAGCCATGACAGGCATTCGGCGCGGGCGGCCGGCGCGGTCGGCAGGAACGCGCCAAACTTCTCGGCGAGATACACCAGGATCGCGGCGGTCTCGAATACCCGGATCGGCGTCGGACCGCTGCGGTCGACCAGCGCCGGGATTTTGGAATTCGGGTTGATCGCGACAAAGCCGCTGCCGAACTGGTCGCCCTCGCCGATGCGGATGAGCCAGGCGTCGTATTCCGCGCCCTTATGCCCGAGCGCCAACAGCTCCTCGAGCATGACCGTGACCTTGACGCCGTTCGGCGTGCCCTGCGAATAAAGCTGCAGCGGGTGGCGGCCGACCGGCAGCTCCTTGTCGTGCGTCGGACCCGAGATCGGCCGGTTGATATTCGCGAACCTGCCGCCGCTCGGCTTGTTCCATTGCCACACCTTGGGCGGGGTATATTCGGGCGCGTCGCTCATCCTGACCTCCAATCAACATGGCGGCGCACGGCGGGTGCCGCGCGCCAGGCGGCGATGCTACACGATCCGCCACGGTTGGGCATGCGCCGCGCGATGGGACCGCCTTTCGTCGCCGCTCGATTTGCACCAGTGGCGGCCGACCACTTGTTACGGGAACGGCAGCTTCGCCGGTCACTCCAACTGGCTTCCGGAGAGGAAAGCGCTCTTGCGCGCCGCCCTCCACATTGGCAAATGCCGGGGGCTACACGAACCGCGGCACCTGCTCGATGCCGAGCAGGTGTTTTCCGACCGTTTCCATGTGGCTGATGCGGCCCTGGGCGTGTTGCGAGATGGTGTGCGCGTCGCGGAAGCGGCGCTCGAATGGGTTCCCGTCGAAGATCGCCGTCGTGCCGGCCATCTCGTAAAGCTGGTTGACGACCCCGGTGGCCAGCCGCAGCGCGTAGGTGCCGGCGGCACGGATCTTCATCCGCTCGTCCATCGTCGGACCGTCGTGCCGTCGCGCCGCCCCGCTTTCGACGTCGCGCAGGTTCTGCACCAGATAGACCCGCGCGCTTTCGAGCTTGGTATCGCATTCGGCGACCGCGACCTGCACGATCATGTTGTCGGCGAGCGGGTTTTTGCCCCAGCGCGGCACCTTGCGCTTCGACAGCTCGATGAACTCGTCAAGCATTCCCCGCGCATTGCCGAGCGCGACACAGGCGAAGCCGGAGGCGTAAAGACTGCTGCCGCCGAACCGATAGGGCACGTCGAGCTTCAGCCGCGGCAGATCGGGCCAGCGGAACAGCGACGTGATCGTGTGTTTTTCGGGGATGAAATAGTCCTCGAGCGTATAGAGATCGCTGCCGGTGCCGCGCAGCCCCAGCACACGCCAGACATCGGCGATGCGCGCCGCCGCTTTCGGGAACAGCATCGTGCGTTCGAGCGGTTCGCCGTCCTCGCCCGCTACCGCCGCGCCGTCCGCTTCCACCACCGGAATGTGGCCGCCGAGCCAGGTCGCGTGATGGCAGCCGCTGCCGAACTCCCATTTTCCGGTGACCCGGTAGCCGCCCGCGACGCGCACCGCCCTGGCGTCCGGCGTCGATCCCCAGGCGAGCGCCGCGTCCTTGCCGCCGAACACCTCTCTGGCCGCGTCGCGCTCCAGATAGACCGAGGACAGCGAGCAGACGGTCATCTGCGACAGGCACCACGCGGTGCTCGCGTCGCCTCGGGCAATTGTTTCGATGACCTGCACGAATTCCGAGGGGAGCGCCTCGCCGCCGCCGAGCCAGCCCGGCATCATCATGCGGAACAGCCCGGCCTCGTGCAGCGCCGCGATGACCCGTTCGTCCAGCCTGCGGTCCGCCTCGACCGCGGCCGCCACCCCCGCAATCAGCGGCATCAGCTCGCGTGCCCGCGCGACGTAATCCGTCCCGACGGTCGTCTCGGCGGTTTCGAGCAGCTCGGCTGACATCGCGATCCTCTCATCTTCGTGCGGCCGCTCGAACCTAATCGGACCGCTCCGCTCCGCAAAGCGCAGACAGCGGCGGTATGCGCCGTTCGCCATTGATCCAGGTCAACGAGATCGTGCCGCCGGCCCGCTAGGTTGCGGAGAGCCGCAATCGGCGCGGGTCACGGCGGCGGAGGCAGAGCGATGGAATTCGGCATGTTTCACGAGTTTCAACGGTCGCAGGGCCAGAGCGAGAGCGAGGCCTTCGATCTATCGTTCGAGCAGGTCGATGCCGCCGAGGAATGGGGCCTCGACGTGATGTGGCTGGCCGAGCTGCATGCCGCGCCGACCCGATCGGTGCTGTCGGCGCCGCTCAATGTCGCCACCGCGATCGCGACCCGCACGACCCGCATGAAGATAGGCACCGCGGTTCAGGTGCTGCCGCTCTGCCATCCTCTGCGGATCGCCGAGGAGGCGGCGACCGTCGATCAGATCAGCCACGGCCGGCTGATCTTCGGCGTCGGGCGCAGCGGGTTTCCGCGCACTTATCAGGCCTACGGCATTCCCTATCAGGAGAGCCGCGAGCGATTCGCCGAAACGCTCGAAATCCTGAAGCGCGCCTGGACCGAGGACAGCTTCTCGTATGACGGGCAATTCTATTCGTTCCGCAACGTCCATCTCGTGCCAAAACCGTACCAGAAGCCGTTTCCGGAGCTGCGCGTCGCGGTCAACAGCCCGGATACGTTTGCGGCGGTTGGGGCGCTCGGCCATCCGATTTTCGCCGCGGTACGGATCGGCACGCTGTCGGAGCTGGCGCCGAATATCGCGGCCTATCGCACCGCCTATCACAAGGCCGGCCACTCCGGCCGGGGCAAGGTATACCTGCGGCTGCCGGTCTATATCGCCGATACCTATCAGCGGGCCCGCGACGAGGCCGAGGAGAGCGTGATGCATTTCTATCGTTGGCTGGGCGATCAGCTGGAGGCCTCGGCCTCGCAGGCCGGCGCCCGCGCGATCGAGCGGCGCGCCGAGCGCGGTCAGCGGTTGCAGCAGATGACCTACGCCGAGGCGCTGCGCGACAAGGTGGTGGTCGGCGCGCCGGCCGAGGTCACCGGGCGGCTGATGGAACTGCGCGACGAACTCGGCCTCGACGGCATCCTGGCCGAGATCAATTGCGGCAGCCTTATTCCGCACAAACAGGTCATGCGTGCGCTCAAGCTGCTATGCGCGGAGGTCATGCCGGCTTTCAAGTGAAGCCGGTACACTGAGCGTGGAGAGCGAAAGGGACCTCGAGATGATGGATACCGGCAACGGTGCGCAAGCGGCGGCACGGCCGGCGCCGCCGTGCTCGATGCGCGAGGCCTGCGCCCGAGCGCTGCTCGATCGCGGCGGCGAACGCTGCCCGGCTTGCCCGGTCCGCGACTTGTGCCAGAGCGAATTGCGTTGGGTCGTCAGGTCGCCGCGGCCCCATTGACCGGGCGCACGGGCTAATGACTTGCCGGCATGTCTCCTTTGCATGAGGCATAGCCCGAAAATGCGGGTATAGCCGTCCGGTTTGCGGCCACAATTCCGGACGACTGGGATGGAACTCCCCGACGCGGTCAAATCGATCGGCGAGCAGATCGAAGCAGGCACTTATATCGCGCCCGAGGACGAATTCTTCGAGGCCTATGACGTGTTCTCGGCCGAGATGGCGCGCATCTTTACGCTGCCGTGGCTCGCGGTGGATCACGCCAGCCGGCTCGCCGCGACCGGCGATTTCCTGCGCGCCGACATCGGCTCGCGCTCCGTCATCTTGGTCCGCGAGAACGCCGAATGTGTGCATGCGATGCGCAACGCCTGTCTGCATGCCGGCTATCGCGTCTGCGAGGAGGAAGGCGGCCGCGTCGACCGGCTGTTCTGCCAGTATCACGGCTGGTACTACGCGCTCGACGGCCAGCTGACCGATCCGATGCTGCAGCCGAAGATGACCGACCGTTCGCGCTTCCGGCTGCCGCGCTACGCGATGCGGATCGAGCGCGGGCTGGTCCTGGTCGATCCGTCAAAGGTCGCGCCCGACCCGCCGCCGGCCGGCCCGGTCGAGCTTGGCGATATCCCCGAGGATCTCGGCGAACGCGCGGTTGCGCGCCGCACGCGGCACAAGGCTGCGCACAACTGGAAGCGAGTGCGGCAGGCGCTGTGGTCGTCGCCGGGTCTGGCGTTCGGTGACGGGTGCGATACCGCCGTCGAACTCGGTCCCTTGAGCCTGGTGGCCTTGCGCGACGGGGACGCGGCGCTGATCCGGCTGATCCCGAAATTTCCCGGCCAGACCGAGATCGAAGTGGTGCAGATGCCGCGCGGCAACGGCGCTTCCGCCGAGGCGGACGGGATCGCCGACGCGCTGCGCGACGGGGACGCGCTCGACGCGAAGCCGCTCGACCGCGGCTTTTACGACTGGTACTGGCCACTGATGGCGCCGCCGGCCGACTGAAGAGGCCGCGCGGCGAGTTCTGCTTCAGCCCAGTCGTTCATACAATGCCGCGACGCGCTCGCGATAGCGGGCCATCGAAAACCGTTCGGCCTGCGCGCGGCCGCGCTGCGACAACTCGGCGCGCATGCCGTCGTCGGCGCTGATCGTCTTGATCGCGTCCGCGATTTGATAGGTTTCGTACGGGTTCACATAAAGCGCCGCGTCGCCCGCGATCTCGGGCAGCGATGAGGTACGGGACGTGACGACCGGGGTGCCGAGCTGCATCGCTTCGAGCACCGGCAATCCGAACCCTTCGTACAGCGACGGAAACAGCACAGCCCGCGCGCCGCGGATCAGCGTGACCAGCATCGGCATGCTGACATATTCAAGGCGATGCACCCGGCGGCCGCGGTGACGTCCTGAGCGGGCTCGGGCGCTCAACTCGTTCAGCAGCTTCGATTCGGTGTCGTTTCCCCAGCCGGCGGCGCCGGTAACGACCAGCGGTATGTCGGCGCCGGACAGAAGGTACGCATCGAGCAGCCGGGCGACATTCTTTTTCGGCTCCAGCGCACCATAAAACAACAGATAATTCTGAAACTCGAGCTGATACGAGCCGCGCAACTGCTCGGCGACGACATCGTCGGTGCGCTCGGTCAGCTCGGGCGGAAACTCGACCGCCTCGTACGTATTGGTAACGCGCTCCTCGGGCACACCGAGCAATGAGACAATATCCTGCTTCGAGTTTTCCGACACCGTTACGATATGGTCGGCCTCCGCGGCGATCTTGCGCAGTAGTCGATAGCTCTGGCGTTTGT
>JBFXDF010000186.1:0-7933 GCA_050181375.1 Alphaproteobacteria bacterium
GCTCGGGGCAGGCGGCGAGCGCCTGCTGGCGGCCGGCCTCGGTCGTGATGTCGCCGGCGATTGCGGTCACCTTGGCGCCGGTCTCGCGGCGGATGTCGGCGGCGGTCTCCTCCAGCGTCGCGGCGGTGCGGGCGGTGATGACCAGCTCGACCCCGGCCCGCCCGAGCGCCATCGCGCAGGCGCGCCCCAAACCCTTGCTCGCGGCGCAGACGATTGCCTTGCGGCCGTCGATACCCAAATCCAGCATGTCTCCTCCATTGCGCTATCGATGGCGCGTTATCGGTTGCTCTCGCGGCCCGTTATAGCCGAACCGCTTCATGCCGGCACGGGTTGCGGCGCGCTCTCGCCGGATTGCACCGGGCGAGATGCAGCGACGGAACGACCGGCCGACACAACTCGCCCGCACGGCGCTCCAGCAAAAACGCGCTTGCCGCGATTGATGAAGCAGGGTACAGGTGCGAGCGATTATCAATTGCATGGAATAGGATCATGCGTCGAGCCGTCCTGACCGCGCTTCTGATCGGTATCGCGGTCCCGGCCTTTGCCGACGAGCCGAAGGTGTCGATCACGATTCGCGACGACGGGTTCGCGCCGGGCGAGGTGCAGGTCCCGACCGGAACCAAGATCGAGCTGTCGATCAAGAACGAGCAGAAGAGCGCGGCCGAGTTCGAGAGCAAGTCGCTGCGCCGCGAGAAGGTGATCCCGCCGGGCGCGACCGCGACGGTCTATGTCGGCCCGCTGCAGCCCGGACGCTACGAGTTCTTTGACGAGTTCCATCCGAACAGCCGCGGCTTTCTGGTCGCGAAGTAGGGAAGGGCGGCGATGCTGGCGGCGGCGATCATCGTTTTTCGCGAAGTTCTGGAGGCGGCGCTGATCGTCGGCATCGTGCTGGCGGCGAGCCGCGGCATCGCGCATCGCGGCGCCTGGATTCTGGGCGGCATCGCCGCCGGGGTCGTCGGAGCGGTGCTTGTCGCGGCCAGCGCCGGACAGATCCAGGCCGCGGTTGCCGGCATGGGCCAGGAGGTGTTCAACGCCGCGGTGCTGCTGACCGCGGTCGCGATGCTTGGCTGGCACAACATCTGGATGACGCAGCACGGCCGCGAGATGGCGCTCGCCGCCAATCGTCTCGGCTCGGAGGTGCGCGAGGGGGCGCGCCCGCTCTGGGCGCTGGCGATGGCGGTCGGGCTCGCCGTGCTGCGCGAAGGCTCCGAGATCGTGCTGTTTTTATACGGGATCGCGGCGACCGCCGAGGGGGCCGGCGGGATGGTGCTGGGCGGCGCGCTGGGTCTCGCGGGCGGGGCGGCGGCTGGGGCCGCGCTTTATTTCGGGCTGGTCAGGATCCCGGTGCGCCACCTGTTCGCGGTGACCGGCTGGATGATCCTGCTGCTGGCCGCCGGGATGGCGGCGCAGGCCGCCGCCTTTCTGGTGCAGGCCGACTTGCTGCCGCAGCTCGGCTCCGAACTGTGGGACACCTCGTTCGTGCTGACCGACGACAGCCTCGCCGGCAGCGTGCTGCACACGCTGGTCGGCTATACCGCGCAGCCCTCCGGTATCCAGGTCGTGTTCTATGTTGCGACGCTGATCGTAACCGGCGGTCTGATGCTTCTGATAAGCCAGGTGCGGGGCTCCGCCGTCAGTCCAGGCCGCCCGCAGCAGCAATCGCAGGCCGGCCCAGCCGAATAGCGCTGTTCGATTTTGCCAAAAAATTTTGGCCGAGATTTGCGAATAACTCGCACTTTCAAGATGGGGGATTTATGCAGTGCAAGGGATTTATCGCAGCGTCATTGCTTCTTCTCGCGATTCCGGCTCAGGCGCATGCCGACAACCTCAAAATCCGGTCGCCCATTGTCGAGTTTCGTGAGCTGGAATTCGAGCATTTCGGCCAGACCACCTTCGACAAACCAAAAAGCGGTCTCAGCAATAACCAGGCCTACAGCAATGAAATCGAGTATGGTGTGCTGCCTTGGCTGAAGCTCGGATCGAGAGCAATCTGCAGGCACCGAGTGGCGACAATCTTCAGTATGACGCGACGGCTGTCGAAGGCACCATCCAACTGACGCCTCAAGGCAAGTACTTTGCCGATCTCGGATTGTTCATCGAGGTCGAGCACCCGCGCCAACGCGGCGACGAGCCCGCCGCCGAGTTCACCTTCGGGCCGCTCGTCGAATCGGAACTCGGCAGCATTGGCCAATTCGGTTTGCTGCACAGGGCGAACCTGCTGATCCAGAAGACGGCCGGACACAACGCCAGCGGCGAAACGGTGATCAAGCCAGCCTGGCAATCGCGTCTGCTCGTCCATCCGCTGTTCCAGCCCGGCATCGAATATTTCGGTGAGGTCAACAGCGGCGAGCCCGCTCAGCATCGTTTCGGGCCCGTCATCGCCAGCGACGTCGCTCTCGCATCTTTCGGCCTGCGCGGCACGATCAAATCCGAGGTATCCTACCTCGCCGGTTTGACAGCCGCCGCCGAGCGCGGGACAGTACGCTGGCACGTCGAGTACGGGATCGCGTTCTAGCCGTCGTGACTGAAAGTCGGCGTGCTCCGCGTGCGCTCGGCCTCAGAATGTCACCCGGACGCCGCCATAGATCGAGAATGGCGGGCCGAGCACCTCGGTTCGCCGATCGTTCAGCACGACCGGCAGGCTGACGTTCTCGACGTCTTCCGGGTTGAAGTACGTCCCGAACAGCGCGTACCGCCTGTCGAAGAGGTTGTTCACCAAACCGAATATCTGCACGCGTTCGGTAAGCTGGTACGAGGCGCGCAGGTTCGTGACCCAGTAGCCGGGCAGCTTCGGGTTCTGGTTGGCGTCGTCGCCGACAAAGAACCGGCTTCCGACGACGACGATATCGGCGCCGAGCCTCAACTTCGGGATCGGCTGGTATTCGGCACCCATTTTGAACAGATGTTGCGGGATCCCGGGTATCCGGTCTCCGGGAACGACATGGACGTTGCCGTCCGGGTCCGCCATCGGATTGTTCGGCGACGGGAGGTCGCCGGTGAACTGGTACGTCGCGTCGAGAAAGCTGTAGTTGACGTAAGCCGACCATTGCGCGGCGTCATAGCGCAGGCCGGTATCGAGACCCTGGCGCCGCGTACCGGGCACGTTCTGAAAAAATCCGCGCCCCGAGATCGTGCTGGCGACCGAGACGATGTCGTCGCTGGTGTTGGTGCGAAACAGCGCGAATTGCGCCTGCAGCTCGCCGCCGCCGAGCGGCCGCCGGTCCCGCAACCCGATCTCGTAGGTATGGGCGACCACCTGCTTCAGCGGGGGGTCGGACACCAGCTGGCTCTCTATGAGGCAGGGCTGTAGCGGATCGGAGCAGGCCAGTTCGACCGGCGTCGGCGCGCGGTTCGCGGTCGACCAGCCGCCGAACGCGGTAAGGCGCGGCGTCACCTTGTATGTCAGCCCGGTGACCGGATTGAGGTGCGTGTAGGTATGACTGCCGTTTACGTTCGGCGCGGTCCCCGCCTGGTCGCTCAATCCGATATCGGCGATGTTCAGCCTTCCGCCGAGCGTAAACGAGAGCGGCTCGGTCACATCAAACACATTGAGCGCGTAGAGACCGTAATAGGTGTTGCGCGTGTCTATGTTGACGGGGACGTATCCGAAACCGCCAAGCGTGTGGATCAGGGAGCCGTCGCCGGGGATCGCCGGGTTCGAGACGACCACCAGATTGGAGTTGAGAAAGCCGAGCGTGCTGTTGCTCTGAAAATTCACGTTGCCGTGATCGACCCCGCCGCCCGCCACCAGCCGGTTCCTGTGTCCGAACAGCGTGCCGGTATTCGTCGCCTGCAATGAAATCCCGGTCGTCGTCGCGCCGGTCATTGTGCGGTCGAGCGTGCCGTAGGGTGTGGTATTGCAGGTGTTGCCCGACCCCGGCGGGCAGGGGATCGGGCTGTTTGCCGCGTCGAGAATCGCGAACCGGTCGCGGAACGCGGCACTCACCGGATCGGGCCGGGGAAACCCGTCATCCTCGAGGCAGAGGTGGTTGCGGAACGGCGGACTGGCGCTGTTGCTGCATCGCTCGACATCGGCGGGATTGCCGTCGTCGTGGTCTTGCTGAAACCGCCGGACATAGGCGTTGCCTTGCAGCTGCAGCGTGTCGGTGAGCGACCATTTGCCGTTCAGCGCGAGACTGCCGGCGGTGTTCTGCGTCGTCTGCGGCGTTGTGAAGACCGCCCGCTTGTCGAGTTCGAGAAGATCGACCGGCGTCGCCGCGGTGGCGCCGAACGACGCCGTCGCGGCCGAGCCGACCAGATGCAGCTCGGCCCGGTCGCTCCGCCAGCCGATATCGCCATAGGCGCGGGCGAGCGTGGCCGGCGACCGGAATCGCCAGCCGCCATCGCGCAGCACCTGACCGGCGGCATAGACGGCGCGGTCGCCGAAATTGACGCCATATTGCGCCTCGCTGGCGATGCGTCCGTACGAGCCGCCCTGCACGTCGCCCTCGAAGCCCTGATAGGTGAAGCCGTTTTTTGTCTGAAGGTTGATCGCTCCCCCCAGCGCGTTCAAGCCGAACACGGGATTGTTCGTCCATAGATCGGCGCGTTCGATGACGTTGGTGGGGATCAGATCCCAGTTTACGGTGTCGCCGAACGCCTCGTTCAGCCTGATCCCGTTCATGTAGACGGCAAGCCCCTGGGGCGTGCCTTGCAGCGAGGAAGCCGAAAAGCCGCGGTAGTTGAGTTCCTGCGCGACGGCGTTGCCATTCGGATCGGAAACCGAAACGCCGGGAACCAGCTGGAACACCGTTTCGGTGATCGTCGTCGGCGGGTTTCGCGCGAAATCCTCGCCGGTCACCGAGTGCACGGTCGCCGGCAGCTTGTCGCGATCCACGCCGCCGCCGGGCAGCGGCGTCGCGGTCACCTCGATTTCGGGAAGGGTGACTTCGGCCGCGCCGCCGGTATCGATTTCCTGCGCCGCGACATCGCGGAGCAGCGGGAACAGAGCGATGACCGCCGCGGCCGCGAGCGCCCGCATCGCCATGCTGGCAGCGTGTCGACTTCTCTCCACCGCTCTCCCCGCTTCGCCGCCATGTCGAGAGCGCGCCGTGGCGCATTCCAGATCGACCGCGGGATTGGACCGCCTTCGGGATGCGGCATCCAGATGTCCTTTGGTCGATTTGCTCCGCGCCCGAAACGCACCGCGACTAGAGCAAGATCGGGTCAGATGGGAGCATCTGACCCGATCAGGCGCTAGCGTCAGCCGCTCAGGCTGAAGCGTATCGGGACGGACACCGCGATCTCGGGCTGGGTCATGCTCGCGGGGAAAGGCGGCAGCGTTGCGCCCCGCATCATTTCGTCGACCGCCGCGTCGAGCGCCGCGTGACCGGTGCTTCGCACCAGCTGATACGTCAGGATGCTGCCGTTGCGGGCGACCCGAAACCGCAATATCGCGCTGCCCTGTTCGCCGCGCCGGCGCGCGGCTTCGGGATAAATCTTGTGACGCTCCAACCAGGTGCTGAGCGCGACGCGGTACTCCGCGCTGATCTGCGGCGGCGAGTTTTGCGTGGGAGCGACCGCGGCGCCGCGCGGAACGGCGGCGGCGGGCGGCGGTACAGCGGCGATCTGCTCGGTCGCCGGAGCGCCGCCCGGCGCTGCTGCCGCCGCCGGCGTGTCGCGGCGCGCGAGCGGCGGGCCGGCGTCGGACGCGGCCGGCGGCTTTCGCGCCGCTCTCGACGCGGGCGCCGGAGCGGCGGCCCTGGCCGGGTCGCGCGGCTTCGCCGGCTTGATCCGTGAGGGCGCTCCTGCGGCGGTCGGGCCTTCCGGGTCTTGCGACGGTGCGACCGATTTCGGCGCGGGCGCCGGCGGCGGTTTCTCCCGCGGCAGCGGAACCGGCTCCTCGGTTGGCGCTTCCGGAGCCGAGGCCTGTTTCGCCGGCGGTGAGGGATGCGGCGCCGCGGCGGGTTCGGAAACCGCCGCGATCGGCGGCGCCGGTATTGGCTGCGCCGGTGACGGACTCTGCTCGGCCGGCGAGGGTGGCGGATTTTGCTCGCCCGTCTCCAAAGGCTCGCGGGCCGCGGCGCTGGGCGCCGCCGGAATCGCCTGGTGCGCGGCGGCGGGGTGGTTCGATGACGGGGTCGGTTCGACAAAGATCAGCGGGATCGTCGCCGGCTGGGGCTGGTCGGGGATCGATGGCGGGCTGCTCGCCAGCCACGCGATCAGTGCGAGCGCCGCGGCATGGCCGGCGAATGACAGCCCCAATGGCAGGCGGAACAGGGTCACGCCGCCAACCCAGAGGTCTCCGGTGCGGCGTCCCGCTGCATTCCCGTCCCTCGCGCCGATCGTACTGTCCCGCGCCGGGTCCACCGCGCGAGTATCGGCATATGCATCCAGATATCGCTCCGGCCCGCAAGAGTATCGCGTCGTGATGCAGCGGATGCGAGGCGCAGGCCGGGTGTCATTCGCGAGTTTGCGCCGCGCGGCGATGTTCGCGGCAAGCGTTATCGCATTGGTCGTCTGGAACCCGGCTCAGGCGCGCGGACAGCCCGCCGCGACGGCGGAAACGGTTCGAGATTTCATGATCCAGAACGTCTGTCTCGACGAGTCCGGGGCGGTGCGGATCGGACGCAGTCCGCTCGACGGCGAGGCGGGCTGCCCGCGTCAGCGCGATCTGCGCCCCGGAGAGCCTCTGCCGTACCACAAGCACGATCACCCGTCGCCCGACCACCGCGCCGGCGCACCGCTCGGCTATCAGCGGCACGATTCATACCCGGTCGAGACCAAGGGTCTCGGGACCGTCGTCGAGCATTCGTTCGACTTCGGCACCGGCGGACGCCGCTTCGGTGTTTTCGACCGGGGCAGCGACGGCGGCGACGTCGCGATCATCTCTTCGGGCATTTCATCCGGCGCGGTCTCGTTCGGCGCGACCGAGGACGCCGGCGGCTTTGCCCTGTGGGTCGGCGAATGCCGCGGCGCGGTCGGGCCGGAGGCGCTGAGACGCTCATGGCTGATCGTCGAATTCGATCCGAACCGCCCCGCGGCGCTTAGCGGCCGCACCGTTGCGCGGCTGAATGCCGTTCGCGGCAACCGGCCCGAGTGCCCGACCCGCCTGAATGCGGCGCTGACAACCTGGCGGCTCGCGCCGTTCGCGTATCGGACCGGGCCGGGGCAGGGTCCGGCGGTGACGCTGACCTCGTTGATATCGGACCATTACGGCGGCGGCGATCGCGATACGGCCGATCATGTCGAGCGGTTTTATTTCACGCGCGAACTCGGCGGCACGCGCTGGGAGCGGTGGCAGAACGCGCGCGGCAACAAGCTGTTCAGCGCCGCCCTGATCGCCGAGCGGGCGGCGGCGTTCGCGGCCAGCGGGCGCTGCGGCGCGGCCGAGCCGCCCGCCGGCAACGCGCCGATGGTGCTGATCGATTGCCGTGAATGGACCCGGATCGTTCCGCCCGACCACCCCGCCGGGGACGCTCCCGGGTTTTGGATCGAGGCGATCCGGGCACGCCCCGGTGCGCCGGAGTTTTTCTCAAGATAAACCCGGAGAAAAAGCAACAGCCGGCGCTGTTTGTTTTTAAGAAGCCATTCGCGGAGACCGATTTTCCAGGTTGGTCGGGAAGGTAAGCATGGAACGAATTCTTTATGCCGGCGGAACAGTTGTAGCAAGCATCCTAGCGGTTGCTCTGGTCGGCAATCCAACGTCCTTGGCATGCTTTTTGACCGCGGCGGGAATCGCGGCATGGATGTTGGCGTGTCGACGGTCGCGCGGTGGGACGAATACTGTTGCCGTTCCCGTTCCCTCGCGTGTGCGCCAGCCGGCATCCCGGTCTCGCCGCGCCGGCTTCGGGTCCGGTCCTCCGCGCTTTTACCCGTTCCGAGGGCTGCGATGACGCCAGACGGTAAGTAAAAGCTAATTATGACAGTCTAGGTTTCCTCCCGTTGCACAACTTTGCGACACAACTCACGGGAGGTTGCGATGTCGCGGCAG
>JBFXDF010000187.1:0-7912 GCA_050181375.1 Alphaproteobacteria bacterium
CTGGCCGGTTATCGGCGGCGTGCTCACCGATTACGCCTCGTGGCGCTGGATCTTTTTTCTCAACATCCCGATCGGCGTGCTCGGCGGTGCGCTGGCGCTCTGGTTCTTCAAGGATTTTCGCGCGCCGGCGCCGGCCCGGTTCGATCTGGTCGGGTTCGCGATCATCGGTGTCGCGCTGTTCATGCTCGAACTGGCGCTGGAAAATCTCGGGCATCCGGTGCTGCCGCTGGCGCTCGGGATCACCTTTTTCCCGATCGCGGCGGTCATGCTGTTGGCCTACTGGAACCATGCAAGGCACAGCTCGGCTCCGGTGCTCGATCTCGACCTGCTCCATATCAAGACCTTCAACATCGGCACCGTGATCGGCGGGCTGTGCCGGGTCGGGCTAGACGCCACGCCGTTTCTGCTGCCGCTGCTGTTTCAGGTCGGGTTCGGGTACAGCGCCACCGAGGCCGGGCTGCTGACGTTCTCGTCAACCTTTGGGGCGATGGCGGTCCGCAGCCTGTCGCGCCTCCTGCTGCGTCTGACCGGTTTCCGCCGCGCCCTGGTCGGCGGCGCCGTTCTGTCGGGCCTGGTGACGGCCTCCTTCGCGCTGCTCGGCGCCGCCAGCCCGGCATGGATCATCGTGCTGATCGTCCTCGTTTCCGGTTGCGTGCGCAGCATCCAGTATCTGGCGCTGAATACGATCAGCTATGCCGACGTACCGCCGGAGATGCTGAGCCGCGCCACCGGGTTCGGCGGCGTCGCGCAACAGCTTGCGCGCGGTTTCGGGGTCGCGCTCGGGGCGGCGCTGCTCGCGGTCGTCGCCGGCGGCGCCCCGGTCACGACCGGCCATTTCCGCGTCGTGTTTGTGCTGATCGGCCTGTTGCCGCTGCTGTCGGCGTTCGGCTTCATGCGGCTGTCCCCAAGCGACGGCGCCGAGGTCAGCGGCTATCGTCCCCCGGCCCCCAAAGCCGCTGCGGCGGATTGAGCGTCCGCCAGGATCACGCGTCCCGTTCCAGGCGCTTGAGGTATTCGAGGTCGTCCAGTTCCTGCAGCATGGAAAAGCTGGTGATATCAATGCCCGGCCACAAACCGCCGGTCGCAGTGCCGACGGGCTGGTCGTTGTGCGCGCTCGCACCCTTGCCCCGTTTTTCGCTGACAACAAGCCGCAAGCCGTCTTCGATCAGCGCGGTCAGCGTGCGGCCCTCGGCCGCTGCCTTCTGCTTGGCGCGCCGCAACAGGTCTTCGGGGAGACGGACGGTGGTTCGCTCGATCATCCCGGGCAGAGTGGAGAGACCGCTGCGTAAGTCAATGTGTCGATGGCAGTGAACCTCACCCAAAGCGCAAGGGACATTCCGGATCGCTTCCGTTAGGTTTGCGCCGGGGACCCGCGGCACAGCGGGCCCGTGAACGGGAGGAAACGGAATGAGACCGGACGCGTTGCGTCTAGCGCTGGCCGCGTTTGGCCTTGCGCTGGCGATTGGGCCGGCGGGAGCCGAGGAAACCCCGAAATACGGCGGCACGCTGACCTATCTGATCCCGGCCGACGCGCCGCCCACTTTCGACGCGCAGCGCGAGCAGACCTACGCGACGATCCACTCGGCGGCGCCGTTCTACAGCGTGCTCGTTCGGGTCAACCCGATGAACCCGGGATCGACGACCGACATCGTCTGCGATGTCTGCACCGAGGTGCCGGAGCCGACCGACGGCGGCAAGACCTGGACTTTCAGAATTCGCGACGATGTCAAATTCCACAACGGCGACAAGATGACCGCCGATGATGTCGCCGCCAGCTTCAACAAGATCGCGTTTCCGCCAGAAGGCGTGCTGAGCCCGCGCTCCAGCAATTTTTCGATGGTCGACAAGATCGAGGCCACCGATCCGCACACGGTGGTTTTCCACCTGAAATTCGCCACCGGCGCGTTCCTGCCGGCGCTGGCCGATCCCTACAACTGGCTCTACCAGAAGAAGGTGCTCGACAAGGACCCGCACTGGTACGAGCAGAACATTCTCGGCTCCGGTCCGTTCAAATTCGCCGGATATGAAACCGGGCAGCTGATCAAGGGCGTGCGCAACCCCAATTACTATCGCAAGGGGCTGCCCTATCTCGACGGTTTCATCGGGATTTACGCGCCGAAACAGGCCGTGCAGCTCGACGCGCTCCGCGCCGACCGGGCCGCGGCCGAGTTCCGCGGTTATCCGCCGTCGGCGATCAAACAGCTGAAACAGGAGCTTGGCGACAAGATCGCGATCCAGGAGCACGACTGGAATTGCGGCACGCTCGCCTGGTTCAACCACAAGAAAAAGCCGTTCGATGACGTACGGGTCCGCAAGGCGCTGAACCTCGCGATCGACCGCTGGGGCAGCGCCCCCGGCCTGTCGCAAGTCGCGATCGTACACACCGTCGGCAGCGTCGTGTTCCCGGGATCGCCATTGGCCCTCTCGAAGGAGGAGCTGCAGCAGATCCCCGGCTTCTGGCCGGATATCGAGAAGTCGCGCGCCGAGGCGCGACGGCTGTTGAAGGAGGCCGGCGCCGAGGGGCTCACCTTCGAACTGCTGAACCGCAACGTCGACCAGCCCTACAAATACAACGGAACCTGGCTCGTCGATCAATGGAGCAAGATCGGCGTCAACGTTACCCAGCGCGTCCTGCCGACCGGTCCGTGGTTCAGCGCGTTGCGCAGCGGCGATTTCGATGTCGGTCTCGCGGGCAACTGTCAGGGCATCGTCAACCCGCTGCTGGATGTGCACGCCTATCTGCCGCGATCGGTCAATCCCTCCAATTACGGCTATTACGAGGACCCCGAACTGCTCGACATGCACGAGAAGGCGCTGCACTCGTCCGACCCGAAAGAGCAGAAGCAGCTGATGCGCCAGTTCGCCAGCCGTGTCATGGGTGACGAGGCGCATATCGCTTTTCTGCTGTGGTGGTATCGCCTGGTGCCGCTGCGGTCGTATGTCCACGGCTGGAAGATCGGTCCCAGCCACTATCTGAACCAGGACCTCGGGACGGTCTGGCTGTCCGCGCCGCAATGCGGCTCCTGTACCGACCAACCGCCCGAGACCGACAAGCGGGCCGAGGCGCAAAGTAAATAGATAAGCGGCCGACCTGCCGGGACGATGCCGCTACATACTTCCGGCGGTTTATATCGCCGGAAGTATGTGAGACGCCGCTTGTCGCGGCACCACTATCCTGAGTTGCAACGAACCTTTTTCCGCTTTCCGTGTTTGCCTTCGCCGGGTCCCGGAGAGACCCGAGAAATGCGAACGGGAGGAACGGATGAGTTTCGCGGGAGTCGTGCGTTCGACCGTGGCGGCGCTTGGGGCCGCTCTGATCGCCGCCGCGCCGGCCGGCGCCGCCGGCAACTCAAAGGCGGCGGAGACCCCGAAATACGGCGGCACGCTCACTTATATGATCCCGGCCGACTCGCCGCCGAGTTTCGACGGCCATCGCGAGACCACCTTTGCGCTGATCCACAGCGTCGCGCCGTTCTACAGCACGCTGGTTCGGATCAACCCCGAGAACCCGTCCTCGACGACCGACTTCGTCTGCGACGTCTGCACCGAGATGCCGAAGCCGACCGATGGCGGGAAGACCTGGACCTTCAAGATCCGCGACGACATCAAATTCCACAACGGCGACAAAATGACCGCCGAGGACGTCGCAAAAAGCCTCAACATGATCATCTTTCCGCCGGACGGCGTACTCAGTCCGCGTTCGACCAATTTCGTCATGGTCAAGGACGTGTCCGCGCCTGACCCGCATACCGTCGCCATTCATCTCAAGTTCCCGACAAGTGCATTCATGCCGGCGCTGGCCAGCCCGTACAACTTCATCTACCAGAAAAAGGTTCTCGACAAGGACCCGCATTGGTACGAGAAGAACATCATGGGCTCCGGCCCGTTCAAGTTTGCCGGCTACCATGTCGGCCAGTCGATCGAGGGTGTACGCAACCCCGATTACTACCATAAAGGACTGCCGTATCTCGACGGGTTCGTCGGCATCTACGCGCCCAAGCAGGCAACCCAGATCGATGCCATCCGCGCCGATCGCGCCGCCGCCGAGTTTCGCGGTTATCCGCCCTCGGCGATAAATCAATTGAAGGAGGAACTTGGCGACAAGATCACGATCCAGGAAAGCGACTGGAACTGCGGCAGCCGTCTTGAAATAAACCATAAAAAGAAACCGTTCGACGACCCGCGGGTGCGGCGGGCTCTGTCGCTGGCGATTGACCGCTGGGGCGGCGCGCCGGCGCTGTCCGAGGTGGCCGATGTCAAGACGGTCGGCACGATCGTGTTTCCCGGATCGCCGCTCGCTCCGACCAAGGAGGAAATGAAGGAAATACCCGGTCTGTGGCCCGATATCGAGAAATCACGGGCGGAAGCGCGGCGGCTGTTGAAGGAGGCCGGGGTCGAAAACCTCAACATCGAGCTGCTCAACCGAAATGTCGATCAGCCCTACAAATATGTCGCCATCTGGGTCATCGACCAATGGAACAAGATCGGGGTGCACGCGACGCAGCGCGTCGTCCCGACCGGGCCATGGTTCGCGGCCCGGCGCAGCGGCGATTACGAGGTCAATGTCGGCGCCAATTGTCACGACGTCGTCAACCCGGTGATCGACATCCAGCCGTATCTGCCGAATTCGTACTACCCGGCGCAGTACGGCAATTTCGAGGACCCGAAGGAGGTTGAACTTTACGAAAAGGTACTGCACGAAACCGACCCGCAGAAACAGCACCAGAACATGCTGGCGCTGGTCAAGGAACAAGCCACCGAGGCGCACGACCCGTTCCTGTTGTGGTGGTATCGCCGCGTGCCGCTGCGCGACTACGTACACGGCTGGAAGATCAGCCCGAGCCACTACATCAACCAGGACCTCGCCACGATCTGGCTCAGCGCGCCGAAATGCGACGAATGCAGCGTTTCGGCGCCGACAGCCGAAAAGCACGCGGAAGCGAAGTGAGTCATAGGCCAACCGGCATAAGGAACAATCATCGTTGATGGCCGGGCTTGACCCACGACTGTCCGGTTTAGCGAACCGGTTGTGGCCACCACGCGGACGACTCTGCGGATGCATTTCGGCACTGCTTGGGGTCCCTGCGAAGGCAGGGGCCCATGGTTCCACCGTACCGGCAGCGCAAGAATGGGTCCCCGCCTGCGCGGGCACCCTGCACAGTCAGCCGAGAAACCCTTGTAGGCCTGAAATTCGGGCGCTGAAGCTAAACCGTACAGCAGTCGGCTTGGCCCGGCCATCCGCGCGACGCATGCCCGGTACCTGACGGGCGGCTCGTGCATCCCCGGCCCGAGGACGGGCAAGGTGGGTCAAGGTTATTCCGCGGCCTGCGCCTGGTCGGCGCCGTGTCGTTTGAGCGCATCGACAAGCGCGTCGGCCTCGGCGTCGGTCAGATCGAAGCGGCAGACAAAGCGGGCCATCGTCCGGCCGCGGCGGTAGAACTGAAACCCGTCCTGTTGCAGCGCATCCATCACTGGGCCGGGCAGTTCGAGAAAGATCTCGTTGGCCTCGACGGGCGCGATCAGGCGCAGGCCCGGCAGCCCCGTGATCCCGGCGGCAATGCGCGACGCGGCGGCGTTCGACGCCCGCGCCAGCCGCAGCCACAGCCCGTCCTCGACATAGGCCAAGAGCTGCGCCGAGGCGAAGCGCATCTTCGACCACACCTGCCCGGCGCGGCGTATGTTCCACGCCAGCGGGTCGGTCAGCTCGGGGTTGAACACGACGATCGCGTCGCACATAGCGCCGCCGTTCTTTGTCGCGCCAAACGACATGATGTCGACGCCGGCGCGCCAGCTCGCCTCGGCCGGGCTGCAGCCGAGCCGCGCCACCGCGTTGGCGAACCGCGCCCCGTCCATGTGTACCTTGAGGCCGTATGTGCGGGCGGTCTCGCCAATGGCGTGGATGTCGTCGAGCCGGTAGACCGCGCCGAGATCGCTGGCCTGCGTGACGTTGACCCCCGTGGGCTTGCCGCGGTGCAATGCGGCGGGGTCGAGCGCGATCGCGGCGAGCGCGTCGCGCAGCGTCGCGGGATCGATCCGGCCGTAAGTTCCGGCTACCGGCACGAGTTTCAGCCCGCCGCCGAGAAATCCCGCCGCGTTGGTCTCGGACGTGTTTATGTGCGCCGCCTCGCTGCAATAGATGTTCCCCCAGCCCGGCCCGATCGCGGCCAGTGACAGGGCATTGGCGGCGGTGCCGGTGGCGACCGGGAACACGCGCACCGACGTCTCGAACAATTCGCTGAACCGCTCCTGCAGCCGCGCCGTCCACTCGTCGCCGCCATAGCCGAGCGCGGTGCCGGTGTTGGCGCGCAGCATCGCGTCCAGGATTTCCGGCGCCGCCCGCCCGGTATTGTCGCTGCGATAGTCGATCATATTCCGTCCCCATTCACCCGGCCGGAGCTTAGCCGCTTACTTCCCGCGGCGCACGCATAGCGCTGCATCCGACCTGCCTTGGCGGTACGCACCATTGTGTCTAGCCTGGATTCATGCAGCGTTATTCCTTTCTCTCGCTCGCCGGGCATGCGCTGAGCGGGCACCGCGGCTGGACGCCGGCATGGCGCAAGACGGCGCCGCGGCCTCGTTATGACGTCGTTATTATCGGTGGCGGCGGGCACGGGCTGGCGACCGCATATTACCTCGCCAAGGAGCACGGCATCCGCGATGTCGCGGTGCTTGAAAAAGGCCCGATCGGCCTCGGCAATACCGGGCGCAACACCACCATCATCCGCTCCAACTATCTCTGGGACGCCAGTGCGCGGATTTACGAGCATTCGCTCAAGCTGTGGGAGGGGCTGTCGGCCGAACTCAACTTCAATGTGATGCTGAGCCAGCGCGGCGTCCTCAATCTCGCGCATAACGAGGCCGATATTCGCGAGGGAGAGCGGCGGGTCAACGCCAACCGCCTCAACGGCATCGACGCCGAGTGGCTCGACGCCGCCGCCGTCAGGCGCTTCTGCCCGATCCTCAATGTGTCCCCCGGCGCGCGCTATCCGGTGCTTGGCGCGACATTGCAGCGGCGCGGCGGGGTGGCGCGGCACGACGCGGTCGCCTGGGGCTATGCGCGGGCCGCCGACGCGCGCGGGGTCGATATCGTCGAGAATTGCGAGGTGACCGCGATCCGCACCGAGAAAGGGCGGGTCACCGGCGTCGAGACCAGCCGCGGCGCGATCGCCGCCGGCAAGGTCGCGATCTCGGCCGCCGGTCACAATTCGGTGGTGGCCGCGATGGCCGGGGTACGTCTTCCGTTGCAGAGCCACCCCCTGCAGGCGCTGGTCTCGGAGCCGGTCAAGCCGGTGCTCGACTGCGTCGTGATGTCCGGCACCGTGCACGTCTATGTCAGCCAGAGCGACAAGGGCGAACTGGTCATGGGCGCCGGCATCGATGCCTACAACTCCTATGCGCAGCGCGGCTCGTTCCACGTGATCGAAGGACAGATGGCGGCGCTGCTGGAGCTGTTCCCGATCTTCTCGCGCCTCAAGATGCTGCGCAGCTGGGCCGGCATCGTCGATGTCGCGCCGGACGCCTCGCCGATCATCGGCAAATTGCCGGTCGCCGGGCTTTACCTCAACGGCGGCTGGGGTACCGGGGGCTTTAAGGCGACGCCCGGCGCCGGCTGGGTTTTCGCCCATACGATCGCGCACGACGAACCGCACCCGCTCGCCGCCCCGTTCGCGCTCGATCGCTTCACGACCGGCGCGCTGATCGACGAACACGCCGCCGCGGCCGTGTCGCATTGACAACGGCGCGGCCGGGCCGCGCCGTGCATACCCCCTTGAAGAACCTCTCACCTGGGGGGACCGCCGTCGGCCGGCGGTCCCGACTCCGATCGTCTCCGGTCAGTTCGCCTGGCGCCGCAGGAAGGCCGGGATGTCGAGTAAATCTTCTTCCTTGCTCTGCGCCGGGTTCTGCCCGGTTG
>JBFXDF010000188.1:0-7889 GCA_050181375.1 Alphaproteobacteria bacterium
TTTTCGCATCGCCCATTTTCTGCACAGGACGCTGCACATAGGCAGGCCGCTGCAGCGTGCGATTTCGATCCGTTTCGAGGTGCTGCTGACCCGCCATCTGGCTCTTGAGGAACTGGCGCGGTTTGCCGGCACGCGGCTCGAACCGATGCTCGGCCGCTCGATTGCCGCCGAGTTGGGCGAGATGGTCGCCGGCCGCGCCGAGGCGATCGCGCGGGCGCTCGATGCGCTGCGGCTGCAATATCCCGAGCACGCCCGCATGCTGGAAACACGCTTCCTCGAACAATCCGGACTGGAGCTGCTGCTCCTGCGCTACCAGGATTTGTTTGAGGAGGGCCTCATCGCCGGCGAATTGTTTGATGACCTGCAGCACGAGCATGCGCGGCATTTGCTGTCGGACCGCCTGCCGCCGCTCGATCTCGGGCTGCGCGCCGACCAGCTGATCCGCTCCTTTCCGATGTTCGCGGGTCTGGATGAGACCGAGCTGGAGGCGGTCGTGGAGGTGCTGCGGCCGCGGCTGCTGGTCCCGGACGAGATGATCATCCGCAAGGGAGAACGGGGCCGCAGCATGTTCTTCATCGCGTCAGGAGCGGTCGAGGTGGTGCTTCCGGCGCAGCGCGTCCGGCTCGGCAGCGGCGATTTCTTCGGCGAAATGGCGCTGCTCAGCCAGGCGCCGCGTAACGCGGATGTCGTTTCGCTCGGCTATGGCAGGGTGCTGGAATTGGCCAGGGCCGATTTCCGCCGCTTTCTGCGCGATCACCCGCGCGCTCGCGCTGAAATCGAGGCGACCGCCGCCGCGCGTACCCGCGAAGGCGAGCGGCTGGCCGCCTCGTAGCGCCCCTCGTAGGATTGTGTGCCGCGGGCCGGGTGCGGTATGCCGACAGCCGTTTCATCGCACGATGGCGGGTTGCCGTATCTTCCCCTCCGAGAGGTCCCATGTCGCGCCCCGCACCTGCTCGTCCTGCGCAAGAGCGAATTGAGGACCGCCTGATCGTTGCCCTCGATCTGCCCGATGTGGCGGCGGCGCGCGTCATGGCCGAGCGGCTCGACGGCGTTGTGTCGTTCTTCAAGCTCGGGCTGTGGCTGATCTTCGCGCCGGGTTTCGACCGGCTGCTCGAAGACCTTGTCGCGCAAGGCAAGCGGGTGTTCCTCGACGCCAAGATGTTCGACATCGGCGAGACGGTGAAGCAAGGCGTCGTGCGCGCGGCGGAGCGCGGCGCGAGCTTTGTTACCGTCCACGGCGACCGCGACATCATTCGCGCCGCGATCGAGGGCAAGGGCGACAGCGCGCTGCGCATCCTGGCGATCACGATGCTGACCAGCATCGACGATTCGGGCGCGCGCCAGCTCGGCCACATGCTGCCGGTCGCCGAGCTGATCCGTCAGCGCGTCGCGACCTGCGTCGAACTCGGCTGCGACGGGGTGATTGCCAGCCCGCATGATATCGGAGACATCCGCCGCGTCCCGGGAGCCGGCACGCTGCTGGTCGTCACCCCCGGTGTGCGGCTGCCCGGGGCGGCGCTCGACGATCACAAGCGCGCCGGCTCGCCGGCGCAGGCGATCGCGGCGGGCGCCGATTACCTCGTGGTCGGTCGCCCGATCGTCCAGGCGCCCGATCCGGCCGCCGCCGCCGCCCGCATCATCGCCGACATGAGAACCGCGGCCTGACCGCACGCGCCTGCCGGCAATCGATGCAGGCGCCGCCCGGTCCGCCCGGCGCCAGACATTGCGACTGGCGGAGGGAGCGGGATTCGAACCCGCGATGGAGTTTCCCCCATACACGCTCTCCAGGCGTGCGCCTTCAACCGCTCGGCCACCCCTCCGGAACGCAAACGGGCCGGGTTTGCCGCGACACTAACGGAGTGTCTTGGGGCGCGCAACGAGGCGCGCCGCATGCCGCATCACGGCCATACCGCCGTGCGCATGCAAGCCGGCCCGCCCGGTTCGCCGGCACAAGCGATTCCCGTGTCCGGCGGCATCCCCGCCGTCGCGCGCCTGCCATCGTGCGGCTCGCGCCGGGTGCGCCGCGGCCGGGACAGGGATCCCGAGCGCGACGCTGGTCAGCGGCGATTTTCCCACTATGCTGCGGCCGGCCGGCGGCTCGGTCCGGCGGCGAAACGCCCCGAGGAGGGATACTGATGCATTTCGATGTGGCGGCGATGCCGGCGACCGACGCCTACAAGCTGCTCATCAGCACGGTCGTGCCGCGGCCGATCGCGCTGGCGACAACGGTCGACGCGAAGGGACGGGTGAATGCCGCGCCGTTCAGTTTTTTCAACGCGGTCAGCTCGGTGCCGCCGGTCGTCGTGCTCGGCATCAGCCCCGGCGATCCCGCGGCGCCGCCGAACGACGGCTACAAGGACACCGAGCGCAATATCCGTGACAGCGGCGAATTCGTCGTCAACCTGGTGGACGAGGCGATGGCCGAGCGGATGAACATCTGCGCCGTCGATTTTCCGAACACCGTCGGCGAACTCGAGCACGCCGATCTGCACCCGATCCCCTCGGTCGAGGTCCGCCCGCCGCGCATCGCCGAGTCGCCGGTCAGCTTCGAGTGCAAGCGGATTACCGGCCTGTCGCTCGGGTCGCGCTCGACACTCGAGGTCGGGCGGGTCATCCACATTCATATCCGCGACGATCTGGTCAATCCCGAGCGCCATTACGTCGCGACCGACAAGATGCGCCTGATCGGCCGCATGCACGGCCGGGGCTGGTACGCCCGCACGACCGATCTGTTCGAGATGAACCGCATCACCCTCGCCGAATGGAAAGACGGCAAGCGATGACGCCGCGGCTCGGCCTCGTCCGCGCGGTTCGGCCGTTTGCGCTTGGGCTCGCGTTCGCCGGCGTGCTGGCGGTATGCAGCGCGCCGACCCAGGCGTTCGAACCGCCGCTCGGCAGCAAGAATTTCACCTCGCCCAGCTTCGTCCCGAACTACTTCAGCAACGAGGCCGCGCCGTTCGGCCGCGGGTCGCCGGCGGCGCAGCCCGCCGCCGACCGGTTCAATACCGCGCCCGCCCCGGCGGCCGCCGGTTACGCGGCGACCTCGGAGACCTCACCCAGTCCCGCGGCGAGCGCCGTGCGCCAGACCTATCGCGGCAAGCCGGCGCGCGCGGGAACCGGGCATGCCAAATCCGCCTCGTCGCGAACGGTACGAGGTTACGCGGGTGGCGCGCGCGGCAGTGGCGCGCGCGTTCATGGAGCGCACCGCGGCTCGGCGCACGCGCATCCCGCCGCGAAAGCGGCCTACCGGAATTCTGCCGCGACAGCGCGGCGTGCCGCGGCCGGCCGGTCCGATCACGGTTCCCGCGGCGCCGGACAGGGCCGGCAGGCCTCCCGATAGACCGGGGCTTGTTGGACAGGGCCGGATCGCCCGCCATATAAGCGGGGATATGCGCAGGATCGCGTTCCGCAAAATGCATGGGCTCGGCAACGACTTTGTCGTGCTCGACGCCCGCCGCGACGGGCTCGCCGTCGGCGCTGGTGCCGCGCGCGCCCTGGCCGACCGGCGCACCGGCATCGGTTGCGATCAGGTGATCCTCATCGAGCCGGCGCCCGCCCCGATCGCGCCCGGCCCAATCACGGACCACGATACCGCCGATGCCGTTATCCGCTTCTTCAATCCGGACGGCAGCGAGGCCGGCGCCTGCGGCAACGGCACCCGCTGCGTCGCGTGGCTGATTGCCCAGGAGAATGGGGTGGGCGGCGTGCGGCTGCGCACCCAGGCCGGGCTGCTCGACACGGCGCTGTTGGCGGACGGCCGCGTCGCGGTCGATATGGGCGCGCCGCGCACGGATTGGCGCGACATCCCGCTCGCGGAGCCGATGGACACGCTGCGCGCCGATATAGCGGCCGGGCCGCTCGCCTTCCCGGTATGCACGAGTATCGGCAACCCGCACGCAACGTTTTTTGTCGACGATGCCGAGTCGATCGATCTCGCCGCGCTCGGACCGGTTCTCGAACACGATCCGGCGTTTCCCGAGCGCGCCAATATCGGGGTTGCCGCCGTATGTTCCGCTCGGCGTCCCGGCGCTCCGGAGGGCGACCGGATCCGGCTGCGCGTCTGGGAACGCGGCGCCGGGATCACGCGCGCCTGCGGCAGCGGCGCCTGCGCCGCGCTGGTTGCCGCGCATCGCCGCGGGCTGGCCGGCCGGCGCGCGACGGTCGCGCTCGACGGCGGCGAACTCGACATCCTTTGGCGCGAGGACGCCGGTGGCGAACCCGGTCACGTGACGATGACCGGCCCGGTGGCGCTGGTCTTCGAAGGCTCGTTCGATCCCGCCCGGTTCGGCCTCTGAGAAGCGTCACAGCGAACGATGGCGGGTCTTGAGATCGTCACCTTCGGCTGCCGCCTCAATGCGCTCGAAAGCGAAATCATGCGCGGCGCGGCGGGGGAAGCCGGCCTTGGCGAGGCGGTTATCGTCAACACCTGCGCGGTGACGGCCGAGGCCGAGCGCCAGGCCCGGCAAGCAATACGGCGCGCCCGCCGCGAGCATCCGAACGCCCGCATTATCGTCACCGGCTGCGCCGCGACCTTGGCCCCGGAACGCTACACCGCGCTCGCCGAGGTCGATCTGGTCCTCGACAACGCCGCAAAGCTGCGGCCCGAGAGCTATGCCGCTGCCGACCCTAACCCACCGACGGCTGACGCCGCCGGTCCCCCCTCTCCCACGATGCGGGAGAGGGACAATCGCCGCGACACCTTGTCATCCCTCTCCCGCGTCGCGGGAGAGAGCCTGCCCCGGACCCGATCCGGGGCTGCCCGAGGGCAGCGCCCGAGGGCGGGTGAGGGTCGGCGCGCCCGCGCCTACCTCCAGGTACAGCAGGGCTGCGACCATCGCTGCACGTCCTGCATCATTCCGTATGCCCGGGGGCCGAACCGCTCGGTGCCGCTCGCCGCGATCGTCGACAATGCCCGCGATCTCGTGGCGAGCGGTGCGAACGAAATCGTGCTGACCGGCGTTGATCTGACCGCTTACGGGGCCGATCTGCCGGACCGGCCGACCCTGGGAAAAACCGTCCGCGACCTCCTCGCCGCCGTCCCCGAGCTGCGCCGTCTGCGGCTGTCGTCGCTCGACCCGGGCGAGATCGACGAGGATTTGTGGCGGCTGATCGCGACCGAAAGCCGGCTGATGCCGCATCTGCACCTGTCTTTGCAGGCCGGCGACGATCTGATCCTGAAGCGCATGAAGCGCCGCCACACCCGCGCTCAGGCGATCGCGACGGCGCGCCGTGCCGGCGCGTTGCGCCCCGACATCATGCTTGGCGCCGACCTGATCGCGGGCTTTCCGACCGAGACCGATTCGATGTTCCGCAACACCCTCGATCTGATCGGCGACGCCGGTCTCGGCTTTGTCCATGTGTTTCCGTACAGCCCCCGCCCCGGCACCCCGGCGGCGCGGATGCCGCAACTCGCGCCAGCACTCGTTCGCGAGCGCGCGGCGCGGCTGCGCGAAACCGGAGCCGCCGCGCTCGCGGCCGAACTGACGCGGCGGGTCGGCCGGGTCGAGGAGGTGCTGATCGAGGCGCCGGGTCGCGGCCGCGCCGCCTGCTACGCGCCGGTCCGCTTCGCCGCCGATGCTAGAGGAGCCGCGGTCGGCGCGGTGCGGCACATGCGCTTTGTCGCCGCCGACGCCTCACAGTTGATCGGAGCACCCGTATGAGGTTCTGGCGACGCAACGTCCCGAACGAGCCGACTCCCGACGCCGACACGCTGCCGCCCGCCTCCGAGCGGGACGCGGCACATCCGGAGCATCAACCGGAGCCGCGTCCGGCCCCGGCGGCGGACACCGAGCACCAGCGCGGCTGGTTCGGCTGGCGGCGCAGCGGCGCGAGCGAGACGGAAATCGCGCAGCCTCCGGCGGAACCCGAGCCGGAGCCGACCGAACCCGAACCCGAACCCGAAGCGGCCGAGATAACCGAGCTGCTCCCTCCCCCTAACCCTCCCCCGCAAGCGGGGGAAGGCGGGGTGGGGGTGGCGCATGCCGAGGAATCAGCCGCCACCGGGTTCGAGCCGCCACAAGCTGAGGTCGTCGCCGCGCCGGAACCCGTTCCGCAGCCGCCGTCTTTCCTCGAACCGCCGCCGCCGACCGCCGCGCCTGCTGTCGCCGCTTCGGCCGCCGCCGAGCCGCGCGGCTGGTTTGCCCGGCTGCGCGCCGGTCTGTCGCGCAGCTCGACACGGCTCAACGACGGCATCAACACGATCTTCGCCCGCCGCCGGCTCGACGCCGCCGCGCTCGAGGAATTGGAAGAACTGCTGATCGCCAGCGACATGGGCACCGGGGTCGCCGGCGAGGTTGTCGAGCGGCTGCGCGGCTCGCGCTTCAACCAGGAAATCGCGCCCGAGGAGGTGCGCGAGGCGCTCGCCGAGGAGGTCATAAAGCTGATCGAATGGGTGCAGAAGCCGCTGCGCCTCGACCCGGACAAAAAGCCGTTCGTGATCCTCGTGATCGGCGTCAACGGCAGCGGCAAGACGACAACGATCGGCAAGCTCGCCAGGCAATACCGCGACGCCGGAAAGAACGTGATCCTCGCCGCCGGCGACACGTTCCGCGCCGCCGCGGTCGAGCAGTTGCAGATCTGGGGCGAGCGCGCCGGCGCTCCGGTCGTGACCCGCCCGACCGGCTCCGACTCGGCCGGCCTCGCTTACGACGCGCTGGAGACGGCCCGTGCCGAAGGGGCCGACGTGCTGCTGATCGACACCGCCGGGCGGTTGCACAACAAGGCCGACCTGATGGGCGAATTGCAGAAGATCGTGCGCGTGTTGAAAAAACTCGATCCCGCGGCGCCGCATTCGGTGCTGCTCGTGCTCGACGCGACGGTCGGCCAGAACGCGCACGCCCAGGCCGAGACCTTCCGCGACATGATCGGCGTCACCGGCCTCGTGATGACCAAGCTCGACGGCACCGCCAAGGGCGGCGTGCTGGTGTCGTTGACCGAGAAATACGGCATCCCGATCCACGCGATCGGCATCGGCGAGACCGCCGAAGACCTCCGCCCCTTCGACGCCCGCTCCTACGCCCGCGGTCTGGTGGGGCTGGAGGCGTGATGCGAAACTGCGGGTACCGGCTCTCCCAAGGCTGCGACACGCCTCAAACTTTACAGCCCCAAGTCGCGCTCCCGTGTATAATGGGGCGCCGCAGCCTGCACCGCTCTTTCTATTGAGGATGATATGGGCTTGAACAAGCGAATTGAACTCCTGAAGCAGCTGCTCAGGTCAAACCCCGATCCTCATGACGCGGATGCGGCGCCCGAGGGTCGGGAGTCGCATGCAGAAGCCGAAAAGGGCGCGAAGGGATTGACCGATCGCTCTGCTCCGTCGCAATCTTACGTCCCGGTTCGTAAAGAAGACTGGGGAACGGTAATCGCGCGTCCGACAAAGAAGTAGGATCGCGCCGTCGCTGATCCCCCAGTGAGGGAGCAAGCGCATGCCGTTCCAGCTTGATGACCAGGACGACCCTCCAAAGAGTTTCGTGCTGACTGCGGCGGGCGGATATACACCGACAGCGGAAGAAGATAACTGCCTCCAGCGAGTTCGTCAGTTTCTGACGCAACTCGCCGGACTGACCGGCGACGGCACGCCGCGTGGAGCCGAAATCGTACTCGCCCGCAACCGCTGCGTCGAACAATTACGTACGCGAGCAGAGGAATTCGTCAGCGGCACAATCACCGCGAACGATTTTCTTCTTACGACTTTTAAATATGAAGGCCGGCTCGATGAGCGACTTTCGTATATTCAAAGCGCTTCGATCGCGATAAACGCCTATCGCGACCCGAGTAATCCCGAAATTTTTGTCGATATTGAATACGAAATCAGCGGAGGAGTGACGAGCAAAGAGCAGCTCGATTTGAAGCGTGGGATCGACAAAGCGGCCACCGTTGTCAAGGTGATA
>JBFXDF010000189.1:0-7883 GCA_050181375.1 Alphaproteobacteria bacterium
CGGCCGATCGGCGCTTCCACAATCACCCAGCAGGTGGTGCGTCATTTTCTGTTGAGCCGCGAGGTGTCGATCACGCGCAAGGCCAAGGAAGCGATCCTCGCCTTTCAACTCGACAAAACGCTGAGCAAGGATCGCATTCTCGAGATTTATTTGAACGAGATCTATTTCGGAGCCGGCGCGTACGGCGTAGCGGCGGCCGCGGATACCTATTTCCAGAAAAAACTCGATCAGCTGACGCCGCCCGAGGCGGCGTTTTTGGCGGCGCTGCCGAAGGCGCCAAACAACTACCATCCGATCCGCAACCCCGCCGCCGCGAAGGCGCGCCGCGATTGGGTTTTGGCCAGCATGTCCGAACTCGGCTGGCTCGGCGGCGACGACGCGAAGCGCGCGATGGCCGAACCGCTGCGGGTCAACATGCGGCCGGAACCGCCGCGCGCATTCGGATATTTCGTCGAGGAGGTGCGCCGCGGGCTGCTCGGCCGGTATGGCGACAAGGCGGTGTACGAAGGCGGTCTGACGATCCGGACGAGTTACAGTCCGGCGCAACAGCGGATCGCGGAAAAGGCGTTCCGCAACGGGCTGATCGAATACGATCGCCGGCACGGGTGGCGGGGGCCGGTTGCGCGGCTGGGTAGCGTCGCGGCGGCCCGCGAGGCCCTCGCCGAGACCCCCGATCCTCCCGGCAGCGGCGAGTGGCGACTCGCCGCCGTGATCGCGACCGATACCGGCGAGGCCCGGATCGTTCTGCGCGACGGGTCGGTCGGGGAGATACCGATTTCCGAACTGCGCTGGGCGCGGCCGACGATCAGGGACCAGCTCCTCGGGCCGGCGGTGCGCAGGGTCGGCGATGTTCTGCAAGTCGGCGACCTCGCGCTGATCGAGCCGATCGCCGGCAAGTCGCGAAAGGGCGAGGCGAAGCAATACGGCCTGCGCCAGATCCCCGACGCCAGCGGCGGTTTCGTCGTGATGGATCCGAAGACCGGACGGATTTTCGCCTCGGTCGGCGGCTGGTCGTTCCAGCAGAGCCAGTTCAACCGCTCGACCCAAGCGCAGCGCCAGCCGGGGTCGGCGATCAAGCCGTTCGTTTACCTGACCGCGCTGCAAGACGGCTACACGCTGTCGAGCATCGTCGACGACGCGCCGCTCGAGGTGTCGCAAGGTCCGGGTTTGCCGCCGTGGCGGCCGGCCAATTACGACGGCGACTATAACGGAGCGATGACGCTCGAAAATGCGCTGATCCAGTCGCGCAACCTCGCCACCGCGCATCTGGCGCTCGATATCGGCATGCGGGCGATCGCCGGCACGGTTCAGGAATTCAACATCATGGACCGGATGCCGCTCTATCCGTCGATGGCGCTCGGCGCCGGAGTGACGACGCTGCTGCGTCTGACCAATGCCTACGCGATGCTCGACAATGGCGGGCGCTGGCTGGTGCCGTCGGTGATCGACACGGTGCAGGACCGGCAGGGGCGGGTCATTTATCAAAAGGGGGTCGGCGACTGCGCCTCCTGCTTCGCGGTGGCCGGACCGCGCGCCGACGGCAACGGCAGCTCGCTGTACCGTCCGACCGGAACGCCGTCTGCGTCCGCTATCGCCGTACCGGGCGCCGTCTGGGCCGAAAACCCGATCGCGTACGAGCCGGTAAAGCGCGGTCCGATGGCCGATCCGCGTGCCATTCACGACATCGTCGCCACGTTGCAACAGATAATCCAGCGGGGCACCGGAACCTTGATCAAGCCGATCACCCGGGAAATCGCGCAGCCGCTGGCAGGCAAGACCGGCACGACAAGCAATTATTTCGATGCTTGGTTTGTCGGCTTTTCGCCGACGCTGGTCGCCGGGACCTATGTCGGGTTCGATGAGCCGCGCACGCTGGGAGACGGGGAGACCGGAGGCCGTGTCGCCGCCGGCATTTTCCGCGACTTCATGCGCGAGGCGCTGAAGGGCGCGCCGGCCAGCGATTTTCCGGAGCCGGGCAAGCAGCCCGAGACGGACACCCCAACCGCGACGGGCGAGGCCGCCGTCGCGGACCAAGGCGCGCCGGCCGGCGACGGGGCGGTCGAGGCTTCCGCCAAGACGCGCGCCGCTCCGCCTCCGGATAGCGCGGAAGCGGCTGCTCTGAACCGGCGGCAGCTTGACCAGGATCCCGGCGACGCGGTCGAGGAGGCGGCCTACGGCCCGCGTTGGCGAGATCGGCGCCGAGCGCGCGTTTCGGATCCCGCCAATTCCGAGCCGGCCGACACGGGACAAATGCAGCCGGCATACGGTCCGCCGCGTCCGCCGGATTATGCGTCGACCGGACCGGGTTTCCCCGCGCCGTGGGGAACGGCCTACGCGCAGCCCGGCGGCGGCAGACCCGGCATCGGGCCGGCCATGCCGCCCCCGCGCGTCGCGCCGGGTCCGGGCGGCGAGATGAAGCCGTATGCTGCGCCGGCCGCGCCGTGGAGCCAGCGCCCCGGCCCCGGTTACGGCACCGGCGGATTGTATTGATCGGAGACGGCAAAGGGAGCGCGATGCGCAACGTGCGCCTCGCCGGTACGCTTGCCGATGACGCCCCGGTGTCACTGAGCCGGGATCTTTGACGGAGTCGCCGGTCGCGCCGGCTCGTCCGGGCCGGGCTGCGGATCGGCGCCGGCGCGCCCGGCCACGCATGGCGGCGGGGGACCGCCGGTCGCCCAGTCGAGCAGTTCGACCGTATGCACGACCGGCAGCGGCATATCGTCGCCCCTAAGCTGCGTGATGCAGCCGATATTGCCGGCCGCGACGACGTCCGGGCGGGCCAGCGCGATATTGGCGAGCTTGCGGTCGCGCAGCGCCACCGCGAGTCCCGGCTGCAGGATGTTGTAGGTGCCGGCCGAGCCGCAGCACAGATGCCCCTCGGGAATGTCGACGACGCTAAACCCGGCGGCGGCGAGCAGCGCCCGCGGCTCGCGATCGACCTTCTGCCCGTGCTGCAACGAGCAGGCCGAGTGATAGGCGACCCGCAGAGCCGGCGCCTCGCCCGTTGGCGCCCGCAACCCGAGCACCGCGACGACCTCGCTGACATCGCGCGCCAGCGCCGCGAACCGCGCCGCCTTGTCGGCGTATTTCGGGTCGGTGCGCAGCAGAAACCCATAGTCCTTCAGCATCGTGCCGCAGCCCGAGGCGTTGGCGACAACGGCGTCGAACCCGCTTTCGCCCGCCGCCTTTTCCCAGGCATCGATATTGGCGCGCGCCGGCGCCAGCGCCGCAGCCTCCTCGCCGAGGTGATGGGTCAGCGCGCCGCAGCAACCGCTGCCCGGCGCGACGACGACCTCGCATCCATGCCGGGTCAGCAGCCGGATCGTGGCCAGATTGATCTCGGGGGCCAGCACCTGCTGCGCGCAGCCCGGCAACAGCGCGACCCGCATGCGCTTCTCTCCCTCGGCCGGGAAGGTCTCGACCCAGTGGATCGGCGATGCCGCGGGTACACGCCGCGGCGCCAGCGCAAGCAGCGGGCGCAGCACCTTCGGCGCCGCTCCGGTGAACGGCTTTCCGAGCCGCGCCATATGCAGCGCCGCGCGCAGCCGGCCCGGGCTGGTCAGCACCCGCGCCAGGACGCGTCGCATGATCCGCTCGCGCAACGACCGGCGGTAATGCCGCTCGATATGGCGGCGGCCGTGATCGACCAGGTGCATGTAATGGACGCCCGACGGGCAGGTCGTCATGCAGGACAGGCACGACAGGCAGCGGTCGATGTGCTTGACGGTTTCCGGCGGCGGCCTCCCGCCCTGTTCGAGCATGTTCTTGACCAGGTAGATGCGGCCGCGCGGGCTGTCGAGCTCGTCGCCGAGCAGCACATAAGTGGGACAGGTCGCGGTGCAGAACCCGCAATGCACGCAGGCCCGCAGGATCTTTTCCGACTCCGCGACATCCGGGTCGACGAGCTGGGCCAGCGAGAATTCGGTCTGCACCGCGTCAGCGTCCCCAAGCTTCCATCGGGTACATCCGGCCCGGATTGAGAATGTGCGCCGGGTCGAACGCCTCCTTGACGCGCCGCGACAGCGCGGCGAGGGGAGCGGGCTGCGGCTCGAACACGGCTACCGCCCGGCGCAGCGCGGCCGAGGCTTTTGCCAATGTCGCGTGCCCGGTGAAGCTGCCGTCACTTCCCCGGATCGCGCGGCGGATTGCCGCGGCGCCGGCATCGCCCGATTCCGGCGCCGCGACCCAGATCAGCCCGCCGCCCCAATCGAGCAGCCAAGTCGCGTCGAGAGTGCGCGTCAGCGCCTCGGCCAACTCAGCCCCGCGAGACAGCGCGACCGAGATGCGCCACACCGCGCGCTCGCCGGGATCCAGCCCTCCCGGCGCCAATAGCGGCGCGACCTCGCCGACCGCGCGCCACAGCGCGCTCGACTCGGCGTCGCCGAGCACCTCGGCTGTGCCGGCGTCGCGATGCTCCCGCAGCAGGCTGTCGCGGCGCGCGGCGACCGATGGGGCCGGACCCTCGACGCGCAGCGCGACGCGTCCCTCGCGGAAGCCCGCTATGCCGGATGGCAGATAGGCGGCGCCCGAGACCTCGTGCGGCGAACCGAGCGCCGCGCTCATCAGCCGCACGGCCGGACCCGGCGCGACGCCGCGCAACAGCACCGTCGCGACCGTCTCCGGGCGCGGCAGCACCTTGACCGTGACCTCCTCGATCGCCGCCAGCGTCCCATGCGACCCGGCCATCAGCTTGCAGAGATCGTAGCCGGTCACATTTTTCACGACCTTGCCGCCGGCCTTGAAGATTTCGCCGCGGCCGCTGACGCCGCGAAACCCGAGGAAGTGGTCGCGCGCCGCTCCGGTCTTGATCCGCCGCGGCCCCGACAGGTTGCAGGCGAGCGCGCCGCCGAGCGTCGGTTCGGGGGTCGGCTCGCGGGCCGGTTCGCCGGGGCCGCCGAGCAGTCCGCGCCAATCCGGCGGCTCGAACGCGAGCATCTGGCCGCATTCGGCGAGGGCGCGCTCGATCTCGGCGAGCGGCGTCGCCGCGCCGGCGGTCAGCACCAGTTCGCTCGGCGCATAGTCGCGAATGCCGGCAAGCCGCGACAGGTCGAGCAGATGCGGTGTTTGCAGCGGCCGGCCGAGGGCGCGTTTCGAGCCGCCGCCGACGATCTCGACCGGTTCCTCGGCGGCCAGCGCGCCGGCGACATTATCGCGCAGCTCGGCAAGATCGGCGGGAACAAACCGGGTCATCGCGGCAAAGGTGTCATCGCGCGCGCCCCGGCGCAATCGCCGTGCGCTGCATCGGTTCGGGTGTCGCACGACGACTGGCCATTATTTCCCTGTTCCGGCCACGGTTTGCTGTTTCTGCAGGAAAAGAACAGCAAAAGCCGGCCCGAACCGTTGCGCCGCAAGGGTTTAGCGCCGGTCGAGCAGCAAAAAAGCAGCAAACGCCCCGAGCGCCATCCCTCCGATCGGCGGCACCGGCTATTTCATACACCCGCAATGTGGCGTAATTCGCGTCGCCGCCGGGCGCATCGCTATCCCGCCACCGCGCCTGCGCCGCAAATCGGGTATAGTCGCGCGCCCGGCGTTTCCCGGCATCGTGGCCGGGGGCGGGCGGCCGATCCGACGGTGGCTGATCTTTCGATGACGATGTGCGATGTCGCCCGCGCCGATCCGGCGCGCGCCTATGTGTCGATCTATCCGGTCGATCCGATGCCGCCAGCGATCGCGGCGCTGCGCGATGGCCGGGAGCCGGTCTGGATATTCGCCTACGGCTCCTTAATGTGGCACCCGGATTTCGACTTCGCCGAGGCGCGGCCGGCCTTTCTTTACGGCTATCACCGCCGGTTCTGCCTCTATTCGCGCGACTATCGCGGCACGCCGGAGCGGCCGGGTCTGGTGCTCGGGCTCGACCGCGGCGGCTCATGCCACGGCATCGCCTATTGTCTGCCGCCGGACCGGGTCGGCGAATCGCTCGACCGCATATGGGCGCGCGAGATGACCGGGCGGGTCTATGAAATGCGTCCGGTCACGCTGCGCACGACGGCGGGGCGGGTGAGCGGGCACGCCTGCGTCGTGCGTCGCGAGTCGCACGATTACGCCGGCCGCCTGTCGGCCGACGAGGCGGCGCGGCTGCTCGCGGTGGCGGTGGGGGGCCGCGGCAGCGGCCGCGACTACCTCGCGAACACGGTGCGTCATCTCGCCGAACTCGGCATTCGCGACGCCCTGCTGCATCGGATCGCGGCGCGGGTCGGGGAGCTGGTGTCGCGCGCCGGCTCCGACAAAGAATTAGGTTCAGGTGAATATAGGAAACCTGCAATAGCTTAAAGAACCGGAATTGAAACTATTCTTTGCGACTACCGAATATGCAAAGTGTCATGCAGAATATCTATGGCATCGTGACAAGAGGATTTGCGAACGTTCTCTTGCGCTGCGCGTTTAACAGTACAGCCGATCCGGCGAGGGTGCGAGACCCCGGGCGGGCCGATCCCGCCGAATCGCGTCGGAAAGGGAGCGTAAAAATGGCTGTCTATCACACGCGCAGTAGCACATGGAACGGCTCGGCCGCGGTTGGGCCGTTGACCGAGGGCGCCGCCGGTATCGCGGTGATCGTCCTGACGATCCTCGCGCTCGCCGCGGTCTCGCCGGGCATATTGACCGCGATTGCCACGATCGTGGTGGGCGTCGGTCTCTTTATCGAAGCGACCAATACCGGCATCGAATACTCGCGCGCCGGCTCGGCCGCCCAGTCGGGCGCCGAAATCGGTCAGCTTGGGGCCGACGTTTCGGTAGAGGTGCTGGCGGGGATCGTCGGTGTCGTGCTGGGGGTGTTGGCTCTCATCGGCGCGGCGACGGCGATGAGCCTGCTGCCGGCGGCGCTGATCGTGTTCGGCGGCGCGCTGATCCTGGCCGGGATGAGCGCAACCCGTATCGGCCGTATTTCGGAGACCGAAGCCGGGACAAGTGTCGCCTGGGGCTCCGAACTGGCGCCGAGCCGCGGTGTGCAGGTTTTGATCGGAGTTGCCGCGGTGGTGCTCGGGATCCTGGCCTATGTCCTGCCGACCGGGGGTGTGCTTCTGGTGGTTGGGCTGCTCGCGGTCGGCACCGCGCTGCTCGCGACCAGCGCCAACTTCACACGGTCATTCATGAGCATGTTTGCTGCCTGACTGGGTCAATGCGCGGCGTTTTACAAGGGCACCGCGCAACCCTTCAAAGTCGGAGCGGGGAGTTGCAGTGAGTCGGAGTGCGGATAGCGTTGCACTGACTGTCAGCCGCATTTGGAATAGGCGCAGCTCGTGCACTGGTCGCAGCCTTCGATCCTGATGAGAGCCGCCTCGCCGCATTTTGGACATTGCCTCAGCCGCGGGCCGGCGGTCGGCAGCGCCGCCGCTCCGCCTTCCGCGCCGGGCGCGGTGTCGATGTCGAGATTGACGACCCGGGCCTCGATCGCACGGTCGCCGGCGGCGCCTTTTGGCGGGAGGAACCCGATCGCGATCATGTGCCGTTCGATGACATCGCCGATCGCCGCGAGCAGCGACGGCACATAGCGTCCGTCCATCCAAGCGCCGCCGCGCGGGTCGAATACCGCCTTCATCTCCTCGACGACAAACGCGACATCGCCGCCGCGCCGGAACACCGCGCTGATCATGCGGGTCAGCGCCACCGTCCAGGCGTAATGCTCCATATTCCTTGAGTTGATGAAAATCTCGAACGGGCGGCGGCGGCCGTCCTGCACGATGTCGTTCAGCGTGATGTAGAGCGCGTGCTCGCTGTCGGGCCAGTGGACCCGGTAGGTCTGGCCGGGCAGCGCCTCGGGGCGCGACAGCGGCTGCGTCATATAGACGACGCCGCCCGCCTCGTAGACATCGGCCGGCCGGGAGGGTGGAGCGGGCGCGGGCAGCGGCAATTCCGGCTGACGCGGCGGCTGCCGGAGCGTTGGC
>JBFXDF010000190.1:0-7832 GCA_050181375.1 Alphaproteobacteria bacterium
CGACGCTCTTCCGATCTCATGGCGATGAAGGTCTCGTTTTTCGAAACCGGCCGCTATGCGGTTCCGCCCGATCTGCCGCGCGAATGGCCGGTGCCCCCCGCCGCCTACGACCCGGTGCTCGGCGCCGAGGCGTTTCAGGGCATGGTCGAGCGCGCCCGGTTTGTCGAAAAGCTCGGTTTCGACTGGATCAGCCTGTCCGAGCACCATTATTCGCCGCGCATCCTGACCCCGTCGCCGCCGCTGTCGGCGGCGTTTCTGGCGAGCCAGGTCGATACGATCAAGATCGCGCTGCTGGGTCCGATCGTGCCGGTCAGCAACCCGATCCGGGTCGCCGAGGAACTCGCGATGCTCGATACGATGCGTCCGGGACGCTTCGTATTCGGTCTGCTGCGCGGCACGACGAACGAATATCTCAGCTACGATTTGAACCCGAAGGAGGCGCGCGAACGCACCGACGAGGGGATGGAGCTGATCCTGAAGGCGTGGAGTGAGCCGCAGCCGTTCGGCTGGCAGGGACGCTATTTCCAGTATCGCACCGTGTCGATCTGGCCGCGGCCGCAGACCCAGCCCTACCCGACCACCTACGCGCTCGGGGTCAGCGCCGAGGCGGCCGATTTCGCGGCGCGGCACCGGATCGGGCTTGGCGTGTCGTACGGCACGGTCGCGCTGATGGCGCAATCCACCGGCTATTACCGGCGCAGATGCGCCGATTACGGCTGGGAGCCGGGGCCGGACGACATCATCTGGCGCGCCAACATGATCCTCGCCGAAACCGATGAGGCGGCCGACGCGGCGCTGGCGCGGCGCAGCGCCAATTCGCAGGCGCCGTTCCCGATCTCTCAGGGATTGCGAAACGCCTTGATCGAACAGGACAAGCGCAATGTCGGCGGCGAGCGCCGCCCCGCCAATGTCGGCGGCGTCCTGCCGATCAGCTTCTGCGGCGGCCCGGACCGCATCGTCGAGCAGATCCGCCGGGCGCGCGAGGAAATCGGCGCCGGCGTCCTCGACCTGTCGCTGGCCGATCCCGGCACCGCCGGCACCGACGCGATGCTGGATTCGCTCGACCTGTTCGGCCGCAAGGTATTGCCGCGCATTCGCGAAATTTGACCGGAGGACGTCCCATGTTGGACCAGCAACAGCCGGCGGCCTCCCCGGGCGGCGCCTTCGGCGAGGAGTTTGTCGAGGCGGACGGGTTCCGCATCCGCTATTGCGAGGCAGGGCAGGGGGCGCCGCTCGTGCACCTGCACGGCGCCGGCGGTCTGCGCCTGAGCCGCGCGCACGACCTGCTCGCGGAGCGCTATCGCGTCGTTGCGGTCGAAATGCCGGGGTTTGGCCGGTCCGAGGAGAATACGCGGACCCGAACGATGCCGGAATTGGCCGCGACGATCGTCAAGGCGGCTGACGCGCTCGGCCTCGACCGCTTCGATCTGATGGGAACCTCGTTTGGCGGCAAGGCCGCGCTCTGGCTTGCCGTGCAGTTCCCGGAGCGGGTCCGTGCGCTGGTTCTCGAAGCCCCCGCCGCGATCCGGCCGCCAGGTGCGACGCCGGCATCCGGCACGCCCGAGCAAATGGCGGCCCGGCTTTACGCCCATCCGGAGCGGATGCCGCCCTTGCCGCCTACTGATCAGGACGTGCAAGCAAAACAACAGCGCCTCGTCGCGCGGCTGCGCGGTCCCGACCGCGATGCCGAACTCGAAGCGGCGATGCGCCGGCTCGATGCGCCGGCCCTGGTGATGTTCGGCACGCTCGACCGGATGATCCCGCCCGAGATGGGCCGTCATTACAAGGAGCTATTGCCGAACGGCCATCTCGTGCTGGTTTACGACGCCGGTCATGCGATCGGCGCCGAGCGGCCGCAGGCCTTCGCCGAAGTCGTCACGGATTTCCTCGACCGTCACGAGGCGTTCCTGATCAGCCGCAACGAGACGGCGATCCATCCGTGACGGCGGTTAACCGCCGGCGATGAACGAGCGCAGCGAATTGGTCTCGAACTCGACCTCGTCGAGCCGGTTTTTGACGAGGTCGCCGATGCTGACGATGCCGCACAGCCGGCCGTTCTTGATGACTGGAAAATGCCGAACCCGCCGGTTCGTCATTTCTTCCATCAATTCCCGAACCGTATCCGCCGGATCGCAGGTGAGGACGCTCCCCGTCATGACCTCGTCGACACGGCGCGACAGCAGGTCCGCGCCATGCTCGGCGAACGCGGCGACAATATCGCGCTCCGACAGCACGCCATCGACGCTGTCACCGCTCGCGCTGACGACAAGCGCGCCGATCCGCTCGCGGTTCAGGCTCTTGACAGCCTCCGCGATCGTCGCGTCGGGCCGGATCGTCGCGACCCAGTCTCCCTTGTTGCGCAGGATCGTCTCGACATTCATCGGATGTCCTCCTGAGCGTGGGACGGCTGCCCTCAGCCATGGCGGCTCAGGCAAACCGCGTCTGCGGCCGATGATAGGACAAAATGTCGCATATCGAAAGGAATGAGTTTTGCCGCGGGGATGAGCCGGATTGGCGCGGCCGACTGGTTTTCGCGGTTTATTTCGCCCGTCGGCGCGGTTCAGCCGAGCGAGTTGATGATTTCGCGATACGCGGCCTCGGGGAAGGCTTTGAGCGTGCGCGTCCGCACCGAGTTCATCTGTGCCAGGACCAGCGAGAACCGCGCTGCAACCGCGTCGTCCGGCGCGTCATAGATCAGCACCAGATCGAATTCGCCGAGCGTCATAAAAATCGAGCGGAACTCGCCACCCATCTCCCGCAGCGACTTTTTCGCCGCCTCGAGCCGGCGCGGCGATTCCTTGACGTTCCGCGCGCCCTGATCGGTCCAGTTGGCGAGCATGACATAGGTCGGCATGGCGCACCTCCCGGTAATGGGCGCGGCGTTGTCCGCCGAAACCCGCCCGAACGCCGCAGAGTAGCGCAGCCGCCGACCCGGTCTAGTCGAAATCCTCGGACAGCGCGGCGCGGACCGGCTCGGGCAGTGCGGCCATGTGGCCGTAATTCGCATGATCAAACCCGACCAGCACGCGCGCGCCGGGCGCCTTGAACGCCGCCGCTTGATCCGGCGAGAACGGAAAACGCAGGAACTGCACCGACGACGCCTTGCCGTCCGGGCTGGTATTCTCGCGTGTCGGATCGGCCTCGCCACGGACCCGCTCGCCACCGGTCTCGATAAAGGCGTGGTTCTCAATGCCGCCGAGCCGCGCCAGCTCGCGGGCGCGCCGGGCCGGGTCCTCGATCTCGAACATCACCGTCGCGACCAGCTCTCTGCCCTGCGGGATCAGCGGATTGTAGGCCGCGAGTTCATCTTCTATCTGAGCTTCGCCGCCTTTTTCGATGTACAGCATCTCCTGAACCTGCTGCCACATCGTGTCGAAATTCTCGAAATAGAACGTGGCGAACGGGCCGACCTCGACACGCCGGCGCTTCTTGATTTCGGAAATTTCGCCGCGCCGCGTTCGCCGCACCTTCGCGTATTCGTCGAGCGGCAGGATGTCGGTGCGCGTCAGGACACGCCGTCTCGGCGATTGCGTCGTATTCATCGGTTCCTCAACGCAGGTTCGGCGCTCGTCTCGCGGCCGGGGGCGATACCGTAGGCGCGCGCGAGCAACTCGATGGGATGTTCGGGACGTGCCGGCAAAAACTCATCCCCGGCCTGCATTTGCATCCCTTGCAGGATATGCATCGCGGCGACCGGGCATTCCGAGGCGAGATGCGGTTTCGGATCGCGCAACGCCTGGCGGAAGACCGGCCGTCCGACCTTGAGCGCGGTCTCGAAATTGCCTTTCATGACCCCCCAGGAACCGCCATGGCCCGAGCAGCGCTCGATGACGCTGACAGGCGTTTCGGGGATCAGCCGCAGCATCTCGGTTGCCTTCTGGCCCATGTTCTGGGCGCGGGCGTGGCAGGCAATGTGCAGCGTGATACCGCCGTCGATCGGTCCGAGGCCCGGCGCCAGCCCCTCGTTGCGGGCGATGTCGACGATGTATTCGGCGGCGTCGAACGTCGACTCGGACAGCTTCTTGACCGCGGGGTCGTCCGGCGCAATCAGCGGCCATTCGAATTTGAGCATCAAGGCGCAAGACGGCACCAATGCGACAATATCGTAGCCCCGGTCGATGTAGGGACCGAGCGCCGCCGCGACCTCGTGCGCCGACTGCGCCACTTTGGCGAGATCGCCGGCTTCAAGTTGCGGCATGCGGCAGCAGCCGGGATAGACGACCTGGGTCTCGACGCCGTTGCGCGCGAGCACGGCCTGCATCGCCTCGCCGATACTCGGGTTGTTGTAGTTGACAAAACAGGTAGCGTAGAGCACCGCCTTGCGGCCGACCGCAGGGGCACTCCCGTCGACTGCAGGCGGGTTGCGGCGGGCGCGCATGGCGAAGGTGCGGCCGTGGTACTCGGGAAGATCGGCATTGCGATCGACATCGGCGATGTTTTCGAGGATCGGCCGCGTCAGGCGGTTGTCGCGCCTGCTCGCCCAATTCGCCAACGGGGCAACAAAGCGGGCCAGCCTGCCGTTGCGGTCGGTCCTACCCAGTTCGCCGCGGGCCCAACGCACCCGCCCTTCCTTATGCTCGACAGCCCGGTAGCGCAGCATGACATGCGGGAAATCGAGGTCGAACTCGTGCGGCGGCACGTATGGACACTTTGTCATAAAGCACATGTCGCACAGCGTGCAGGCATCGGCGACCTGCTGATAGTCGGAGACCGGCAGGCTGTCGAGTTCACCGGTCGGCGAATTGTCGATCAGCTCGAACAGGCGAGGGAACGCGTCGCACAGATTGAAGCAGCGCCGACAGCCATGACAGATGTCGAAGATGCGCCGCATCTCCGCCTCGGTCTGGTCTCGGTCGGCGAAGTCGGGGTCTTGCCAGCGGATCACGTGACGCGTCGGCGCTTCGAGACTGCCTTCTCGCATTCCATTCCTTTGCCGGGTCGCTCCGGTCCTGCTCAGCCGCCTGCTTGCGCCGTTATGGATCGGCTTGCGGACGGACGGATCGGAGGCCGATAGAAGAAGGGACGCGGGAGCCTCCGCCCCCGCGCCCCTGCTGTTTTGTTGCTATCCCCCGCGGCAATTTTGCCGGGAAGATAGTGGATCGGGTCTTTACGCCAGCGTGTCGAGGGCGCGCTGGAAGCGGCCGGCGTGCGACTTCTCGGCCTTCGCAAGCGTCTCGAACCAATCGGCGATTTCGTCGAAGCCCTCCTGGCGGGCGGTGCGCGCCATGCCCGGATACATGTCGGTGTATTCGTGCGTCTCGCCGGCAATAGCGGCCTTCAGGTTATCACTGGTGCCGCCGATCGGCTGGCCGGTCGCCGGATCACCGACTTCCTCGAGGAATTCGAGGTGGCCATGCGCATGGCCAGTTTCGCCCTCGGCGGTTGAGCGGAACACCGCGGAGACGTCATTGTAGCCTTCGACATCGGCTTTTTGCGCGAAATACAAGTACCGGCGATTGGCCTGGCTCTCGCCGGCGAACGCCGCCTTAAGATTTTCCTCGGTTTTCGAACCCTTCAGAGACGCCATGCTTCCCTCCATGATGCGCGGGCGGACGTGCGGCGAATAGTGTTGCGTCCCGCTGCCTCACGATCCCGGCCGCCTGAATGACCGCTCATAATGTATAGGGACCCGCGGAGTACGAGTCAATCGGTTTCTAGAACCGTTCTAATATAGTGGCGATGCCGAGTCGCGCCGGATGCGGATGATCACGTCGACGCGGCGGATCTCGGTCCCGTCGGGCGGCTGCGGCAACTGGCCGACCATAACCAATTCGCCGGGGATGTCCTGCAAGCGGCCGGTCGATTCGCAAAAGAAATGATGGTGATCCGACACATTGGTATCGAAATAGGATCGTCCGGGTTCGACTACGACCTCGCGCAACAGGCCGGCGGCGGTGAATTGGTGCAGCGTGTTGTAGACCGTCGCCAGCGAGACTGGGATTGCGCGGGCTTCCGCCTCGCCGTGCAGGTGCTCTGCGGTCACATGACGATCGCCGCCATCGAACAACAGACGGGCTAGAGCCAAGCGCTGCCGTGTCGGGCGCAAGCCCGCCGCACGCAGGCGCTCCGCTACGTTGGGACAAATTGTCGGCACCTTCATGACGCTGATATAGGCGGCAATGTGAACGAAATAAAGCGGTGCACCCTGTAACCGCGTCAGTCGCCGGTCTGCACGCGCTCCACGAGTTCCTTCACGGTCGGGACATAGCCGTTTGCATAGAACGGGTCGCTTGCGAAACGATACGCGTTGTGTCCGGCAAACATCAGCTGAAATGCCACATCATCGGAGTGCCGGATAGCCTGCAACGTCTTCTGGATGCAGAAGCTGCGAGGGTCCGCCTTCTTGCCGGTCGAACCCTGCTCGTTCTGCGCCCAGTTCGAGAACTGGCAGGCGCTGAGACAACCCATGCAGTTGATCTGATCGTTGCGAATTTCGAGCGCCTTTGCCGGAGTGACAAAGATCAGCGTCGAATCGGGGGTGCGCAGCGCCTCGGTAAATCCCTTGGCGACCCAGCCTCTCGCGGACTCGCGATCATGCGGGGTTAGATAGACCAGGCGGCCGCGGGCGCCGACGTGAAACGGCGCGACGTGCTCGCCGACGGGCTCGACCGCGTAGGCGACCTGACGCTCCGAACGCTGCTGCAACTCCTCCAGAAAGCCGTTACGCACCGCCGATGAATAAAATCCGGTCGGACTGAAGCGGTTGAGATAGACCTCGCCATCGCGCAGCATCACCAGCCTGGACTTCCAGGCGTCGGAAATCGGGCTCTCGCGGGTCAAGAGCGGCCGCGTGCCGAACTGGAACGCTACCGGCCCAATTTCAGGATTGTCGATCCAGTCTCCCCATTCGCGCAGATACCACACCCCGCCGGCCATGAAGATCGGCGTTTCGGCGAGACCGAATTCGCTCATCAGGCCGCGCAATTCGCGCACCCGCGGATAAGGCGGTTCGGGCCTCTCGGGATCCTCGACGTTCGACAGCCCGTTATGGCCGCCCGCCAGCCACGGATCCTCATAGACAACGCCGCCGAGCCAATCCCTGAATTTGTGGTAGGCGCGTTTCCACAGCGCCCGAAACGCTCGCGCCGACGATACGATCGGATAATAGTGGACGCCGTATCGCGCCGAGATCTCGGCGATTTTGTACGGCATTCCCGCGCCGCAGGTAACGCCGTGGATCAGGCCGCGCGCGCCTTCGAGCACGCCGTGCAGGACCCGCTCGGCGGCGGCCATTTCCCACAGGACATTCATGTGAATGCGACCCTGACCGTTCGATCGCTCGTGCGCGACGCGCGCCTGGTGGATGCCGCCTTCGATCGCGTAGGCGACCAGCTCCTCGTGACGCTCCCGCCGCGTGCGGCCGTAATAGACCTGGGGAATCAACTCGCCGGTTTCGCCGTAGCTGTCGGCGTTTACGCCGGAAAAGGTGCCGACACCGCCGGAGGCAGCCCAGGCCCCCGAACTTTCGCCATTAGAGACTGAGATGCCCTTGCCGCCTTCGACGAGCGGCAGCACCTCGCGCCCGGAAATGACGATCGGATTGAGCGGCTTCACTGGACGGCTCCCTGCTGCGACCGCGCGGCGGGCGCCGCCAACGGTACCGGCCGTGTCGAATGATCTGTCGCGGCGGCCTGCAAAATCATATCGGGCATATCTGAGAAAACTGAAGTCACGCCCCAAGCGAACAGCAAGCTGGCGCGCGCCGGATCATTGACCGTATACGCGGTGACCATGCAACCGGCCGCCCGGATTTCGGCGACGCCGCGCCTCCGCAGCCGCCGATGCTCGACCCCAATCACCGCGCAGCCGAGCCGCTTCGCGATTTCGGCCGA
>JBFXDF010000191.1:0-7823 GCA_050181375.1 Alphaproteobacteria bacterium
CCATACGACGCCTATGTATCGGACCAGACGCGCTTTTGGAATGCTTCCGGTATTTTGTTCAAGCTCAGCGGCACCGGACTTGACGTGCAGATGGAATCGCTTCGTGCGCTGCTCCTCGGCGGCATCGCGTTTGAGACTCCGGTTGCGGAAGCGAAGCAAGCTGCGATCGCGGAAGCCAATCATGTATTTCCGTTGTTCGCCGACCGCGAGCAGGCCGATGCTGCCAGCTATACCCGAAAGATTCAGGTGATTTCGTATTTCCCCGGTTCCGTGCAGGGACTCGGTCCGGGTTCCGATGTCACGATGCACGGCCTGAAGATAGGCGAGGTGACGAATGTGCGGCTCGCCTATGACGCCGCCAAGGAGGCGATCGTGGCGCCGGTTCGTTACGAGGTCGAACCGGAGCGAATTGTCGGTATCGGCAATCGGGTGGTGAAAACCGATTCCGAGGCGGTTACAAAGCTTCTCGCGCGCGGGTTGCGCGCGAGTTTGCAAAGCGCCAGCCTGATCACGGGCCAGCAAACGGTGGCGCTCGATTTTGTCGAGAACGCGTCGGTAGCGGACCTGAAAATGGAAGGCCAGGATTTCGTTCTGCCAACCACCGAAGGTGGAGGATTTGCGAGTCTCGCGTCGTCGGCGACCGATCTCTTGAACAAAGTCAAGGCCATGCCCTTTGCCGAGATCGGCCGGTCCCTTGATAGTATCCTCAGTTCGGCCAACGATGTGACCAGCAGTCCGGAGACGAAGAAGTCGCTGTCCCAACTCGCCGCGACAATCGCGTCCACACAGGACCTGATGAAGCGGCTCGACGGCGGCGTTGGTCCGGTGGCGAAACAACTTCCGGAAATGTCGACGGAACTGCAACGAACGCTGAAAAGCACCAACAAACTGCTTCTGTCGCTCGACACAGGCTATGGTGGGGACACCCGATTCAACCGCGACTTCACACGGGTGCTGGCGGAGGCGGTCGATGCGCTTCGCTCTATTCGCTCACTGGCGAATTTGCTGGAGCGCCATCCCGAGGCTCTGATCAAAGGCCGCGCCGGAGCTCCGGTCCAATGAGCTGGACGGCATATTGTTCCCGTGTCGCGGCTTTGGTGCTGTTCGGCGCGCTCGTGGCTTGTTCGTCTCCGGCGCCGGTCTTGTATACGATCACGCCGGTCCCCGGTGCGGTGCACAGCGGCTCGCCCAAGATCATCGTGTTGCGCCAAATCGGCCTCGCGCGCTACCTCGACCGCCCCGAAATCGTCGCCTCGACCGAGAATAACCGAATGGAGGTGATGTCGAATGACTGGTGGGGTGAGCCGTTGGGACCGATGCTGAGCCGGGTGTTGACCGAAGAGCTCGGTCAACGCTTGCCGCAAAGTACGGTACTGAGCGAGACAGGCGCCGTCTCGGCGCCGCCCGACGCCACGATCGAGTTGAACATGCGTCGGCTCGACAAGGACGCGGCCGGCAATCTCATTCTGCAGGCACAGGCCGGAGTAACGTTTAAGGGCCGGTCAGCCCCGGTGCTGCGCAACTTCAATTTCATCAAGGCGCCACCGACAACGGGCATTTCCGGTCAGGTGGCGGCCGCCAGTACGGCAATCGGCGAACTCGCAGATGGGCTGGCCTTGATGGTGCTCGCGCGTCCGTGATGACCGCGTCACAAGGTCAAATGCCGACGCTGCCTCAGTTGCGGGAATGCCGGGGCTGCGGCCTGGTGCAGATGGTGCCGGCTCTCGTCCCGGGGATGACTGCGCAATGCACACGCTGTCCGACGATATTGCGCAGCGTTTCGGTGCACCGGCTCGATCATGTCATCGCGCTCGCGGCTGCCGCGCTCATCCTGCTCATCATTATGTGCGCGTCGAACCTGATGAGCGTTCAAACCGCCGGTATTCGACATGTCGCCGATCTCTTTTCCGGGCCGGAGGAACTCGTCCGCCGAGGGATGCCCGAGCTTGGGGCGGTTGTCCTGTTCGTGACGGTCCTGGCGCCATTGGGCCGGCTGGCCGCGATGGTGTACGTGCTGATCCGATCGCACGAAGCAAACCCTCCACGCCATTTGCGGCGGATCTTTGCCTACGCCGAAATACTGCGGCCGTGGTCGATGCTCGAGGTTTTCGTTCTCGGCGTCTTCGTCGCTTACGTGAAGCTCGGCGATCTGGTAACGATCGGCCTTGGGATCGGGGTCTACGTACTGATCGTGCTGACCTTTGTGCTGGTCTGGATGGACGCCGCTCTCGACCGCGAGGCGGTATGGCAGCGTCTGGATCGGCGAACCGCCGAGCTTAATCCACCGCGCGCTTCGCAGCATGTGGTCGGCTGTGAAACTTGCGGTCTGGTCAGCGTGCCATCAGGTGCCGAGGGACACTGCCCGCGCTGCGAAAGCGTCCTGCACGCGCGCAAGCCGAACAGCATCGCGCGAACCTGGGCCTTGGTCATCGCGTCTCTGATCATGTATATACCGGCGAATTACTACCCGGTGCTGACGATTGTGCAGCTTGGCTCCGGTACACCGAGCACGATCATCGGCGGGGTCGAAGAGCTGATAACAGCCCGTCAATACCCCCTCGCGGCCCTGGTGTTCTTCGCCAGCATTCTTGTGCCGATGCTGAAGCTCGTCGGATTGTCGGTCATGCTGGTGACTATTCAGACCGGCCAAGCAGTCTGGCTACGCGACCGTACACGGCTCTATCACATTGTGCGCTTCATTGGGCGCTGGTCGATGATTGATATCTTCATGGAATCGCTGCTCGGCGCCCTGGTGGTTTTCGGCTCGGTCGTTACGATCGTGCCGGGGGTGGGTGCGATAGCGTTCTGCGCGGTCGTCATCCTGACGATGTTTGCCGCCGAGACATTCGATCCCCGACTGATGTGGGACTCTGCGCGCGATCGGGCGGCGGCCAGCTCCCTATCTGATCGCAAGGCGAGGATCGCTTTGCAATAAGCGATTAAATTCGCCAGCGCCACGGTAGCGCACCGCGAAGGTCGGCGAGTGCGCGAGTGCCCGTAGTTTAGTGCCGAGCGGGCATACGGGCCTTCGACCAGGTGTAAGGGTCCTTCAAGAAGCTCTCGACGGCTTCGTATTGACCTGGCGCGATGCGTCCCAGCTGCTCGGCGGTTCGTGCGACGTCCCACCATGTCGCGAGCGCCAACAGCGTGATCCCCTCGCCGTCGAGGCTCGTCTCGATCTGTGGGAAGATGCCGTAATTGAAGATCACGAAAGCATGGTCGATGCGGCCGCCGGCTTGGCGGATAGCCCGGACAAAATTGAGCTTCGAGGTGCCTTCGCTGGCGAGATCCTCGACCAGCAACACACGCGCTTCGTCCTTGAGTTCGCCCTCGATCTGGGCATTGCGGCCGAACCCTTTCGGTTGTTTACGCACATAGAGCATCGGTAGCGACAGCCGGTCGGCGATCCAGGCCGCGAACGGTATGCCGGCGGTCTCGCCCCCGGCGATCGCGTCGAGCGACTCGAACCCGCTATGGCGCTCGATCAGCTCGGCGGCGAGATCCATCAGCTTGCGGCGCGCTCGAGGGAAGGAAATCAGGCGCCGGCAGTCAATGTACACCGGCGAGCGCAGACCCGAGGTGAACGTGAACGGCTCGTCCGGGCGGAACAGCACCGACTCGGTCTCAATTAGGATGCGGGCGGTGATTTCCGCCGCATCGGTCTCGCTGGCGGAGCGGGAAAGGGAAGAGGGGCTGGGCATGACGATGCATCCTAGCGCAAAAACAGCACCGGGTTGACAAGCGATATGCATTTTGGAACAAAATATGAACACGCATTGGTCAACACCGTTTCCTGTGCATGCTCCAGCCGGCTCACGTTACCAGCCTCGACAGACTTCGCGCCCATCTTCGCCGGATCGAGGCGCCGCAGATTTACGGTGTCATTCCCTTTAGGGTTGCCGCGATCGATCGCGCGCTGCCCGGCGGCGGGTTGCCGCTCGGCGCATTGCACGAAGTACTGGGCGCCGGGGCCGATGAGGAAGACGGCGCCGCTGCCGCCGGGTTCGTTGCCGCCATTCTTGCCCGGCTCGGCACGGCGGACCGGGAGGGGGCGGGGAAAGCGGGACCGGGTTCGGGTCTCGTGCTGTGGTGCTTGAAACGGCACGATCTGTATGGGCTGGGGTTGTTGGCGCACGGGCTGGACCCTGCCCGGGTCGTGCTGGTGACGGCGCGGCGCGGCGATGACGTGCTGTGGTCCGCCGAGGAGGCACTCCGTGCCGGTCCGGCATCGGGGCTGGTCGCGGTTGTTGCCGAAATCGGGCGGCTGCCGATGGTGGCAGGACGCCGGCTACAGCTTGCCGCTGAGCGTTCGGGCCTTACCGCCTTCCTGCTGCGTCGCTGGCGCAGCGCGGCCGAGGCAGCGACCGAACGTGAACGGCCAAGCGCCGCGTTGACCCGCTGGCGTGTAACGGCGCTGCCGTCGATCCCGGAAGGACCTCTCTGGATCAATCTTCTCCCCCAGCAGGGGAGAGGGGGTGAAATTGCAGCGGCAGGAGCCTTCGGCACTGGCGCCGGCCGGCCGCGCTGGCATGTCGAGTTGCTGCGCGCGCGTGGCGGGGTACCGGGCAGCTGGGAGGTGGAGATCGCCGATGCGACGGGTCATGTACGTCTTTCTGCCGGATTGGCCGATCGACCGGTTGCGCCGCACCGGCCGCATGTCGGGTCCGCGATCCGGCGGGCTGGGTGATGAACCCCCGTTCGCGACGGTCATCACGGCGCGCGGCCGACGCCTGATCGCCGCGATAAACCCCGCCGCGGCGGCGGCGGGGTTGACGCCGGGGATGCTGCTCGCCGACGCGCTGTCCTTCGCGCCGGACCTGCTGACTGCGGCGGCCGAGCTGGCAGCAGATGCCGCGGCTCTGACCCGGCTCGCTGAATGGTGCGGCCGCTACAGTCCGTGGACCGCTCCCGATGCCGTCCCCAACGGCGGCGACGGCGTCAAAATTGAGATTACCGGCTGTGCCCATTTGTGGGGTGGCGAGGGCAAGCTCGCGGCCGATCTGGCGCGCCGCCTTGCGCGGCAAGGCATCGCGCACAGGATCGCGATCGCCGGCACGCTGGGCGCGGCATCGGCGCTGGCGCGGTTCGCGGCGGAGCCCGGCCAGCCGGCGCTGTCGCCTGCGGGCAAGGAGCGCGCCGCGCTGGCGCCGCTGCCGGTTGAGGCGCTGCGGCTCGACCCGACAATCCTTGCCGGGCTGCGCCGGGTCGGGCTGTGCCGGGTCGGCGATCTTTATCCGATGCCGCGTGAGGCGCTCGCCCGCCGTTTCGGCGAGAGTGTGACGCGGCGTCTCGATCAGGCGCTCGGCGCGGAGCCGGAGCCGCTATCGCCGATCGGCGAGGCGCCGGTGCGGCGGGTGCGGCTCAGCTTCGCCGAGCCGATCGCCGAGCCGGCTGATCTCGCCCGAGCCATCGAACATCTTGCCGCCGAGCTGGCGGCACATCTGGAATGCGAGGGCGGTGGGGCGCGCCGGCTCGACCTCGCATTTCACCGCGCCGACGGTAGGGTCGAACATATCCGGGTCGGCACGGCGCGGCCGAGTCGCGATCCGCGCCATTTGACCGGGCTCCTCGCGGCAAAGCTGGAAACGGTCGATCCCGGTCTCGGCATCGAGGACATGATTCTCGCGCTGATCGCAGCCGAGCCGCTTGCCCCGAAGCAGATACAGGTAATCTCTCTCCCCCGGCGGGGGAAAGCTGTCGCCGATGATGTAGCGCCCCTCCTGGATCGCCTGGGGGCCCGCCTCGGGTTGGATGCGATCGGCCGCATTGCAACGCACGCAAGCCACATTCCCGAACGCGCTTCGTTCTTCGCTCCGATCGGCGGCGGCTTCCGCCCCGACCCTCCCCCGCAGGCGAGGGAGGGGGCTTTGTCAAAACCGCCCCGCCCCGTTCGCCTTTTCATGCCGCCTGAACCGGTCGAGGCGACCTGGGTGCTGCCGGACGAGCCGCCATTCCGGTTCATCTGGCGGCGCCGCGCGCATCGCGTTTGCCGCGCCAAGGGTCCCGAACGCATATCCGAGGAATGGTGGACCCGGGCTGGCGCAGCCGCCGCCGTTTCGATCGGCGCCATCCGCGATTATTACCACGTCGAAGACGAGGCGGGGCGGCGCTTCTGGTTGTTCCGCGCCGGATTGCCGGGAGAGTCGCCGCTGCGCTGGTACATGCACGGCCTGTTCGCCTGATGCCTGAGCTGCCGCCAAAAGCATTCAACAAGCTTGCCCGCACAATTGGCAGCGGCAGCGCCGGACCGCCCGGCAAGGCGAGGGTGCCGGCATTCGGCCTCGGTCCGGTAGGTTCGCCCGGCTCCGGCCCGACCTATGCCGAATTGCAGGTCACCAGCAATTTCTCGTTCCTGCGCGGCGCCTCGCATCCCGACGAGCTGGTCGTAACGGCGGCGGCGCTGGGCCATGCCGCGATCGCGATCACCGATCGCAATAGCTTCGCCGGGATCGTGCGCGCGCACCACGCCGCGAAGACGGTCGGCATCCGGCTCGTCGTCGGCGTCCGGCTCGATTTGCGCGACGGCACAAGCCTGCTCGCTTATCCACGGGACCGCGCCGCTTATGGCCGCTTGACGCAGCTGTTGACGCTCGGCAAGCGCCGTGCCGTGAAAGGCGAATGCCGTCTCGACTACGCCGACGTCGTCGCGCACGGCGAGGGGCAGCTCATCATCGTATTGCCCCCGGAGGACCGCCTTTCCGGTTCTCCTTTACTTGGCTCTTTCCCTGACACTCCCTCGCTTGGCCCTCCCCCGCTTGCGGGGGAGGAAAGGATAGGGGCTTATGATGACAGAAAAGCCGGAGCGGCCGTGTGGGAAGCATTTGCTGCCCGGATCGCGATGGATTTCGCCGGCCGCGCCTATCTCGCCGCCCATTATCTATATCGCGGTGATGACGCAAGCCGCCTCGCCGAGCTTGCGGTCGTTGCCGAAAGCAGCGGACTGCCGCTCGTCGCCGTTAATGACGTGCTCTATCATATTCCCGAGCGGCGGCCGCTGCAGGATGTCGTGACCTGCATCCGTGTGCATTGCACGATAGATGAGGCCGGGTTTCGCATCGCCGCCAATGCCGAGCGGCATCTGAAACCGCCCGCCGAGATGGCCCGGCTGTTCCGCGACCACGAGGACGCCATCGCGCGGACCGCGGAAATCGTCGAGCGCTGCCGGTTCGGCCTCGATGAATTGCGCTACGAATACCCCGATGAGCCCGTCCCCGACGGGATGACACCGCAACAATATCTCGCCGCGCTCGCCTGGGAAGGCGCCCAAGAGCAGTTTTCAAAGAAACCCTCTCCCCCCAATGGGGGGAGAGGAAAGGGTGAGGGGGGCTGCTCAGGCGTCTACCCCTTCACCCCAGCGATTTCCCCCGATGGGAGAGAGGGCTGGGGTGACCGCGAGATTCCCGCTCACATCCGCCGCCTGATCGATCACGAGTTGGCGCTGATCGAGCGGCTTGATTACGCGCGCTATTTCCTGACCGTGCGCGACATCGTCGCCTTCGCGCGCGACCGAGGCATCTTGTGTCAGGGGCGCGGTTCGGCGGCCAATTCGGTCGTGTGCTATTGCCTCGGCATCACCGCGGTCGATCCGGCCCGCATCGACGTGCTGTTCGAGCGCTTTATCAGCTCGGCGCGCAACGAGCCGCCCGATATCGACGTCGATTTCGAGCATGAGAGGCGCGAGGAGGTCATCCAATATATCTATGAAAAATATGGCCGCGACCGCGCCGGCCTCGCCGCGACCGTGATCTGTTACCGAACCCGCGGCGCGATCCGCGAAGTCGGCAAGGCATTGGGGCTGTCAGACGATGTCGTCGCGGTGCTCG
>JBFXDF010000192.1:0-7707 GCA_050181375.1 Alphaproteobacteria bacterium
ACCACGACTTGCGCGGGTTGATGCGCAGCTTCTCCTTCCCCTTGCCCTGCAGGAGGTCGATCGTGCATTTGACGTCGGCGGCGGTGAACGGCTTGCCGTCATGCCATTTGACGCCCTTGTGCAGCGGGAAGGTGAGCTGGGTTCCGTCCTCGTTCCAGCTCCAGCCGGTGGCGAGTTCGGGGACGATCGTGTCCGGCGTGTTTTGCGGCTCATCCTGCTTGAAGATGACGAGGTTGTTGAACACGCCCGACATCGGGCGGTTGACCGCCTGGGTCGATTCCTCGAGCGGCGACATGCTTGCCGGGCTGGCGAAATGCCCGACGTGCAGCGTGCCGCCGGGTTGCTGCGCCGCGGCCGGCGCCGCTAGAGCAAATGCCGCCAGCAGCGGACCGGCCGTCGCCAGGGCTGTCAAACGATGCCTCATCGCGCTTATCCTCCCGTGGATATCGCGGGCCGCCGAGATGGCGATCCCGCATCGACGCCACGGCGCTTCGGCGCTGTCCACGCTCTCGCCGCGGCGCGATTCGAATGCCGGCGCTCGCCGCGAGACGGCGGCACCAATCTTCCGTCGAAGGATCTTTCGGGAGGGGGATGGTTCGAGCGCTTGCATGCCGCCGCGGCCCACGGCGCTCGCGTCATCTCCGCCTCCACGGCCGCGCTCGGCGGGCTGTGCCGCGCAGAGCGAAGCCTTCCTGTTCAGGGCCTCACGGCCATCGGTGGGGTTTTCCCCATCCCGCTTCACGGTAGTATGAGCGGACGCGATGCGGCAAATGCAAAATTTTCATTTTCCGGTCGGAGCACGTGATCGCGACCGCATCTCGCGTCGGGGCCGTTCCGTGGGCCAACCTCGGGAGCCACGTAGTTAGCAACCGTTGCCGCCGCATCGTCGCGACGGCGTTGAACCGGGCTGCGGGTGTATCGGTGCCAGGCGCGAACCGAATCCGTCGAAGCCGAAGGCCCGATGACCTCGATTTTATCGTCCGGGAATCCGGTAATTGGGACTTGGATTGAATGCGGCGCGGAGAGCGTATGCACCGCCTGATTTGTAATTCGGGTTGCCGGTGCGCGTTCAGATGAGCATCCCGACAATGATCGTTCACACCGTCCGGAAAACGCGAGGAGGGCGACTGAAAACCCGCCGCCCTCCCGCCGTTTCCGTCAATGACGGGGGCGACGGCGACGGATCGCCCACAGGCCAAACAGGCCACCGCCGAGCAGCGCCAACGACGTTGGCTCGGGCACCGTCACCGGGGTTCCGCCGACGCCACCGAAGCCAAAAATGTAGGTTATCGGCTCCCCGGCCGGGCTCCCGCCGCCGTACTGGCCAAGCGAATATACTTCGGCCTTGACAGCCGCAAGCGCGGCAAGCGCAGCCGCCGAGTTGTCGGGAAAGCCGGTGGTAGCGCCGTAATAGATCGAAAACTCCACCGATTGGCCGGGCGCCAAATCGCCGAAGCCGAAATCGAACACGGCGCCGTGATCCGCCGGACCGCAGCGGGAGAAGTTGACGTTGATGCCGCACGCGCCAAGAACGACGCCCTGTGGGTCCAATGGATTGGCACTGGAAAAACCGTTGTCGCTGGTCGCGAGCAGTGCCGAGGCCGGCCAGCCTTGAATAGTAACCAGCTCGCTGAACTCGCCCGGCGGGACGTCCCAGTCCATGGTGCGCCGGTAACGCACATCGGTCTCTGTACTGGCGCCGGTGTTGGTGATCGTCACCTTGTCCTGCAACAGATTGTTGCTCGCCGAGGCGCCATAGGCTTGGGTAATCGAAAGGCTGGTGCCATTCAGCGTGGAGGTGCTGGTAAAGAAGGTGCCGGGAACGCCGAGCGTATAGTCGGTCGCCTCGCTTACGAAGGTGATCCCCGAGTTCGGCCCGGAACTCTGATTGCGGCCGCCGCCAAAACCCGAGGCGGATACGCCCCACCCCTCGCAGATGCAGCCGGGCGTCGTGGCGTCGAACAGGCCCGAGCCGCGGCCGTAAGCGGAAAGATCGGCGTTTACCGAGATGCCGATCGTTCCGCCGGAACCGTTCTGGCTGAACAGGGACGCATCCGCGAATCCCATTTCGCCGGTGGACAGGAAACCGGCGTAAATGCCATGTCCGTTGGAAATAATGGAACTCGCCATCGCGGCCTGCGGCATCACCGCCAGCGCAGCGCCCGATAGCAACGCCGCGCGCCATATGTTCGTCATCGTCATCCTCTCCCGTCGCTATTGCCGCTGCGAGAACAAAACGGAATGCCTTTCGATCGAGATTGGCAGCCCAGGCAGCCGTTCTTATGTTCAGCAAATCTCGTGCCAAAGATGATCGGTGATACATGTCAGCGGTTTACAACCGACTGGATGACCATATGTAAAATAATCCGACGATGTCCGGCGTTCACGAAAATCGACTGAACAGGTGGTTGTAAAAAACACCGACAGCAGCTAGATTATGAAATATTCAGTTCTGTATCCGCGATAATGCACGGAACGGTTTTGGTAATACCGAAAATCGTCGAGGCGGGTACCGCGATGTACCACTTGCGACCCGAGGTCAATTTCCTCGGCCATCGGCGGCACCGCGTATAATCTGTGTTTCACTATCGCAATCCCGGTAATTTCCCGGATCGGATGCTGTCGATTGCTGGAAGACTAGTGCTTGCCACGTTGGCGCCACGACTGGCCGGACGGCGGCGCCCCAGTCCCGGCGGCGCCGTAGTGTTTGACTCTTTTTCGAGACTGCTTCGAAATATCGGCGCTGGCGTGTTGACGTTTTGTCTCTTTCGCCGGCCGACTACGCTATGCGGCGATTTCGCAGCCGCGTCCGATGTCGATTACAGGGACGGCGAACCACCATGATCAGCGACCCGATCGAGTTCGAGCTGTTCAAGAACGCGCTGTTCGGCGCCGCCGACGAGATGGCGCTGACGGTTTTTCGCACGACCTATTCAGGCGTCCTCAAGGACAACATGGATTATTCGACGGCGCTGTTCGACGGCGACGGCGTGCTCGTCGCGCAGGGGCTGACGCTGCCGGGCCATTTGGGATCGATGCCGACGGCGATCGCTTCGGTCAAATCCGCCTTCGCCGGTCGCGTCCATCCGGGTGATGTGTTCGTTCTCAACGACCCGTTTCGCGGCGGCATGCACCTGCCCGACGTATTTATTTTCAAGCCGATCTTCACACCCCCATCCTCCGCTCCTCCGCAAGCGGGGGAGGGTCAGGGAGGGGGTAATGGACGACCGATCGCCTGGGCCGCGGCGGTGTGCCACCACACCGATGTAGGCGGAAGGGTGCCGGGGTCGAACGCCTCCGATTCGACCGAGATCTACCAGGAAGGGCTGCGCCTCCCGCCGCTCAAGCTCTACGAGCGCGGCGAGCGCAACGCAACGCTGTTCGCGCTGATCGAGAGCAATGTGCGGGTGCCGGTCAAGGTGTTCGGCGATCTGCGTGCGCAGCTCGCCGCCTGCCATATCGCCGAGCAGGCGATCCACGAGGTGGCGGCGCGCTACGGCGAGGCTCGCCTCGCGCAGTACATGACCGAATTGGTCGATTACGCCGAGCGCATGACGCGCGCCGCGATAAGCGACCTGCCGGACGGCGTCTACGACTTTCTCGATCATATCGACGACGACGGGATCGATGTCGGAAGGCCGATCCCGCTCAAGGTTACGATCACAAAAACCGGCGACCGGATCGCGGTCGATTGGACCGGCACCTCGCCGCAGGTCAAGGGCGCGATCAACAACACGCTCAGCTACACAAAATCGGCAAGCTACTGCGCGATCCGCTCGATCCTGCCGCAGAATATCCCGACCAACGAAGGCGTGTTCCGCGCGATAGAGGTCACCGCGCCGGAGGGCACCATCGCCAACATGGTGCTGCCCGGTGCCTGCGCGGCGCGCGGCCTCACCGGCTTCCGCATGGTCGACTGCATGTTCGGCGCCTTGGCGAAAATGCTGCCCGACCGCGTCTTCGCGGCCTCGGACGGCGGCAATACCGGCGTGTCGATCGGCGGCTGGCACAAGGACCGCACGCCGTTCATCTATGTCGATTTCACCTGCTGCGCCTGGGGCGCGCGGCCCTATGCCGACGGCCTCGACGGCAACTCGCACATCTACGCCAACATGGCCTCGCAGCCGATCGAGGTCACCGAAAGCGAGCAGCCGCTGCAGATCACCGCCTACGAGTTCATCCAGGACGCGATGGGTCCGGGCAAATTCCGCGGCGGCGCACCGTTCCGCCGCGAATACCGGCTGTTGGCCGACGAGGCGGTGTTGCAGGTGCGCTCCGACCGCCATGCCTTCCGCCCGTTCGGCCTTTACGGCGGCGGCCCCGGACACCCGTCGATGAACTACCTGAACCCCGACCGGAACCCCGAGCCGCTCCCGTCCAAATTGACGATGACGATGCGGCGGGGCGACCTGTTCCGCCACGAGGTCGCCGGCGGCGGCGGCTGGGGCGACCCGCTGGAGCGCGACCCGGCGCTGGTCCTGCGCGACGTGCTCAACGAGTTCGTCAGCCGCGACGCGGCGCGCCGGGACTACGGCGTCGTGCTGACCCGCGACCCCCCCGCCGTCGATGAGACCGCCACCGCTGCGTTGCGCGAGGCAATCCGGGCACGGCGCGGCGGCCGGCCGCCGATATACGATTGGGGAACGGCGCTCGCGGCCGAAGGGTAGCGCGGGCTGCTGCTTTTCCGCCCCGCGCTTCTTCGCTATCGTCGCGCCACCGAACCAACAGGAGGCGGCGATGGCGCACGCGATCCGTTTCGCGAAGACCGGCGGGCCCGAGGTCTTGGAGTGGCAGGAGGTCGAAGTCGGCAGGCCCGGCCAGGGCCAGGTCCGGCTGCGTCATACGGCGGTCGGGCTCAATTATATCGACACCTACCAGCGCAGCGGCCTCTATCAGATCCCGCTGCCCAGCGGCCTCGGCTCCGAGGCGGCCGGCGTGGTCGAGGAGGTCGGCCCGGGGGTCTCCGACTTGAAGCCGGGCGACCGCGTCGCCTATGCCGGCGGGCCGCTCGGCGCCTACAGCGAGGCGCGAGCCATGCCGGCTGAGCGGCTCGTCAAACTGCCCGACGGCATCACCGACCAGCAGGGCGCGGCGATGATGCTGAAGGGCATGACCGCGTGGTATCTGGTCCGCCGCACGCACGCGGTGAAACCCGGCGAGACCATCCTGATCCACGCCGCCGCCGGCGGGGTCGGCCTCATTGTCTGCCAGTGGGCCAAGCATCTCGGCGCGACCGTGATCGGCACGGTCGGCGACGACGAGAAGGCGGCGCTCGCCAAGGCCAACGGTTGCGACCACCCGATCAACTACCGCCGCGAGGATTTTGTCGCCCGCGTCAACGAGATCACCGGCGGCAAAAAACTGCCGGTCGTTTACGACTCGGTCGGAAAAGACACGTTCTACAAGTCGCTCGACTGTCTCGCGCCGTTGGGTCTGATGGCATCGTTCGGCCAGTCCTCGGGGGCGATCGGCCCGGTCGATATCGGCATTCTCGCCGGCAAGGGTTCTCTCTTCCTGACCCGGCCGACCCTCAACACCTACACCGCGAGCCGCCAGGACCTGCTGACCGCCGCCGGCGACCTGTTCGATGTCGTGCAAAAAGGCGTCGTCAAGCTCGCGATCAACCAGACCTATCCGCTGCGCGACGCCGCCCGCGCCCACCGCGACCTGCAGGACCGCAAAACCACCGGCTCGACCGTGTTCACCGTATAGCGTGCCCGGACGCGAAGGCAGCGCCTGAGTTCTCCACCCGCTTGGTCGGGATGGCCGCGCGGCCGTTCGGCGTTCTCACTGCGGTACGCGGCATTGCCCTCGCGGAATGCCGGGAGTATGCCGTCACGGCCTCCAGCGCCTCTTTCGGACGCGGGAGCCGCGCCTCGCCGGTCGTGCGGGTCGCGAGAACGCAAAACACGCTCGCCGGATTTCCGGTCGCCGGCCCATTGCGGGAACGACGCGCTCGGACACGGGCCTAACCCGGATAAGCCGGACCAGGGAGACGCGGATGAGCGACAGCGACCTCGAAGATCGTGCGGCGATCCACGATCTCTTTACGCGCTATTGCTGCGCGCTCGACAATGGCGAGATCGATTCCGTGGTCGATTGCTTTACGGCGAACGCAATCCTCAAGAGCCCGGTCATCGATATCGGCGGGCACGACGAAATCCGCGCCTTCGCCGGACGCTTCGCGGCGCAGCGCGAAGCGGGCACGCAATTCCGTCACATGGTCAGCAATATCGCCGTGACGATCGCCGGAAATCGCGCCGCCGCCAGCGCCTATCTGCTGGTGCTGATCTCAAAGGACGGCAACCACCACAGCCTTCCGCCCGGCCGCTACGCGTGCGAGCTGATCAAAGACGACAGCGGCCGATGGCGCTTCTCGCGCCGGACCGTCTTTCACGACCACGGCTACACGCTCGACGGGATCGGTCGCTGACGCCCGGTCATCGTCCGGCGTCGTCCCGGCATGCGTGCAATCACGGCGCCGCAGGAGCGGGTCGAATGGCCGCGAATGTTTCATGCCGGCCTCTCCGAGCGGCGGCACGCGGCGCGGGCCGTTCGTGATTTGATACCCACCGAATAACGATCACCGTACTGACCAATCGAGGATACCGGCGATGCACGAAACCGAAACGACACTCGTCTTCGATCCTCGCGGGCAGGTCGAGGCGGAGCCGATAATCCCGGCGGCTCGGGTGGCGGCCCTCGCCGGCAGCCGGCTCGGCGTGCTCGACAACACCAAATGGAACGCCAACAGGCTGTTGCGCAAGACGGCGGCGCGGCTCGGCGAGCGCCACCAATTCGCCGCGGTCAACTACTACCGCAAGGAAAGCTTCTCGAAGGCGGCCGACCCGGCGCTGATCGCGCAAATCGCCGCCGAGAACGACATCGTCCTGACCGCGATCGGCGATTGAGGGTCGTGCACGTCGTGCTGTACGCATGACGCGATCGCGCTCGAAAAACTGGGACGGCCGGTCGCGGTCGTCGTCACCGCCGAATTTTTGCACGAGGCCGAAATGCAGCGCGAAGCGTTAGGAATGCCGGACCTTGACCCGGTCGTTATCGACCATCCGCTCAGCACGATCTCGGAACCCGAGATCGACGCCCGCGCCGCGCAGGCCGCCGAACAGGCGGCGCTCCGCTGGCTCGGATCGGACGCCGATAAATCCGGTTCCGCCAATTCCGCGTAAGGAGAACCAGCATGCCCAATACAGTGCGCCTGCACCGTGTTCTGGCGACCACGCCGGAGAAGCTCTATCGCGCGTTTCTCGAGGCGGACGCGCTGGCGCAGTGGCTGCCGCCCAACGGCTTTGTCTGCACGGTGCATTCCCTCGAAGCGAAATCCGGCGGTACTTTCAGGATGTCGTTCCGAAACTTCACCACCGGCCGCAGCCACTCGTTCGGCGGCGAATATGTCGAGCTCGTTCCGCACGAACGCTTGCGCTACACGGACAAGTTCGACGACCCCAATCTGGCCGGCGAAATCCAGGTGACGGTGAGCTTGAAAAAGGTATCGGTCGGCACCGAGCTCGATATCGTGCAGGAGGGTCTGCCGGATGTCATTCCGTTGGAGGCCTGCTATCTCGGTTGGCAGCAGTCATTGCGAAACCTGGCGAGGCTCGTCGAACCGGAAATCGATCAATAGCGTTGCAGGCTGGTAGCAACCATTAACTGGCGGCTGATCTAACAAGCCAGGGTGTGCCGCGGGCG
>JBFXDF010000193.1:0-7591 GCA_050181375.1 Alphaproteobacteria bacterium
GGAGTAGCGTCCCGGCATGACAGCCGAGGCTCGACAGACTGCGCGATTTTGGTACCGCCGGTACATGACGGCGGCCTAGGCTCGCGCATCCGCGTTTTTCTGAAAGCCGCCCCCCCCGAGGCGGCTTTCGTATTTCTGGTATTCAGCGCGAATGTCGAACTCGGGTGGCGCGGCCTCCCATAAAGGAGGTATCGATGCCGGAAGGAATTCTTGAAACCCGCGCCGCGGGAGGAAGTTCCGCGATGCCCGAGAGTTGGACCCCGCAGAGCTGGCGCGGCCAGCCGATCCGGCAGGTGCCGGGCTATGCCGACACGGCCGCGCTCGGGCGCGTCGAGGAGACGCTGCGCCGCTTCCCCCCGCTCGTCTTCGCCGGCGAGGCGCGCCGGCTGAAGGACCGGCTGGCCGATATCGCCGCCGGCAAGGCGTTTCTGTTGCAGGGCGGCGACTGCGCCGAGAGCTTCGCCGAGTTCCACCCGAACAATATCCGCGACACCTTCAAGGTGCTGCTGCAGATGGCGGTGGTGCTGACCTTCGGCGCCGCCTGTCCGGTGGTCAAGGTCGGTCGCCTCGCCGGCCAGTTCGCTAAGCCGCGCTCGTCGGACACCGAGACGCAGAACGGCGTCACGCTGCCATCCTACCGCGGTGACATCATCAACAGCCTCGATTTCGAGGCCGCGGGCCGCGAGCCGGACCCGCAACGCATGGTGCAGGCCTACAGCCAGTCGGCCGCGACATTGAACCTGCTGCGCGCCTTCGCGCAGGGCGGCTACGCCGATCTGCACCGGGTGCACGCCTGGAACCAGGATTTTGTCGCCGACTCGCCGCAGGGCGAGCGCTACCGCGCGCTGGCCGACCGGCTGACCGAGACCCTCGATTTCATGGCCGCCTGCGGCCTCACCTCCGACACGACGCCGCAGATCCGAGAAACCGAGCTTTACACGTCGCACGAGGCCCTGTTCCTCGCTTACGAGGAGGCGCTGACCCGCGTCGACTCGACGACCGGGGATTGGTACGACGTGTCGGCCCATATGCTCTGGATCGGCGACCGGACGCGGCAGGCCGACGGCGCGCATGTCGAGTTTCTGCGCGGGGTCAAGAACCCGATCGGAATGAAGTGCGGGCCGAGCCTCGAAACGGACGATCTGCTGCGCCTGATCGAGCGGCTCGATCCCGCCAATGAACCCGGCCGCCTCACCTTGATCACCCGGATGGGCGCCGACAAGGTCGAGGACAAGCTGCCGCCGCTGATCCGCGCCGTGCAGCGCGAGGGCCGGCAGGTCGTGTGGTGCATCGACCCGATGCACGGCAACACGATTACGTCATCGACCGGATACAAGACACGCCACTTCGACCGTATCCTCGACGAACTCCATCGCGCCTTCGCGGTGCATCTGGCCGAGGGCAGCTACGCCGGCGGCGTGCATTTCGAATTGACCGGGCAGAACGTCACCGAGTGCATCGGCGGCGCGCAGGCGATCAGCGAGGCCTCGCTCGCCGACCGCTATCACACCCACTGCGACCCCCGCCTCAACGCCAGCCAGGCCCTGGAACTGGCTTTCGAGATCGCCGAGGCGCTGAAACGCGGACGCCAGCAGCGCAACGCCGGGTTCGGCGCCGCCGGCCGGGTCGCCGACCTGCCTTGCTGAGGGGCTTTCCGTCCCGATAGGCTGACGCGATCCGGCGTCACGGCGTTATTGCGAGGAGCGCGGCGACGAAGCAATCTCGGCGGGGATAAACCCGGCTTATCGAGATTGCTTCGCGGAGCCTGTCCTCGGGCGGCGCCCCCCGGTCCGCGGTTGGCGAGGCCCGAGGATAAACTCCGCGCCGACCCGTGGACCCGCAATGACAGACTCTATCGACCCTGACGATCTCGCCGCCCGCACCGACAGCTATTTTCTGAAGACAAAGGCCATCGTCGGCCGGTTCGGCGACCGCGCGGCAACCTACGCCGTATTCATGCGGAGGCCGGTGATCTCGGCACCGCGTTTCGCGGTCGAATTCCTCGAAACCATGGCGGCTGCGCGCGGCGTCGCCTTTGACGTCGAGATCAACTACCCCGAAAGCGCCTGGGTCGGGGCCGGCGAACCGATCCTGTATGTCACCGGGCCGCTCTATCATCTGGTCGATCTCGAAACCGTGCTGCTGCAAAAGCTCGGGCCGGCCTGCGTCGCGGCGTCCAATGCCTCGGCGATGTGCGCCGAGTTGCCGCGGGTGGCGTTTCTCGCGATGGACGCGCGGCACTGCGCCGGCGCCGAGATGGCCGAGCTGATGGCCTATGCCGCCTCGGTCGGCTCGATGCACGCCCGCCGCGTCGCCGGCGCGGTCGGCTTTGTCGGCTGCGCCACCGACGCCACCGCGCATTTCTTTGGCGGCGACAAGGGTCTCGGCACGATGCCGCACGCGCTGATCGGCTATGCCGGCTCGACGGTGCGCGCCGCGGAAATGTTCCGCGAGACCTTTCCCGACGAACCGCTGACCGTGCTGGTCGATTATTTCGGCCAGGAGATCAGCGATGCGGTTGCCGTTTGCCGCCGTTTCCCGGACCTCGCGGCGGACGGGCGGCTCGCCTTCCGCATCGACACGCCCGGCGGGCGGTATTGCGAGGGGCTTGATGTCGCGGCCTCATACGAGGTGTTGGAGCGCAACGCGCCTGGCGCGATCCGCGGCTACCGCACCGAAGCCGAGCTGCGCCATCTGATCGGCACCGGGGTCACGGCGGCGGCGATCTGGCGCATGCGCGAGGCGCTGAACGCGGCCGGGTTTCCGAACGCCAGGATCGTCGCGAGTTCCGGGTTCGGTCCCGAGAAATGCCGCATGATGGCGGCGGCCAATGCGCCGATCGACGTGATCGGCACCGGCTCCTACCTCCCCGAATTGTGGAGCGAGACCTACGCGACGGCCGACATCATCGCCTATGACGGCCAGCCGATGGTGAAAGTCGGCCGCGAATTCCTGCTGCGAGGCAAGAAATAAAGCCTGATTCTCCCTCGCTGCCCTTGGGGGCGGAGAGGGCCGGGGTGAGGTGGGGGATTCCAGAGCGCCTGCGGATACCCACCTCACCCTCCCAGCGCTTGCGCGCTGGGCCCCTTCCTCTCCCCCCCTCAAAGGGGCGAATTCACTGACCCCAGTGCCCGACTCAAATCCCGATGTCGCGGCGCACCCGGGCGCTGATCGACTGGCGCAGCTTGTGCATCTCGGCCCAGGGATCGCTGTCAAGCGCGGCGAGTCGCTGCGGCACGGTCGCGACGGTGAACCGGTCAGGCGTCACGCCGTTTTCGACTTCCTCCCAGAATAACGGCGTCGCGACCGGGGCGCCGGGCCGGGCGCGCGGCGAATAGGCGCCGATCGCGGTCGCGCCGCGGCCATTGCGCAGATAGTCGATAAAGATGCGTCCGGCGCGCGCCCGCTTCGCCATGTTCGACGTAAAGCGATCGGGATAGGCGGCGACAAACCGCTCGGCGACCCATTTGGCGAATTCCTTGACCGCGTCCCATTCGAGCTTCGGCGCGATCGGCACGACGACGTGCAGCCCCTTGCCGCCGGTCGTTTTCGGAAAACTCCTGAGCCCAATGCCAAGCAGCGCCTCGCGCATCTCGATTGCCGCCTCGGTCACCCGCTCCCAGGGAAGCCCGACATCCGGGTCGAAATCGAACGTGATGCGGTCAGGGGTCTCGAGCTTCGCGACCGTCGACCCCCAAGGATGGAGCTCGAGCACCCCCATCTGCACCATCGCGACCAGGCCCGGCAGGTCCTTGACAAACGTATAGATGCCTGGGTCGGCGCCGGACCCCTCGGGAATCTCGACGCGTCCGATCGCTTCCGGTACCGCCGGGGTGGCGTGCTTCTGATAAAAGCATTCCTTGCCGTGCCCTTCCGGACAGCGCACCAGGCTGAGCGGCCGGTTCCGCAGCTCGGGCAGCGCCCAGTCGCGGATCGCGTAATAATACTCCGCCAGCGCCAGTTTGGTGATTTGCTGCTCGGGGTAGAAAACCCGGTCCGGATTGGTCAGCCGCACGCCTTCGAAGGTAATACTGCCGTCGCGCGCGCGGGTCGAGATTTCGGGCTCCCGTTCGCCTTTTCGGCCCTCCTCCCGCGCCGTGCCGCGCGCGTTCTCCGCTCTCCGCGCGGGACGCGAACGGCGCGCCGCCCCTGGACTATCTTCCTTGAGCTCGCCATCAGGTTTTTCTGCGTCGCGGCTCACCGGCGGCGAAGCGTTCCGGTAGGGGTCCGCCGACGCCGCGGCTGAGCCGTTCGCGATTTTGGCGGGGTCCTGCACGACCTCCTCCGGGCGCTTGTCTTCGCGCAATCCCTCGAAAGCGGGATGCCGCAGGATCGCGTCGGACGTCCACTCGGCATAACGCACCTGCGCGACGAGGCGCGGCTCGACCCAGTGCACGCCCTTCTTCGATACGCCTTTCGGCAATGCCGCCGTCGCGTCGCGCCGCTCGATCGCGACGAGCCGGGGGTGCAAATCGGCAAGAACCGCGTCGCTGAACCCGGTGCCGACGCGGCCGGCATAATGCAGCGTACCGCCGGCATCGTAATACCCGAGCAACAGCGCGCCGAAACCGTGCCGCAGACCGGCCGGGTCGGTAAATCCGATCACGACGAATTCGTCGGTGCTGTAGCATTTGACCTTTAGCCAATCGGTGCCGCGCCCGGCGCGGTACGGCCGATCGCGCCGTTTCGAAATCGTGCCTTCGAGATCGTATTCGCACGCGTGGCGCCAAAAATCGCGGCCGCGCCCGATCTGGTGATCGCTGTACCGCACGATGCCGCGGGTCTCGGGCGCCACGATTGTGGCGAGCGCGGCCTTGCGGTCTTCGAGCGCCGCGCCGGTCAGGTCGTACCCGTCGCGGTAGAGCAGGTCGAAGCCGTAAAATACCAGCCCGGACGTGTCGCCCCGCGACAAAGCACCCTGCAGCGCGCCGAAGCTGCTGGTGCCGTCGGCGGCGAGCGCGACCACCTCACCGTCAATCAACGCGTTCTCTACGGGCACCGCCGTCAGGGCCCGCGCCAGCTCCGGGAACTTGCGCGTCCAGTCCAGCCGGTTGCGGGTGATCAGCCGGACATCGCCGTCTTCGAGGCGGGCCAACAGACGATAGCCGTCGTATTTGATCTCGTGCAGCCATTCGTCGCCATCGGGTGGCGCCTCGACCAGTGTCGCAAGCTGCGGGGCGATGGCGTCCGGCATCTTGCGCTTGCGCGCGCCGCGCGGGCGTTCCCACTTCCCCGGCGCCAGCCTCTTCGGTTGCGACGCCGGCTCCGGCGCGATCTCGCCCTGTTGCGAATCCCAGATACGGTCGCGGTCGGCGGCGATCGCGTCCATCGATCGTCCGGTCGCGACCGAAAGCGGATTTTCGTCGACCAGCGCGCTATCGCTGCCCGGGACGGCATCCTCGTCGCGCTCCTTGATCAGAAGCCAGTTCTCGCGCGCCTCGCCGGCGGCCTTGCCGCCCATCCGCACCAGCGCCCAGCGTCCGTGCAGTTTCTCGCCGTCGAGGCGGAATTTGAGCGACCCCTTGCGATAGGCCTGTTCGGGGTCCGGTCCTTCCGGGGTCCACGTGCCGCGGTCCCACAGCAGCACCGTGCCGCCGCCATATTGTCCCTTTGGGATGATCCCCTCGAACCCGCCATATTCGATCGGATGATCCTCGACATGCACCGCGAGCCGCTTTTCGGCGGGGTCGAGGCTCGGCCCTTTCGGCACCGCCCAGCTCAACAGCACGCCGTTCAGTTCGAGGCGGAAATCGTAATGCAGCCGGCGCGCGGCGTGCTTCTGGACGACAAACGACAGAACCTCGCCGTCGCGCCGCGTCTTTACCGCGGCCCCGGCCGGCTCCGGGGTTTGCCGAAAGTCGCGTTTGCGATGGTATTCCTCGAGCGCCATGGCAGGCTCCTGTCCCTGCCGAAACAAACCCGGCGACCGGCGGGTTCCTGCGTCCCGACTGGGCCCGCCGACCTCCGGCCGCCATGCCGGCGTTCCGGAAACGGCACTTTATGCGCCAAGCTTGTCAGCCAGATCCTCGAAACTCTCGGCGACAAAAGTGAAATCGTGCTCGGCCTTGAAGTCGCGGGTCTGCTTTGCGCCGTGCTCGTAGGGGCGGGCGACAAAGGCCGTCTTCATGCCGTGCTCGGCGGCGCGCACGAGGTCGTTGTTGTGCGCCGCGACCATCATCACCGCGCCCGGGTCGCCGTTGCCGAGAAACTCGATCGCCGAGCGGTACATCTCGGGATCGGGCTTGTAATGCCGCACGAGGTCCGAGCCGAGCACCGCATCCCACGGCAGCCCGCAATGCTTTGCCATGTCGGTGAGGAGCCGCACGGTGCCGTTCGACAGGGTCGCGATGATGTATTTCTTCTTGATGCGGGTCAGACCGGGCACCGAGTCGGGCCACGGTTTGAGCCGGTGCCAGGTCAGGTTCAGCCACTCCTTGTCGGCTTCGTCGAGGTCGCGCACGCCGAATTTGTCGAGCAATTGGTCGAGCGCTATGCGGTGCAGCGCGTCGAGATTGGTCCACGGCAATTCGCCGGTGCGCACCTTGTTCATCGACGGCGCGTAAAGACCGCGCCATTCGTCGGCGAATTGCTGCCAGTCGATCCCGGTAATGCCCTTGCGCGCGGCGAGGGCCTCGCCGTCGGCGGTGACGGCGCCGCGCCAATCGACCACCGTACCGAACACGTCGTGAACCAGAGCCTGCACCTCGGTCATGCGAACCTCCTATCGGCGGGCCGGCTGCGGTCCGCGCGTCAGATGATTTTGCGCTCCCGCAACTCCGCGATTTGCGCCGGGGTGTAACCGAGGCCCGCGAGCACGGAATCGTTATCGGCGCCGAGTTCCGGGGCGACGCCGATCTTCGGCGGGGTTTCCGAGAAATGCCACGGCGAGCCGTGCACCTTCAGCCGCTTGCCGTGTTTCGGATAGTCGATCTCGGTGACATAGCCGTTGGCCAGCACGTCGGGATCGTTCGAGGCTTCGAGCAGCGTGTTGATCGGCGCCGAGACGATGTCGGCGTCACGCAGCCTTTCGACCCAGACGTCGCGCGAGCCGGTCGCGAACAGTTCGTCGAGGGTTTGCAGCAGCCGGTCGCGCTCCTCGGCCGATTCGATGACGGCCCCGAGATCGCCGAACCCGGTCCGCTCCAGCGCCTCGTAAAACCCGAGCGCGGTCATCGCGGTTTTCCAGGCGCGCTGGCTGTTGAGCTGGAACACCAGCGGCTTGCCGTCCTTGTCATTGAAGCTGGCGCTGATGCCGGGGCGTTGCGGCGTACCGGTGATGCGTGCCTGTCCGGTGACCGGGTTGCGGTTGCGCCACATCGTCGTGGTCAGGGTCCAGCCCATCAGGCGGATCTGGCCGCCGAGCAGCGAGCAATCGACCTTCTGCCCGACCCCGGTCGCGCGCGCATGGGTCAACGCCGCCAGCGCCCCGCCAAAGGCCAGGATCGCGCAGGTCTCGTCGGCGACCGAGACGATGCCGGTCTTCAGCTTCTGCCCCGGCGTCGAATACGCCTCGGCGATGCCGCCCAGCGCCTGCGCCATCGAGTCGGTTCCGGGCAGGTGGGCGTGCGGCCCCTTCGGCCCGTAGCCCGAC
>JBFXDF010000194.1:0-7507 GCA_050181375.1 Alphaproteobacteria bacterium
CGACGGTGCCGTGAGCGAGGCCCGAGATGATTCGGTTGCGGCGCGGGAAATGGCGGGCCTGCGGCTCGGCGCCGAGCGGCAACTCGGCGACGATCGCGCCCCGCATTCGCATCGCGTCGTAAAGACCGCGGTTTTCCTCGGGGTAGACGATATCGGCGCCGCCCGCCAGCACGGCGATCGTGCCGCTGTCGAGCGCCCCCAAATGCGCCGCCGCGTCGATGCCCCGCGCCATTCCCGAGACGACGACGATGCCCGCCTCGCCGAGGCCCGCGGCCAGCTCGCGGGCGATCCGCCTTCCATTAGCCGAGGCGTTGCGCGCGCCGACCACCGCGACGATCGGCGCCATCAGCAATTTGGGCAGCAGTTCGGGGTGGCCGAGCACGGTCAGGACCGGTGGCGCGTCCTCGATCGCGGCGAGCCTCTCCGGATAAAGCGGCTCCCCCCAGCATAACAGCCGCCCGCCGAGCCGCTCGATCGCGGCAAGTTCCGCCGCGGCCTCGCGCCGGCCGGCCGGTGCGACCGGGCGCGACAGCAGCGGCAGCGCGTCGATCGCCGCTGCGGCCGAGCCAAAGCGGCGCAGCAACGCGAAAAACGTCACCGGGCCGATGCCCTCCGTGCGGCCGAGGCGCAGCCAATCCAGCCGTTCCTGCGGTTCGAGATCGCGCGCGGCCAGGAGCGGTCACCCTTTTCCGAACGAGATCCGGCTTTCGGTGCCGGCCAGCAGGCGGTGGATGTTGTCACGATGCCTGAGGATGACCAGGATCGCGATCACCGAAAGCGCGATGGCCCGGGGCGGACCGGCCAAAATCCAGCCGAGAGCCGGGACCGCCACCGCGGCGACCAGGGCCGCCAGCGAGGAAAAATGAAAGATCGCCGCCGTCGCGAGCCACAGCCCGGCGGCGATCACCCCGATCGGCCAGGCCAGCGCGAGCAGCACCCCGAGCGCCGTTGCCACCCCCTTGCCGCCGCGAAAGCGCAGCCACACCGGGAACATATGCCCGGCCACCACCGCGACCGAGGCGACGAGCGCCGCCTCGGTTCCCCACAGCGCGCCGATCAGCACCGCCGCAACGCCCTTGCCGACATCGAAGACCACCGTCAGCGCGGCGAGCGCCTTGTTGCCGGTGCGCAGCACATTCGTCGCGCCGATATTGCCGGAGCCGATCCGGCGAATATCGCCTATTCCGGCCAGCCGCGTCAGCAGCAGCCCGAACGGGATCGAGCCGAGCAGATAGGCGATGAGGGCGGCGGGAATAATGTTCATATCCACCGAGATTGCTTCGCCGCCGAACTCGTCGCAATGACGATCATCAGGTTAAGACGATGTCATTGCGAGCGGAGCGAAGCAATCTCGTCGAACAAGATCACGGATAAGCTCACCCCTGCCGCGCGAAGATCGTGCGGCCATCGACGATGGTCTGCTCGACCCGGCCCTGCACCGGGCGGCCGTCGAACGGGGCATTCTTCGACTTGGAGCGGAACCCGTCGGTGTCGATCAGCCACGGCGCATCGGGATCGAATGCGACGAGATCGGCCGGGCCGCCAACCCGCAGCCCGCCGGCGTCGAGCCCGAGAAGGCCGGCCGGCGCCGCCGTCAGAAGCCGCAGCACGTCGATCAGGCGCATGTGGCGGTTGTGGTACAGCTCGAGCGACAGCGGCAGCAATGTCTCGAGCCCGACGATCCCGCAGGCCGCCGAGCTGAATGGCAGCCGCTTCGAATCCTGGTCCCATGGCGCGTGATCGCTGGCGATCGCGTCGATCGTGCCGTCGCGCAGCCCCTCGACGACGGCGCGCCGGTCGCTCTCGGCGCGCAGTGGCGGCGACAGTTTCGCGAATGTCCGATAGTCGCCGATCGCGGTTTCGTTCAGCGCGAAATAGGGTGGGGCGGTGTCGCAGGTGACCGGCAGCCCGGCTGCCTTGGCCTTGCGGATCGCCTCGATCGCCGCCGCGGTCGAGACATGGGCGACGTGGTAGCGGGCGCCGGTGATCGCGACGAGGCGGAGGTCGCGTTCGACCATGATGAGTTCGGCCATCGGCGTGATCGCCGGCAGGCCGAGCCGCGTCGCGATCTCGCCCTCGGTGACCTCGCCGGCGGCGGCGAGGCTCGGCTCCTCGGGGTGCTGGATCACGAGCTGGTCGAAGCTGCGGGCGTAGGACAAGAGCCGCCGCATCACCAGCGCGTCGGCCACCGCCTTGACCCCGTCGGTAAACGCCACCGCGCCGTTTGCGGCCAAAAGGCCGATCTCGGTCAGCTCGCGCCCCTGCAATCCCTTGGTCGCGGCCGCGCAGGTGTGGATTTTCGCCAGCTTCACCTCGCGCGCGCGGCGCGCCAGGAACTCGACGACCGAAACATCGTCCACCGGCGGGTCGGTGTTCGGCAGCGCCACCATTGTCGTGACCCCGCCGGCCGCCGCCGCCCGACCGGCGCTCTCGATCGATTCCATGTGCTCGGCGCCCGGCTCGCGCAATTGCACGCGCATATCGACGAGACCGGGCGCGAGGCACAGCCCGGCGAGGTCGACGATGTCTGTGTCGGAGCCGAGGTCATCGCCGATCCCCGGCCCGAGCGCCGCGATCCGGTCGCCCTCGACCAGCAAGTCTCCCGGCTGATCCAGCCTGCTCTCCGGGTCGAGCAGGCGGGCATTGCGGAAAAGTCGGCGCGCACCGCTCATCGCATCGCCTCAACGGCCATCCAAGTGGCCGCGTCAAATCCGGCCGAGCGGATGTTTCGGGGAGCTCTCACCATCCGGTCACTGCACCGGCGGGTTGTTGCCGAGGCCGCGCGTCAGGATTTCGAGACATGCCATCCTGACCGCGACCCCCATCTCGACCTGCTGGCGAATGAGGCTGCGGTCGATGTCGTCGGCGACCTCGCTGCCGATCTCGACGCCGCGGTTCATCGGTCCCGGGTGCATGATCAGCGCGTCGGGCTTGGCGAGCTTCAGCTTGTCGTAATCCAGGCCGAAAAAATGGAAATATTCGCGGGTCGACGGAATAAACGAGCCGTGCATCCGCTCCATCTGCAGCCGCAGCATCATCACGATGTCCACGTCCCTGAGACCGGCCGTCATGTCATGAAACACCTCGACCCCGAGCCGCTCGACCTCCGCTGGCAGCAAGGTGCGCGGCGCGACGACCCGGACGCGCGCTCCCATCACGTTCAGCAGCGCGATATTGGACCTGGCCACGCGGCTGTGCAGGATGTCGCCGCAGGTCGCGACGGTCAGACCGCCGAGCCGTCCCTTGCGGCGGCGGATGGTCAGCGCGTCGAGCAGTGCCTGGGTCGGGTGCTCGTGGCTGCCGTCGCCGCCGTTGATGACGGCGCAGTCGACCTTCTCCGACAGGAGTTGCACCGCGCCCGACTCGGGATGGCGCACCACTAGCACGTCGGGGTGCATCGCGTTCAAGGTCATCGCGGTGTCGATCAAGGTCTCGCCCTTGCGCATCGACGACACCGCGACCGCCATGTTGATGACGTCGGCCCCGAGCCTTTTGCCGGCGACCTCGAAGGAAGTCCGGGTGCGTGTCGAGTTCTCGAAAAAACAGTTGATCAGCGTACGCCCGCGCAGAGTGGCGGTCTTCTTGTCGCTCTGCCGGCTCAGCTCGACATAGGTGTCGGCGAGATCGAGCAGGTGCTCGATGTCCTCCCGGCTCAACCCCTCGATGCCGAGCAGATGCCGGTGCCCGAAACTGTGCGGCTGCATGAGGCCGCGACTATACAAGGGGGGACGGAAAAGCCAACCACGACGGGGCTGCCCCGAGCAGGCAAACCGCCCGGCGGCAAAATAGTGCATTGCTCCTGAAATTCGAGTGCGCCGGCCGCGGAATCGGCATAGCCTCAACCGAATTGGGGAGTTCTCCAAGAGCGACCGGCAAAGCACCGAACCTGTTGAGCGCCAGTTGTTCGAGCATGGCGCCGGCTTGAATGCCACGATGGATCGGCCGCAGCGGGGAAGCGTCGTGGACAAGATCGATCCCAAGCTCTTGCAACTGATCGACGCCCACGCGGCCGGCGAACTGCCCGCCGACCCCGAAAATCCCGACTTCCTGGTGCACGTCTACGTCGTCGTCGAGAACGACGATTTCGGCGGAGTAGCGGCCGCCGGTTACGAGGTGGCCTCCGAGCTTGGCGGCATCGGGGTCGTCACTCTACCCATTCCGCAAATCGAGTCGCTGGCGGACCGGGCGGACGTTCTTGCCATTTATGCGCCGCGCGCGGGGCAGCCCGCCGACGGTCCGCCTCCGATCGTGCACACGATCGATCAACGTTCGATCCGGCTGGATGAGGCATATGGCGTCAAATCGCATACGCGCCCAAACGGCTCGCATGGCGAAGATGTCCTGATCGGCATCGTCGATAGCGGTGTCAACATTCTGCACGACGCGTTCACCGTACACACGATAGAAAACGGAAAACCAATCCGAAAAACCCGCATCATCGCGTATTGGGCGCAGGGCACGACAAGAAGTTCCGGCGCGACTCCGCTCTGGCAACGCAACGGCACAGTCTTTTCGGAGGCCGACATCAACGCGCGGCTCGCCGCCTTCGACACGAGCGGCGCGCTGCCCCCCGCCGGCCTCATCGACGAAGGTGGGCACGGTACCGGCGTCGCGAGCGTGGCCGGCGGATCGGAATGGACGGCCGGGCCGGATGCCGTTCGCTCTCGCACCGGGATCGCTCCCGCATCCCGGTTCATCGTTGTTTCCGGCCAGATCGATAATACCGCCGGGGTCGAATTCTGTTTCGCGAAGGCGACCGAGGCCTCGCTACCCTGCGTCGTCAATATGAGCCAAGGGGATCACGACCAGCCGCACAACGGGCTCTCGGTGTTTTGTCATCGACTCCGAGCAATGCTGACGCAAGGCTCTCCCGCGAGCTTCAGGCCGGGAAGGGCCTTTGTAGCCGCGGCGGGCAATGAAGGCGTCTCGCACAATCACATGCGATTTTCGCTGCAGCAGCCAAAGCTGCTCGATATTCAAGTCGATCCGGAGGAAGTCACGCTCGGCTGCCATATCAGCAGCACCAAACCGGGTCTCAAGGTGTCGCTCGCCGCTCCCGCCGCAAAGCCAGCCTTCTCGCCGGTGGGGCCGAGGCCGGCCTCCATGGCGGTCTCCGGGCACGTCGTTACGATAAGGACCCTGCCAAGTGTGACGCGGAGCAATCCGGACGACCTGCCCTCGGACACGGACACCCACATCCACGTCGAGGCCAATGTCAACATCACCGCCACATCAGGCATCTTCATCCGTCCCGGCGCCTGGCACCTGAAGCTTGATCCGGGCGGGACCCCGCATCCCGAAGTGCACATCTGGTCCTACTGGGGTTACAGGCTGGATAGCCAGAAGCTCGACGATCCGGATTTCGAGTTGGGCTGGGCGACGGAAGACGACGGCTCCGGCATGGAGCTGCGCTGGCGCCGCCGCGAGGAGTGGATCTTCAGCACGCTTCGCTCGGAGGCATGCAGCCGGGAGGCGATCGTTGTCGGTGCCACCACCTGGGTTGAGGACAAAAAGGTGATGTCGCCGTATCGGCCGAGTTCGCGCGGTCCCGCGACGGAGGCCGGTCGCCCCCCGGCGGATCTCAAGCCGGATCTCGTCGCGCCGGGAGACAACATCGTGGTGGCGCGCTGGCGAAAACCCAAACGCCCCGGCGACCCCTCTTCCGTATCAAGGTATGCCAGCGGCACGAGTTTCGCATCGCCGGCGGTGGCGGGCGCGGTCGCCCTGATGCTCTCTCACGATCCAACTCTCACTCAGGACGACATTCGCAAGATATTGCGGGCAACAACCAGCCCGTGGGCGCCGATCGTCAACGAGATTGCGTTCAAGAAACGGAAGATCAACGAACAAAACATCGCCGGAAGAGGTCTGCTCAATATCGAAGCGGCCCTGAACAGCGTGAAGGCGCGTGTCGGGCCGTGAGCGAGGCCGGCACCCTTGAGCATCTGCTGCTGTTCGCGGGCGAAGCGCTGCAGGATCTTTCTTCGAGCCTCCAACCGGGGCGCATTGAGGATTATCTTGCCGAGTTCGGCGTCACCCTTCCGGACGGCCTCATTGCGGGAGCGCCGTCAAGCCCACTCGCGGCAGCCGCGGCGGCGGCGCAAAAAATAGCGCCACTCGTCGGGCCGCTGCGCGACGCGATCAACGCCGCCGCGCCCAATGCCGCGGCGGTGATCGTCGCCGGGGCGGCGGTCGCCAGTCAGATCGCGGCGACCGCCGCGGCGTTGAACAATTTCGCCACGGCGCTCGCGCAGGCCGCGTCCAGCCTCTCCGATGCCGATGCCCGTGCGCGCCTGGAGGATTTCGCCGGCGAGCTTGCGGGCCGCGTTCTCGGCCGGCTGCTGCTCGAGCGGCTTGATCGGTTCTCGCCGCAGGCGGCGCGGCTGCTCGCGGTCGCGGGGCTACTCGACGACCGGATGGAGCCGGGAGTGCGAGGCAGCCCGACCCGGCGCGCCTATTATCTGCGCCGTATCCGGCTGGACCGGCTCGGCAAGCTCGTCACCGACCCGTCGGCGCATCTGCGCGCGGTGTTTGGCTGGGGGACGCCGGATTTCGATGCATACGCGCTGTTCGAGTGCATCCGATGGTGGTTTCGAGCGCGTGACGACGTGGTCGAATGGCTGGGGGAAACGGAATTCGATCCATCGGATGTTGACGGGCTCGATTTCCGCGGGTTCCGCCTGCTGAAGGATTCATCGCAATCGCCGCCCGGACTCGCCGCCGAGTTGGGTTTTTCCCTGGCGGAGGACTTCACGCGCGAGACGGACCTGGGCGATACGTCTTGGGTCGCCACGATCGCATCGCAATCGCGCTTTGACGCCGGTCTGCGCTTGGGGATCGCGCCGGATGGTCGTCTGACATTTTCGGCAAGCGGCACGCCCACCGTCTCGATACGCGCAGGGCTGAGCCTGAAACACGAGGACCAGACCCCGATCGTTCTCCTGGGTCTCGCGGGTGGCCCTCGGCTCGAGGCGCGCGCCGTCAGCCTGGAGGTGGGAGTCGAGGGCCTTGCGGCTCAACCGTCGCTGCGCATCGCCATCGATGAGCTGAATTGCGTCCTCGATCTGGGCCATGGCGACAGTTTCCTCCAGTCGGTGTCGGGCGGCGGAAGCGGCGCCGCGAAAATCAGCGTCGCCGCAACCTGGTCGCCGACACGGGGCCTGCAATTCACCGGCGCGGGCGCGCTCGAGATCGCCATTCCCACCCGTACGAGAATTGGGCCTGCGACCGTCGAAACGATCTATCTGGCCGCAACAATTGCCGACGGTACGATCCCGTTCGAGCTGTCGGCCGCCGTGCGCGGTCAAATCGGCCCGTTGACGGCGATTGTAGATCGCGTCGGCGCCGAGTTCGTCGCCAGCTTCCCAAAAAGCGGCGGCAATCTCGGGGCGATGCAGTTCGATGCCCGGTTCAAGCCGCCGGCTGGGGTTGGGGTTGGGGTTGAGGCCGGGGGGGTGGTGACGGGCGGGGGGTTTTTGTTTCACGACGCGGCGCGGCGGCTGTACGC
>JBFXDF010000195.1:0-7490 GCA_050181375.1 Alphaproteobacteria bacterium
CGATTTCGTCTTCCGTCGTGGTCCAGCCCAGGCTGACGCGGATCGTGCAGCCGGCGATATGCGGCGGCAATCCCATCGCTTGCAGCACATGGCTGGGGCCCACCTTGCCCGACGAGCAGGCCGCGCCGGCGCTGACCATCACCCCGTCGAGATCGAGCGCGATGACCTGCGTCTCGGCCGCGACCCCGGGCAGGGCGAGTGCCGTCGTGTTCGGCAGGCGCGAAGCGCCCGCGCCAACCACCACCGCGTCCGGCACCGCCCGCAGCGCCACCATTTCGAGGCGATCGCGCATTTGGCGCACCCTGTCGTAATCGGCGAGACCGGCGAGCGCGGCCTCGGCGGCGGCGGCAAAACCGGCGATGCCAGGCAGGTTCTCGGTGCCCGCGCGGCGACCGCGCTCCTGTCCTCCGCCGCGCAATAGCGGGGCCGGCTCGGCGCCGCCGACAACGACGAGAGCGCCCACCCCCGGCGGGCCGCCGATCTTGTGCGCCGACAGGCTGACGAGATCGGCGCCGGTGGCGGCGGCGTCCAGCGGGATCTTGCCGGCGGCCTGCACGGCGTCGCAGTGGAACAGCGCGCCGTGCGCATGCGCGATTGCAGCGATGCGGGCGGCCGGTTGCAAGACCCCGGTCTCGTTGTTCGCCAGCATGACCGAGACCAGCGCCGGACGCGGATCGGCCCGCAGCATCGCGTCGAGCGCGCCGAGATCGACAATTCCGTCGCGATCGACTGGGATGCGTTCGGCTTCGGGTATGGCCTGCAGCACCGAATTGTGCTCGACCGCCGAAACCAGGACCCGCTCGCGACCGCCGCCAAGCAGCGCAAGGTGGTTCGCTTCGGTGCCGCCGCTGACGAAAATCACCCCGTCGGGTTCCGCGCCGATCTGCAAGGCAACCGTCTCGCGCGCCCGCTCGATGCCGTGCCGCGCGATGCGGCCCGAGCGATGCACCGAGGACGGATTTCCTCCTTGCGCCAGCGTCGCGCCGACTGCCGAGATCGCCTCGGGCCGCGGCGGCGCCGTCGCGTTCCAGTCGAGATAGGTGTCGCGCCGGATCATCGTTCAACAAGACAAAGAAGGGATCAGCACGGAATGTCGGCAACCAGCCGGGATGTGGTATCCATAGCCGCGCTTTTCATCGTAACCCGATTTCATTCCAGCCGGGCCGCCTGGGCTGCGTGACCGCCGCGCCGCGGCGCGAAGCTGGTGCCGAGCACCCGCCGCTCGCAGACATCGCCGAGCGACACCGAACTCAGGTAGAGATAGATCTGGCGGCCCAGCTCTTCCCAGAGGTCGTGCGTCAGACACCGGCTGCGGTCGCCGCGGCAGCCGACTGCCATGCCGGGTTGGCAGCGCACCGCCTCGATTTTCTCGTCGACCGCGAGAATGATGTCGGAAATGCGGGTGTCGTCGCGGTCATGCGCGAGCAGATATCCGCCGCCCGGTCCGCGCACGCTCTTAACGAGACCGCCGCGCCGCAATCTGGCAAAAAGCTGCTCGAGGTAGGGAAGCGAGAGCTCCTGGCGCCGGGCGATCTCGGCGAGCGGGACCGGCCGCGCCTCGCCGTGCCGGGCAAGATCGACCATCGCCATCACCGCGTAGCGCGCCCTGGTGCCGAGCTTCATCGCCCCGTGCTCACCCTCCTCCTGTCGGCCTATGGCTGCGCCCCGACCCGCCGCCGCACCGGATCGGCCCCGGCCGTCTCCGCCGCGCCGCGCGGCCCGTTCCGGCTCTCGCTCTCGCGTTCGAGTTCACCGAGGCGGGCGCGCAGGCTCGTGACCTCGTCGAGCAGCGCGTTCAGCGCCCGCGCGATCGGATCGGGGATCTCGCCCGTAAAGCCGTAGGGGGCGAAAATCGGCTCAGGCGGGTGCGGGGCGTCACGTCCGGGCTCGCGCCCGACCGGCCGTGCCGGGATGCCGACCATCGTCGCGCCGTCGGCGACTTCCTTCAGCACGACCGCCTGAGCGCCGATGCGCGCGCCGTCGCCGACCCGGAACGGTCCCAGCACCTGCGCGCCGGCGCTGACGATGACATCGTTGCCGAGGGTCGGGTGCCGTTTCTGACCGCGTTCAAGCGAGGTGCCGCCCAGGGTCACATCCTGGTACAGCGTGCAATCGTCGCCGATTTCGGCGGTTTCGCCGATCACGACCCCCATGCCGTGATCGATGAACAGCCGCTTGCCGATACGCGCGCCGGGATGGATCTCGATCCCGGTGGCAACGCGTCCCAGATGCGAGACGAACCGCCCGGCGAGGCGCCATCCGCGCTCCCACAACCAGTGCCCGATGCGGTAGAACAGCAGCGCCTGGAAGCCGGGATAACAGAGGACGACCTCCAGCCGAGAACGGGCCGCCGGATCGCGGGCGAGCGTTGCGTCAATCTCGTCACGCAGGTTTCTGAGAAGCATCGCGATCACTATATCTTGCCACCGAGCCTGCCGGCGAGCCTCCGACTGGAGGCGCCGTCGCGAGGCTGCGGGTCGAGGGTACAATTGTCCGACTAACCGAATCAAGTTTATGAGGCAACAAGGTAGGGTGTCCGGGGCGAACCCATGGAAAAGCCACAGTCTCTTCGCTGAAAATCTAGAGTCGTTAAGTCGGAATTGCATCGAGATCGGACATGCCTGACGTGATCATCAACGGCCCGGAAGGGCGCATCGAGGGCCGCTATCACCATGCCCGCACCGCCGCGGCGCCGATGGCCGTCGTCCTGCATCCGCACCCGCTGCACGGCGGGACGATGAACAACCGGGTCGTGTACACGCTTTATCAGGCTTTCGTGCGCCGCGGATTTTCGACGCTGCGCTTCAATTTCCGCGGCGTCGGGCGCAGCCAGGGCAGCTTCGACCGCGGCGAGGGTGAGTTGGCGGACGCGGCCGCGGCACTCGACTGGCTGCAGACCTACAATCCCAACGCCGCGTCGTGCTGGGTGGCGGGATACTCGTTCGGCGCCTGGATCGGCATGCAGCTATTGATGCGCCGGCCCGAGATCGAGGCCTTTATCTCGGTCGCCCCACCCGCCAATTCCTATGATTTCAGCTTCCTCGCGCCGTGCCCGTCGTCGGGTCTGATCCTGCACGGCGATCAGGACAGCGCCGTGCCGCCCGACTCGGTACAAAAGCTCGTGCACAAGCTGTCGCATCAGCGCGACATCAAAATCGAGTTCCGCAAGATCCCCGGGGCGGACCATTTCTTCGCCGATCCCGAGCCGCTGGGAACGCATGTCGATGCGTATATCGGAGCGCACCCGCGTTTCGCGGCGCCGGCCCCCACCGCGGCCCCGGCCGGCCGGGGCCGCTAGGAGCCGGTTCAATCGGCGAGTTGCCTCATGGCATGTTCGTCATGTTCGCGTCCAGATTGGCGATAATCCAGATCGAGCCGGAGATCACCAGAAACACGATCAATATCCCGAAAGCGAGCGCCAGGATATTGTTCGTGTGGTCGGGCCCGCTGCCCAGATGCAGAAAGAAGACGAGGTGCACACCGATCTGCGCGAAGGCGAGCACGACGAGACCGACCGGTATCCCGGGCGGCCACAAGAGGTCGGTTTGCGACACGACAAACGATGCGATCGTCGCCAGGATCGCGAGGACCAGCCCCACCGTGTACGACCGCCATGTTGCGGTCGGCTCGCCTTCGACGCCGGGCGCCCGGTCGTCTAAAACCCGCTCGCTGCCGTGCATCACCGGGCTCCCATAAGGTAAACCAGCGTCAAGACGCCGACCCAAACGATGTCCAAGGCGTGCCAGAACAGGCTGAAGCACAAGACGCGCTGCAGCACGGGCTGCCGCAATCCCTTCACGGCCACCTGCGCGACCATGTAGACCAGCCAGAGCAGGCCGGCCGTGACATGGGCGCCGTGCATGCCGACCAGGCTGAAGAAGCTCGACAGAAACGCGCTGCGCGACGGACCCGCCCCGGCCGCGACCATGCTCGCGAATTCCGTGGCTTCGATAAAGAGGAAGGCGGCGCCGAGCGCGAAAGTGAGCGCGGCGAAAATCAGAAAGCTGCTGCGCCGCCCGCGCTCGGCGGCAAGCGCGCCGAGCCCGGCGGTGTAGCTCGAGACCAGGAGGCACATGGTTTCGATGAAGACATGGGTGAGGTTGAACAGTTCGCGCCCGGTCGGTCCGCCGGCGGTGTTGCCCGACAACACCGCATAGGCCGCGAACAGTCCCGAGAACATCACCATGTCGCTCAGGATGAAGATCCAGAACCCGTATGCGACAACGATGCGCGCCGGCGCCGGGCCGCCGCCGCCGTGTCCGCGCGCGAGTTCGGTTGGGGCCGCTTCGAGTGTCGTCACGGTCATGCCGCCTGCCTCCCGGCCAAACGGTCCCGTTCGGCCAGAGCGATTTGCGCGGCCGGGATTTCGCGTTCGCGCTCGTCGCTCCAGCCGAACACCAGCACCGTGATCGCGATCGCGAGAAGGCCGAGGATGGCAACCCACCAGATGTGCCAGATCAGCGCAAACCCGACAAACGACGCGAAAAAGGCGATGATGAACCCGATCGGGGTGTTGCGCGGCATTTCGATGGCTTCATAGGCCGGCTCGGCCGGTCTCAGCCCTTGCTGCTTCATCTCCCAGAAGGCGTCGATCGTCTCGACCTTTGGCAGCACCGCGAAGTTGTAGGAAGGCGGGGGCGACGAGGTCGCCCATTCGAGGGTGCGGCCGTTCCAGGGATCGCCGGTCAGGTCGCGGCGGCGCTGACGCGTGCGGATGCTGACATAGAGCTGCGCGATCTGACACAGGATGCCGCAGAAGATCACGAGGGCGCCGAATTCGGCGACCAGCAGCAGCGGCTGCCAGGAGGGGTCGGGAATGTGCTGCAGACGCCGGGTCATTCCCATCAGACCCAGCGCGTAGAGCGGCCCGAAGGCAAGATAGAATCCGAGCAGCCAGCACCAGAAGCTGGCCTTGCCCCACCGTTCGTCGAGCGTGAAGCCGAACGCCTTCGGAAACCAGTAATTGTAACCCGCCAAAATGCCGAACAACACGCCGCCGATGATCACGTTGTGGAAATGCGCCACCAGGAACGTACTGTTGTGCAGCACGAAATCGACCGGCGGCACCGCCAGCAGCACGCCGGTCAAGCCGCCGATCACGAAGGTCACGATGAACCCGACGGTAAACAGCATCGGCGTCGCGAAGACGATGCGGCCGCGGAACATCGTGAATATCCAGTTGAATACCTTGACACCGGTCGGAACCGCGATAATCGCCGACATGATGCCGAAAAATGCGTTCACGTCGGCGCCCGCCCCCATCGTGAAGAAATGGTGCAGCCAGACCATGAACGAGAGAATGCAAATCCCCAACGTCGCAAGCACCATAGAGCGATAGCTGAACAGCGCCTTTCCGGAGAACGTCGGAACTACTTCCGAGAAAATGCCGAACGCCGGCAGGATAAGGATATAGACCTCCGGATGACCCCACGCCCAGAACAAATTGACATACATCATCTGGTTGCCGCCGGCGTCATTCGTAAAAAAATGCATGCCGAGATAGCGGTCGAGCAGCAGCATTATGAAGGTGACCGTGAGGATCGGAAACGCGGCGACAATCAACAGGCTCGACGCCAGTGCGGTCCAGCAGAATACCGGCATGCGCATATAGGTCATGCCGGGCGCGCGCAATTTGAGGATTGTCGTCACGAAATTGACCCCGGTCAGCAGCGTGCCGATGCCGGAAATCTGCAACGACCAGAGGTAGTAATCGACGCCGACATCCGGCGAGAACGCCAACTCGGACAGCGGCGGATAACCCATCCAGCCGGTGCGCGCGAAATTGCCGATGACCAGCGACAGGTTGATCAAGAGCGCGCCCGACGCGGTGAGCCAAAAGCTGACCGAATTGAGCACCGGAAAGGCGACATCCCGCACCCCGAGCTGCAGCGGCACGACAAAGTTCATCAGACCGATGACGAGCGGCATCGCCACGAAAAAGATCATGATCGAGCCGTGCGCCGAGAAGATCTGATCGTAGTGCTCGGGCGGCAGATAGCCTTGCGACTGACCGACCGCGATCGCCTGCTGCGTGCGCATCATGATCGCGTCGGAATAGCCGCGCAGCAGCATGATAAGACCCAACGTGATGTACATGACGCCGATGCGCTTGTGATCGACGCTGGTAATCCAACCCCGCCACAGATACGGCACCCACCCCTTGATGGTGATCAGCGTCAGCACCGCGACGATTACCAGCACCACCACCCCGCCGGCATAGAGAGGCAGCGGTTCGTTGAGCGGGATCGCCGCCCAGCTCAGCCTGCCAAGCATGTCAGTGTCCCCCGTCCCGCATCGACATAGGCCCGGCCGCGCCGCCGTTGCCCGCGACGGTTTGTTCGACGATGCGCTCGAACAGGTTCGCCTCGACCGAACCGTAGGCGGCAGGCGGCACCGCCCTGCTGGGCTTTGCCAAAGCGGTGTAGCCGGCGTTGTCGAGCGCGGGGCGGGCGCGCACGTCCGTCACCCAGGCGTTGAAATCGGCTTCGGAGACCGCCTTGGCGATGAACCGCATCTCGGCAAAGCCGGCGCCGCTGTAATTGGCGGAAAACCCCGGATATTCCCCCGGCCGATCCGCGAGCAGGTTGAGATGCGTGGTCATGCCGCCCATCGTGTATATCTGACTGCCAAGCTGCGGGATGAAGAACGAATTCATCACCGTCGCCGAGGTGAGTTTGAAATTGACCGGGGTTCCGGCCGGGATGACCAGCTGATTGACCGCCGCGATCCCCTGTTCGGGGTAGATAAACAGCCACTTCCAGTCGAGTGCGACGACATTCACCCGCAGCGGACTTGCATTTGTCTGGATTGGCGCCCGCGGATCGAGCTCGTGCGAGCCGATCCAGATAACTCCGCCCAACAGGATCACGATCAGCGCCGGGATCGACCAGAGGACGAATTCCATGCGCCCCTCATAGGCGGGGTCGAGCCCGCGCGCGGCGCGCGGGTTGGAGGCGCGGTACCACCAGGCAAAGGCCAGCGTCGCGATGATGACCGGCACCACGACGACCAGCATGATCACCGTCGAGTTGATCAACAGCAGCCGCTGCGCCCCCGCGATCGGCCCCTGCGGATCCAGCACGCCGGCCGGAGTGCAGGAAGCGAGGAGGAGCGGCAGACCTGCCACCAGCCAGCGGCAACCGCGCAAGCGCCAAGTCGACATCAAGACCCCCACGGATATCCTCCCCGACAATGCCGGTCGGTGCCCTCCAGAAGATCGGGTGTCACGATGCGGCCTTCGGATTGGTGGCGATCTCGCGGCCGGAATCGCGGCAATGTTCTCTCAATGCATCAGTATATTGGCCTCGCGCACAGCCGTCACCTTGCCGCGCCCGTACGGTGCCGCATAGCACGCGCGAGCATTGACGCTGTGCGCCTTGCTGCCTTGGTATTCACACCGGTGGTGATCGCTGTTATCGCAAGATCAGCGATCGCGGGCGGAGCGATGAGGAAATGAACAGCAAGCGGTCGCGAGAATGAACGATACGATA
>JBFXDF010000196.1:0-7440 GCA_050181375.1 Alphaproteobacteria bacterium
CGCCGCCCGATGGCGACAGGCTGCCGGTTTCGCGCTGACGATGTGTGACGGGCCAGATCTGGCGGCGGTGCGACGCTAAAGCCGGCCCGGACACAAGCGGGCATTCGCGCTATTGGCGGTGTGCATCCGCGTTGCCATGTTTGGCGGCAGGCGAATCGGCGCGGCGCCGGAGGGCACGGCGGCATGTTGGCGCCCGCCGGCCTAGGCGCTTTTCTAAGATGGTCCGCGCGTGTATAGGCTGACGACGAATCGCATTCCGCGCCGCGCCGCTGTCCGTCGCGGCGGCGGGCGTCGCAACGCGGGCCGCCATGTTTTTTGATCTCGGTTGGTCGGAGATGCTGGTGATCGGCGCCGTCGCGCTTGTCGTCATCGGCCCGAAAGAGCTGCCGCGGACGTTGCGCACCGTCGGCGCCTGGGCTCGCAAGGCGCGCAGCATGACGCGGGAGCTGCAAGGCAGCGTCGAGGAGATGATCCGCGAGGCGGAGCTCGACGAAGTGCGCAAGGATCTGAAAACGGCGCTCGACTTCGACGTAAAGAAGGAGGTCCTGAACACGGTGGATCCCAGCGGCGATCTGGCCGAGAGCTTAAAACTTCCGTCGATCCCGGATTATTTCAGCGAGACCCGGCCTAAGCCCGCGGCTGCATCGCAGGGCACGCCGGTTTTGGCGCCGCCGACCACGATGATCGGGTTCGATGAACCTGCCGCGCCGGCCGCGTCGGACAGCATGCCGACGCCATCCGGGCAAAAGTCAGGTGAGCCCGCCGCGTCGGGCGCGTAAAGGTAGCGCATGGTTGACGACAACGAGGAGGAAGACGAACTCGAATCCGGTCGGATGCCGTTGATGGATCATCTGATCGAGCTGCGCAACCGGCTGATGTGGGCGGCGGGTGCGGTTATCGTCGCGTTTCTCGTCTGCTATCAGTTCAGTTCGTACATCTACGCGTTTCTTGCGAAGCCGCTGGCCGACATTTATGCCGGCGAACCCGGGCGCAAAATGATTTTCACCGGGCTGACCGAGGCGTTTTTCACCTACATAAAGGTTTCGTTCTGGGCGGCGATCTGCATTTCGTTTCCATTCATCGCGATCCAGATCTGGAAGTTCGTGGCGCCGGGTCTCTACAAAAACGAGCGCCGCGCCTTCATGCCCTATATGTTCGCGACGCCTGTCCTGTTCGTGCTGGGCGCGTCGCTGGCTTATTTCGGGGTGATCCCGGTCGCGTTCCGGTTCTTTGTCAGCTTCGAGTCACCGGGAGGCGACGGCACGCTGCCGATCGTCGCCGAGCCCAAGGTCAACGAGTATCTCTCGCTCGTCATGACGCTGTTGTTCGCGTTCGGCGCGGCGTTCCAGCTCCCGGTGCTGCTGACGCTGATGGCGCGGGCAGGGCTGGTCACGGCCGCCGGTCTCGCCTCGAAACGACGCTACGCGATCGTCATCATGTTCGCGGTCGCCGCTGTCCTGACGCCGCCCGATGTGATCAGCCAGGTCAGTCTCGCCGTGCCGTTGATCATCCTTTACGAGCTCTCGATCTACTCCTGCCGGCTGGTCGAGAAGGCGCGCGCCAGGCGCGAGGCCGAGTTCGACGCCGAGCTGGCTGGAACCGGCAAGCCGGCCCCGGGAGAATAAGTCGGGGCGGTCGGCGGCGGGGTGCGCCCCATCCGAACGATCGGCGGGAATACGCGGCGCTGGACAGCAGCAGAGCAGCGCCTATCCTTCATACGCGACGGCCGTTTCGTTATTGTCGGCATTATGCCGCGGACCGAATTCCGGCGACCCGGGCCGGACCGCGGCGCGATGGCACGGCCACAAAGCATGGCGGGAGTCAACGGCGATGGGCGGACGAATCGAGGCGCGGCTCGCGGAGCTCGGGATCGCATTGCCGCAGCCGACCGCGCCGATGGCCAATTACGTGCCGTTCACGGTCGCGGGCGGTCTCGTGTTCGTCGCCGGGCAGATCAGCCAATGGAACGGCGAGCGCCGCCATGTCGGCAAGCTCGGCGCCGGCATCGAAATCGCGGAGGGACGCGACGCGGCGCGGTTGTGCGCGCTCAATATCCTGACGCATCTGCGCACCGCCTGCGGCGGTGATCTCGATCGAGTTCGCCGCGTTGCGCAGCTGCGCGGCTTTGTCAATTGCACGCCCGAGTTCACCGACATGCCGCAAGTCGTGAACGGCGCGTCCGATCTGATGGTCGAGGTTTTCGGCGATATCGGGCGCCATGCCCGCGCCGCGGTCGGCGTCAGCTCGCTGCCCGGCGGCGTGGCGGTCGAGGTCGAAGCCGTGTTCGAAATCGGATAAGCGGACGGAGCGCGACGGTGAACGACGTTGCGAGGACCAACGGGGCCGAACCGATTTCCGTGACGGTGCATCGCGCGATTCGCGACATACCGGCGGCGGATTGGGACGCCTGCGCCGGCGGCGTCAACCCGACCGTGTCGCATGCTTTTCTCGACATTCTCGAGGAGAGCGGCTCGGCGACGGCGCGCGCCGGCTGGGCGCCGCAGCATCTGGCGCTCGCCGGACCCAGCGGTCGGCTTTTCGGCGCCGTGCCGATGTACCTGAAGAGTCACTCCTACGGCGAGTACGTGTTCGACTGGGGCTGGGCCGACGCCTACGAGCGTGCCGGCGGGCGGTATTTCCCGAAGCTGTTATGCGCCGTGCCGTTCACCCCGGTGCCGGGACCGCGGCTGCTCGTCGCACCGGACGCGCCGGAAGAGACGCGCCTGCATCTGGTCGCCGGTATGATCGAACTGGCGCGCCAGAGGAAGCTGTCGTCGTTGCACGTGAATTTTCCCGAGGCGCGGGATTTCGAGGCATTCGGACAGGCCGGGTTTCTGCCGCGCATCGGCCAGCAATTCCATTGGACCAATGACGGCTACCGCGATTTCGACGACTATCTGGCCGCGCTCAATTCGAGAAAGCGCAAGGCGGTCAAGAAGGAGCGTCGTGAAGCGCTGGCCGGCGGCATCGAGATCGATCTGCTGACCGGCTCGGACCTGACCGAACGGGCCTGGGATGCGTTTTATCGCCTCTATCTCGGCACGTCGGACCGCAAATGGGGGTCGGCCTATCTGACGCGGCGGTTTTTCTCGATGCTCGGCGAGCGCATGCCCGACAAAATCGTGCTGTTCATGGCGCGGCGCGGCAAGGACTACATCGCCGGCGCGTTCAACATACTGGGGCGCGACACGATCTACGGTCGCAACTGGGGGGCGCACCGCGAATACCGCTTTCTGCATTTCGAATGCTGCTATTACCAGGCGATCGAGTTCGCGATTGAGAAGGGGCTGACGCGGGTCGAGGCCGGCGCGCAGGGGCCGCACAAACTGCAGCGCGGCTATCTGCCGGTGCCGACCTACAGCGCGCATTGGATCCCCGACCCCGGTTTTCGCCGCGCCGTCGCCGCGTTTCTCGACCGCGAACGCGACATGGTCGAGCACAAGATCGAACAACTCGCCGAATACTCGCCGTTCCGCCACGCGGCGGCGCCGCCTCCAGGAGAGTGCTGATAGCGCCAGCGACTATTGAACTTTGTTTTTGCGCGCCGGTGGATTTAAGAACACAAAGCGGCTCGAAGCAAATGTCCAAGCGGGCGTTGCACAGTCTTGATGGATTGCCAGCAACCACGGATCATCGCCAGCGCAAAGCACATTATCCATTTATCAGGAGTATGTCGGCACCCATCTCGCCGAGCGCGGTAATGCGCGGGGTAGGATATGAACCGCTTGCCTACTAGGCCGTGTATCGCATTTTTGAAAATTTTGCGTATAGAATCGTAAACTTGACTTTGTGACGAAACCCACTTACGATGTCACTTCAAATCGTAAATCGACGGTGAGCTCGTCGGTTTCCCACGAGCCGCTGCGATGAAGCGGGATTTGCTTTCGCATATCACTATGAAGACTGACATGCTCCTCCATTGGTGCTGTCGGCCATTCCGCCGTCGTTTCCGCTTTCATTCTTCTCTCCCGTCCCGCTCTCCTCTTAGCATGCTGCGCACTCGCCCGGCCCGCCCTGTTGTTTCCTTTGTAACCAAATCAGGAACACCGGGTAGGATTGCCGTCCGGTTGTCAGGCGGGATCGGCGATCATCTGCTCAACATGCGCATTTTACACTTTATCCGCCAGCGCTTTCCGGATGACGTGATCGTCGCCTATTCCGATGCGAATGGCGGCGAGGCTCAGCTCGCCGTGGCGCGGCTGTCCCCCGATGCCGATCGCGTCGTTGCGGTTCGGCTGCGTGCGCCGCCTGAGACGGTTGGGGCGATGGGCCGGCTGGAGAACCTCGACCCGGCCGCGCTCTCGGAAATGCGCGCTGCCGACCTGTTCATCGATACCTGGAGCAATGATTTCTTTCTCGCCGAGTCGTGTTGGCTTGGTGTCCCCGTCTACGACATTCTCGCCTCGCGGCCGCATCTCACCCTGCCGGAGGCGGCGCATCAGGAAGCGGCACAGCTGCTCACGCGCTGGCCTGAAGCACGCTTTCTCATCATTAATCTAACCAAGTATGGACCCAACTGGCTAAACCAGGCACTCGGTGTCCTCCGCCCGATGCTGGAAGAGCTGCTCGCCGATCCGCGCGTCGTCATCCTCGCGCCGGTCGCTACCCGCTTTTCCTTCGATCACTGGCCCGCGGCCGAGCGAGCCTGGCGAGAGAAGGCTATTGTGGCGGAGCTTGGTTGCATTCGGTCGATGGGCGACTGGCATGAGCGGATCGCGATTCTGCCGGACCTTCCGATAGCGGTGATTGCCGCCCTGCTGAAACGCGCCAGTTACTTCATCGGAGTGGACAACGGTATCAAGCATCTTGCCTGGGCGCTCGACGTGCCGCGTACGGTTTTGATGCCGACGATGCCCGATGCCCATTTCGCGATGTGTTATTGTCCGGACCTGCATCGCCTGCTGCTGCTCGACGCCGGTGCCGGCATGTGGGCGCTCCATTTCGCCGAGGCAAAAGCCGCGCTTACCGCAACCAGACAGCCTGAGTGAGCCGCCACATTTTTCCAGAGATCGCCGTACTGGGCGAGCAATGTGGATCGGCGAAGCAACCGAAGCTCATGCTGTAACGAGTCGGCGAGGGAATGGGCGTTTAGGTACTTATAGCCTTCTATACTAAATGACGCGCACTGCTAGTCCAGCGCCAGGGTCAGTGTTTTCAGGTAGCCGGTCTCCGGCAGTGCAGGATGGACCGGGTGGTCGGGACCGGCGCCGCTCTCGCGCAGGATGCGAGCGGCGCGACCGGCGTCGGCGAGACCGCGCCGCACCGCTTCGGCAAACTCCGCGGCGCCGACATTATGCGAACACGAGGCGATAAACAGAAACCCGCCGGGCGCGGTCAGCTGCGCCGCGAGCCGCGCCAGCTTGCGATAGCCGCGCAGCGCCGCCGGCAGGTCGCGTTTCGAGCGCGCGAACGGCGGCGGATCGGCGACAACGATGTCGAAACGCTCGCCGGACCCAGCCAGCGCGGCGGCTTCGGCGAACACCTCGCCGCGGCGAAACGTACAGCGATCGGCCGCGCCGTTCAGCCGCGCCGAGCTTTCGGCAAGCGTCAGCGCCGCCTCGGAGCGGTCGATGCCGAGCACCGATTCCGCACCGCGCGCGGCGGCGGTCACGGCAAACCCGCCGCTGTAGCAATACAGGTCGAGCAGTCGCGCGCCGCCGGCGAGCGCAGCCACGAAATCGCGATTATCGCGCTGGTCGTAGAACCAGCCTGTCTTCTGACCGCCGAGCACATCGGCCAGAAATCCGACGCCGTTCTCGTCGAGCATCACCGGGCCATCGACCGCACCGTGCGCCACCCGACTGTAGAGCGGCAGCCCTTCGAGGTTCCGCGCCGGGCTGTCGTTGCGCAGCACGATCGCCTCCGGAGACAGCAGAGCGCCGAGCGCCTCGGTCACCGGCGGCAGCAGGAGTTCCATACCGGCGGCATTGGTCTGCACGACCAGCACCGCCCCGAACCGATCGACGACGAGGCCGGGCAAACCGTCGGCCTCGGCGTGCACGAGGCGATAGCAGGGCGCCGCATAAAGCCGCTCGCGAATGCGCAGCGCCCGCTCGATCCGGCGCGAAAAGAACCGGGTCGCGATGGTCCGGTTGGCGTCGCGATCGAGCAGCCGCGCGGCGATCAGCGCATGCGGGTTGAACAGCGCGACGCCGAACGGCCGCTCGTCGGAGCGGCGCAGCGTCACGAGGGTCCCAGGCGGCAGTGCCCTGGCCGCGGCGTCGATCGCGATCTCGTTCGAGTACACCCAGGGATGGCCGCTCTCGGCACGGCGATGGGCGCCCGGCAACATCGCGATTTGGGCCCGTGTCGCCGGGTCGTCCGCCGCCGTTCCGTCGCGCTCGCCGCCAATCTTCTCCGCGATGCTCGCCACCTGCGTACCCGTGCCGATTGTAGAGATTTGCGGCGCGGACCGCGATCGGTCCGGTCCGACGGACGCCCCAGAGGTGGGGGCGCTCATTCGCCGGGGCAACGGCGCCGCGGCAGCGCGAGCGGCCGGCCTTGCAATGCTTGATTTTCGAGCGCGCTACCCAATCTCGGCGGCATGTGATAAAAGCTGCGCGCCCGGCCGATCGCGGCCGCCGGCCGCCGGCTGCCGCCGGCCCGCCCGATGCCAGTGGGGGATCGTCTAACGGTAGGACAGCGGACTCTGACTCCGCCAGTCTAGGTTCGAATCCTAGTCCCCCAGCCAAATCTCGGTTTTTCCCGAAGTGGCCGCCTGTCCCCCGCTCTGGCTGGCGGCGATTGCAACGGTTTCCGCAAGTAAGTCAAATGGTTGCCGGAAGGTGGCTCGCACCTCGCCGTCGTCCCAAGAGCAGTTCGAAAGCATGAAATTGAGCAGACGTCGCTTTTCCCGAGCCGGCTGGCGTTCGAACTGCGCCTGGGCATTGCGGGCGAGTTCGAGAATCTGCACGCCCTCATCCATATAGGACTGCTCGGCAGCCTCGTGCCGATTGATCTCCCGCTGCAAGCGCAGCTGTTCGTCGCGCCATTCCCCGGCGAACTTGTCAAAAAAATCGCCGCCGATCTTGCCGTCGAGCTTGTCGATGTACATGGCGCTGATGCGGTCGCCGAGACGCTTGTGCTCGGCGCGAAGACGCTCAACGGCCACTTGATGTTCACGACGCTGGTCGGCATGGCTGGCCTGAAGCGCTTCCCGGACCCAGCTCAGCACCTCGTCGTCGAAGCGCAGCCGCCCTAACACCTCGGCGAACTGCGCCTCCAGTGCCTCCTCGCGGACGTACTTCCGCCGGCAGGAGGCGGGCTCGCCTCGGCATTTGTCCGCATATCCCGTGCAATGGTAATAGATGTACTACTTCTGCTTCTTGATCTCGCCGACCACCAAGCAGCCGCATTTTGCGCAGGCGATCAAACCCGAGCAGGCGAAGTCATGGATCATGCGCCGATGCTTGGTGACGTTGCGGCCGTCCATTACGCCCT
>JBFXDF010000197.1:0-7438 GCA_050181375.1 Alphaproteobacteria bacterium
TCGATCGCGCCGGCATCGAGCATCGCTTCCGCCTCGGCGACGGTCTTGACGATGACGCGGATGTCTTCGTGCTCGTCGGCGAGGCCGTAGAGGCCGACGGCGTCGGTCGAATCGACGCGGGCGCAATAGAGCCAGATGACCTCGTCGAGGCTGCCGCTGGCGGGAAGGATGCGCTGGATCGGGATCAGGTCGCCGAGCGGTTCGAGATTGCTCTCCTCGCGGGTTTCGCGCCGGGCGACCTCCTCGGGGGTTTCGTGCTCGGTGTCGATCAGCCCGGCGACGTTCTCGATCTGCCAGGGCGAGCGCCCGCCATAGAGCGCCGCGAGACGGAACTGTTCGATCAGCACGACGCTGTCGCGGTCCGGGTCATAGAGCAGCACCGCGACCGCCTCGCCGCGGCGGACGATGTCGAAGACGCGCTCGCCGCTCCAGCCGCCCGCGAACAGGCGATGCCGGAAACGCACGACATCGACGCTGATATGCCGGGCAAAGCCGCTCTCGGCGCTGACGATTTCGAGATCGGGGTGGGACGGCGGCGGTGCCGGTCGGGGCGGTGTGGCGGACACGGAGGCTCCGATAAGAGCGGGTGAACGGGCGACGGCGGCTGAATCAGGTCACGATCGGCATGTCGAGCAGGGTTTCGGCGGCGGCGCTGTCGATTTCGACAACCCACAGATCGGGGTCGCGGTTGCGCTGGCGGAGGATATAGGCGTCGGCCTCGGGTTCCGCGACCGGAAGCGGGCCGGTGGCGCGCAGCCACACGGCGCTGCCGTCCGGGCGGCGTGCCTGCGCCAGCACGGTGCATCCGGCCTCGCGGCCGACGAGCTTCAGCAGGATGGCGCCGGCATCCGGGTCGCCGCGCGCGGTGACCGCGACCCCGATCGCGGCGAGATCGCAGCGTCGGATCAGCGCCTTGACACGGATCGCGCTCTTGAGACGAGGTTCCATATCCACCAGCGACGCCGTTAGTACGTTCGTCAGCGCGACAGCCGCTCGATGTTGGCGATGCCGCGGTCTTGATGGATCGCCAACAGGTCGCGCTCGCCGAGCAGCACGTAGGTCGTGCCGCCATCGCCGCAAGTCAGCTCGGCGACGCGGTAATCCGAGCCGGGCAGTTGTGCCGCGAGCCTCTGGCGCAGCTCCGGCTGCTGCGGCGTCAGTGTCAGCAGCGCGTCGCGGCTCTGCCGATCGTAGCCAAAGCCGAACCGCCCCTCGCAGACCGTCGGGCCGATCGGGGTCGGCGGCAAGCCGGGCGGGCTGATCACGACCGTGTCGTCGCGAAACGCGATCTGCTGCCGCTCGGCGGTGTTCCAGGCGCCGGCGAACGGATTGGCCGAAGGCAGCGCCGACGGTCCGGTGCAGGCGGCGGGGAGCAACGCCGCAAGCGCCAGCGCGATACCGTGCGATCGTCGTCCGAAACCCGGCCGAGGCCGTGCAACCAATGGTCGAGGCGCCTCGCACGGCTGGCCGACAGGCAACGGAATATGCGGCAGCAGAATCTCGCGTGAAAGTTGCATCGCGACACCCGATTTGCGGCATCCCGGCGGCCGGACGCCTTACCGAGGCCCGACGATAGTCGATCGATTGGCCGAATTGCCATTGCGGCGACGCGTCATACCACGAGCGCGACCGTATGAAGAGTTCGCCAGCTAAAGTCGGTCGAGCGATCCCTCCCGCCAGAGCTGACGGCTCAGGGCGCGCTGGATTTTGCCGCTGGTGGTTTTCGGCAAGGCGCCCGGCCGCAAGAGCGCGATCTCGTGCGGCACGATGTCGTGCGCGGCGACAACCGCTTCGCGGATGCGCCCGACAATCTCGGCGAGGTCGACGCGGTTGCGGTACGTGCGCTCGACCTCCTGGACGATGACCAGCCGTTCCGCCTCGGTTTGATCGCCGACCGCGAAAGCGGCGCCGCCGTGGCGGCGCAGCGCGGGATGGGCCTCCTGGGCGGTGTTCTCGATATCCTGCGGGTAGTGATTGGCGCCGCGGATGATGATGATGTCCTTGACGCGGCCGGTAACGTACAGCTCGCCGGCGTCGTCGAGGAAACCGAGGTCGCCGGTACGCAGCCAGTCCGCGCGATCATCACCGGCGATGTTCGCTCCGAAAGCGGCGGCGCTTGCCTCGGAGTTCCTCCAGTAGCCACGCGCGACATTCGGGCCGGCGACCCAGATTTCGCCGATCTGTCCGGCGCCGAGCCGGACGAGGCTGTCCGGATCGACGATCGCGATTTGCTCGCCGCCGATCGCGCGGCCGCAGCCGACGATCGTATGCGCGTCCGCCGCGTGGTCCGGCGGCGCGATGCGGCTGGCGCGAAGGGCGCTGCCGCTGACGGCGCGCATCGCCGGGCCGGCGCCGCGGCGGCCGGCGGAGACCAAGACCGTCGCCTCGGCCAGACCGTATGCCGGGAGCATCGTCGATGGCGAGAAACCGTGCGCCGCATAGGTCTGCGAGAAACGGCGGATCGATTGGGCGCGCACCGGTTCGGCGCCGTTGAAGGCGACCTTCCAGCGGGACAGGTCGATGCCGTCCATCTGCTCCGGACGGTAGCGCTCGACGCACAGGTCAAAGGCGAAATTGGGTCCGCCGGCCACTTCGGCCCGGTAATCGCTGATCGCGCGCAGCCAAATCAGCGGGCGCTGTACGAAGGCGACCGGTGTCATCAATACGCAGGCCGCGCCGACATAGAGGCTCTGCAGCGCGTTTATGATCAGCCCCATGTCGTGATAGAGCGGCACCCAGCTGACATAGGTCGAGCTCGCGGTATTGCCGAAGGCCCGCGCGATCATCGCCAGATTGGCGAGCAGGTTGGCGTGGCTGACCACGACCCCCTTCGGCGCCGAGGTCGAGCCGGAGGTGTACTGCAGAAGCGCGATATCGTCGGGCACGGGATCGCTGCGGCGCGGAGGAGGGGCGGCGGGGTCGAAAAACGTTTCCGCGTCATCCACGGCGAGAAATTCGAGGATGGCCCCGTCGCGACCGCCATTTGCGAAGCGCGCGGCCACGTCGCCGCGCCCGCCGTCGATCAGGGCGCGCGGCGCGAGCGCGAGACGCGGCGCGCAGTCGGCGATAATGGCGGCGCTGGCGTCGCGGGCGCTGTTGCGGCGCGGCACCATCATCGGGACCGCCGCGACGCGCGACAGCGCGCAGGCGAAAAATCCGACCATGAAGCCGACGCCGTTCGGGCAGACGATCAGCGCGCGGTCGCCCGGCTTGGCGCGATCGGCAATGCGCCGCGAAAGACCGGCAGCGCGGCGGACCAGTTCGGCGAAGGCGAGCCGCGCCACTTCCTGGCCGCGATCGGACAGCTCGATATAGGCCGGGTCTTGCGGTTGCGCCGCGGCGCGGCGATGCAGCAGATCGGCGAGCGTGGCGAAATCCGCCGGCGCCGCTTTGCCGGCGCTGGCGGTCACGCCGGACGGCCGCCGGTTGCGGTGCCGCCGCGGGTGGCGATGTGCCGGGCGAGCCTATCGACGGTCGGGTGGTCGTAAACCAGCTCGGGTTCGAGCTCGGTGCCGACCCACTCCTCGAGTTCGACGATGAAATAAGCGGAGGTCGCCGAATCGAGACCCATCTGTTCGAACGGGATGTCGGGTCCGACCGCGATCGACGGGTTATCGACGGTTCGGGCAAGATAGGCGAGGCACCAATCGCGGATCTCGGTTTCGCTCGGCATCGGTCCTAAAAAACGTGACGCGGCATTCCGCTTCCCTCTACCATCGCCCAGGCGATCTGCCCAGAACCGATGCGTAATGGTCATCCCGGCGAAGGCGAAGGACGGGACCACATCTGCCGTGGACACCGGCCTTCGCCGGTGTGACGGGCCGGGTGCGCCCCGCCGCGGGCCGCACTCGCGAGGAAGGAAAGAGGTAGGCGCCGCCGACCCGATTTGGCTCAGAACGGCGGGGGTCCGACGATCTCCCAGCCGTGGCGTTCCGCGATCCGCGCGAACTCCGCGTCGGCGGAGGTTGGCGAAACGTCGGCATGACCCGCCAGTTCCTCGAACAGGCCGCCGGCCCGGCCCGGCATGTAGAGGAACAGCACCCGGCCGGGCTCGGCGCCGGTGCTCTTCCACGCGTGCGGGACGTCGCGGGGCATGAAGGCGGAGGTTCCAGGGCCGCCGACGGTGGTTTGATCGCCGATCTTGAAGGTGATTTCGCCGCTCAGGACGTAGGCGACCTCGTCGCTGTCGTGATGGAGATGCATCGGTGTCACTGTGCCGACCGGCGCCGTTTCCTCGAACATCATCACGCTTTGTTCGGTGTCGCCGTTCTGCAGCTTGAGGACCGATTTCCGCCCCGGCTCCATCGCCCATACCGGTCCTTCGCCGGGCGCGACAACGATTCCATTTGGGTTCATCGCTTTTCTCCCTGATTCACATCGGCGGCACCTAATCGGCGCTTCTTTATGGATTTGGGATTGCCCGGACTTCCGGTCCCCGGCCTAACCCGCCCCCTGATCCCCGGGTCAAGCCCGGGGAGGGGAGGGGATGAAGGTACGGGCGGCTACGCCCGCGCAGCCTGATAGCGCGAGTTGCGCAGGACGCGGCCGGGGAGGTTCCCGGTGTGCTCGCCTTCCTTCATCAGCATCTTGCCGTTGACAAAGGTGGCGTAGATGCCCGCCGCCGGCTCCTTGAAGCGCCAGCCGCCGGCCGGGAAGTCGTGCACGATGAACTCGGGCAAGGGCTTCACGGTGTCGGGATCGAAGATCGTGATGTCCGCCGCCATGCCGGGGCGCAACAGGCCGCGATCATAGAGGCCGAAGGTCGAGGCCGAGTCGAAGGTCAGCCGGCGCACCGCCTTTTCGAGGCTCATGACCTGCTTTTCGCGGACCCATTCGCCGAGAAGGCGCGACGAGTAGCCGTAGCCGCCATGGAACTGCACGTGCGCGCCGCCGTCCGACAGGCCGATCAGCGCGTTCGGGTAGTTCAGGATCGCGCGCATCGCCTCGGGGTCGATGTTGTTCTCGGCCTGCATGAAGATTGTTTCAAGCTTCTCCTCGACGACCAGATCGAGAAAGGCGTCGATGATGCGCTTGTTCTGCGCCTGGGCGATCTGGTTGAGGGTCTTGCCCGTCATCCACTTGTTTTTTTCTAGCTTTGGTTCCTCGACCCAGATGTAGTTGTACCAGTCGCGCGCGATCGTGTTGCCGGGGATCTCGACCTTGTTCTCGACCATTTCCTCGTGCAGCTTCTGCCGCACGGCGGGGTCGGCATAGGCGCGCAGCTTCTCGTCGTCCGAGGCCAACAGGATCGGGTGCCAGGTTGGCGAGCCGCGGAACACCTGCGTGTTCGCCATGTTGAAGGTCTGGGTGGTCGTGTTCGGCGAGCACAGCGGGTAGGCGCGGATGCCTTTGGCGGCGGTCTCGTCAACCCGCGCCATGTGGCGCTGCCAATCGCCCGGACGGCGCACGCTCTGTCCCAAATTGTTGTAGATGACGGGACGCCCGGTCGCCTCGGACAGGCGCGCCATCAGCCCGTCCTTCATCTCGGCGTCGCGGCCGCCGCCCGACTGGATGATGCCGGTGCCGAGTTCGCGCAGCACGTCGGCGAGCGCGAAAATCTCGTTCTCGTCGGCCCACAGCGCCGGGATATGGACGCCCTGCGGGTCGTAGTGGCCGCGGTTGCGCGACACCGACAACCCGAGCGCGCCGCCTTCCATGCCGTCGCGCACGACACCCTGCATCGCCTTGATTTCGTCGCCGGTCGCGGTGCGCGTCTGGCACTCGTCGCCCATCACGTAATAGCGCACGGCGGTATGGCCGATCAGCGTGCCGACATTGACGCCGAGATTGCGGTCGAGCCGGTCCATGTATTGCGGGAAGGTCTCCCAATCGACCTCGATCGTGTTGAGGACCTCCATCGGGATCGCTTCGACATAGGACAGAAACTCGGCCATCCGGGTGGCGTTGCCCTTCTTCACGGGCGCGAGCGACAGCGAGCAGTTGCCGATCACGACCGAGGTGGCGCCATGGTCGCACGAGAACGAGCAGAGCGGGTCCCAGGTGACCTGCGCGTCGTAGTGGCAGTGGTTGTCGATAAAGCCCGGCGCGACAGCCTGTCCGCCGGCATCGACCACCTGATCGGCGGCGCCCGAGAGCTTGCCGATCTCGGCGATCTTGCCGTTCTTTACGGCGACATCACCCATGAAGGACGGCATCCCCGAGCCGTCAACAATCCGCCCGTTCCTGATCAGCAGGTCATACGCCATCGGTTTCCTCCGCTTCGGTGTTTCCGCCCGGTTCCACTCGGCGGGAATTATATCACGGCGGCTGAATGTCGCGGGGCTTTCGTACGGCGGGAAAGGCGGGTCGGGTATGCGGCGGCGCAGGGAGGGCTATGCCTCGACGAGACCGAGGCGGCGCTCGATGCGGTCGAGCCGATCGCCGAGGCGATCGACGCGGAACGACACGCTGGCGTAGTTGGCTTCGAGGATCGCGACCCGGCCGCGGATTTCGCGCAGATCGGTTTTCAGTTCGGCAACGTCATCGCCGATTACCCGCAGGCGCTCCTGCATGCCGAGCAGAAAGCGTCCGATCCACTGCAAGTCCACGTTCTCGGGCAGGTCAGACATTGGTTTTAGTCTATCAAAGAAGCCGACTCATGCGCGGTATTTCTCGATCGCCCGCTGATCGAATTCGAGGCCGAGGCCGAGGGCGGTCGGCATCAGCAGGTCGCCATCGACCGGCTGCGGCACCTCTTTCCACAGCGGGAACAGGCGCGGCATGTATTCGACGGTGAGGCCGTTCGGCGCGGCGCCGACCAGATGCACGTGGATTTCGGGGACGCCGTGGCTGACGACCGGCAGGTTGAAGGCTTCGGCCATGCCGGCGATCTTGAGCCACGGCGTGATGCCGCCCGAGCGCACCTGATCGATCATCGGGATATCGACCGAGCGCGCCTCCAGCATGTGGCGGAAGGGGACGATCCCGTAGAGGTACTCGCCGCCGGCCACGGGGGTTGCGAGCGCGCCGGCGACGCGCGCGAGGCCGGCATAGTCGTCGTGCGTCGTGACATCCTCGAGCCAGAACAGCCCGACCCCGGCACCCTCGACCCGCCTGCCGATGTCGATCGCCTGCTCCGGGCGCCAGCGCTGGTTGATGTCGCACATCAGATCCATGTCGGGACCGACCGCCTCGCGGATCAGCCTAGCCTGCTCGACCTCGCGCGAAGGCGTCGTGACACCGGGCAGGCCGAGCTGCATCTTGGTCTGACGGTAACCCTTGTCGCGCAACCTGCCGGCGGCGGTGACGGCCTCGTCGAGCTTGAGACCGCGCCTGAGCGCGCCGCTGGCATAGGTGCGGATGTGGTCGCGCCCGCCGCCGAGCAATTTCCACAAAGGCAGGCCGAGCGCCTTGCCCTTGATATCCCACAGCGCGACATCGATCGCCGACATCGCCATCGTTAGAATGCCGGCGGGGCCGGAGGAGCCGGCCGCGTCGC
>JBFXDF010000198.1:0-7398 GCA_050181375.1 Alphaproteobacteria bacterium
CTGACCAATACGCTTTATGTCGCGGCGCTCGGCATCGTGCTGGCCACCGTTCTCGGTACGCTGATCGGATTGGCGCGGCTTTCGACGAACTGGCTCGTTGCCAGGCTGGCGCAGATTTATGTCGAGACCTTCCGCAATATCCCGCTGGCGCTCCAGCTGTTCTTCTGGTGGGGGCTCCTGCGCGGCTATGCGCCATCGCCGCGGCAGGCCTGGCAGCCGCTTCCCGACGTGTTTGTCAGCAATCGCGGGCTGGTGTTTCCGCTGCCCTACGGCGACCCGGCGTACTGGTATATGCTGGCCGCCTTCATCGCCGGGATCGCGGGCGCCTGGGTGCTGTCGCGCTGGGCGCGGCGGCGGCAGGCCGCCACCGGGCTGCAATTTCCGGCCGGCTGGGTCGGGGTCGGGCTGATCCTCGGCCTGCCCGCAATCGTGTTTATCGGAGCCGGATCGCCGCTGCGGCTCGACCTGCCGGAGTTGCGCGGGTTCAACTTCGCCGGCGGCGGCGCGGCCTCGCCCGAATTCGCGGCGCTCCTGTTGGGACTGGTGGTTTATACCGGCGCGTTTATCGCCGAGATCGTGCGCGCCGGCATTCTCGCGGTCAGCTGGGGCCAAAGCGAGGCGGCGATGGCGCTGGGGCTCAAGCCGTCACAGCGCATGCGGCTGATCGTGCTGCCGCAGGCGCTGCGCGTCATCGTGCCGCCGATGACGAGCCAGTACCTGAACCTGACGAAGAATAGCTCTCTCGCCGTCATTATCGGTTATCCGGACCTGGTGTCGATCGCGAATACGACGATCAACCAGACCGGCCAGGCGGTCGAGGGGATCGCGATGATCATGGCGGTGTATCTCGCGATCAGCCTTGCGATCTCGCTGTTGATGAACCTCTACAACCGCTCGGTCGCGCTGGTGGAGCGGTGAACCGGCAGCTGGCGCGAGTCTCAATGCAATTGCCTTGGCGCCATCCCGTGGGCCTTCAGCCCACCGAATTGATCCGTGAAGGCCGGGACCCATTTTTCGGCCAGCCGGATAGCGGAAGCATGGAGCCCGGCCGGAGTTTATCCTCGGGCCGGCTGAACGCCGGACCCGTGGGCCGGGATGGCCCATTCGCGGGTGCGGGGTAATGACCGACCTCGCGGAGCGCACCCCGACTGCCGCCGAGCGGCCGCGGCCGCCGAGCCGCGGCATCATCGAGTGGCTGCGGATCAACCTGTTCGGCGGCGTGTTCAACACGATCCTGACGCTGCTGGCGCTTTATCTGCTGGCCGTGACGATCCCGCCCTTTGTCCGATGGGCTTTTATCGACGCGGTATGGAGCGCGCCGAACGCGCAGGCCTGCCGTGGCCCGGGCGGCGGGGAAATCGGCGCGTGCTGGGCCTTTATCGGCGAGAAGCTGCGCTTCATCCTGTTCGGCCGCTACCCGTACCAGGAGCAATGGCGGCCGTTGGTCGTCGTCGTAATCTTTGTCGCGATGATCGCGGCGAGCTGCGACCGCCGGCACTGGGGGCGCAGGCTGCTGTTGATCTGGCTCGGCGGGCTTATCGCGGTTGGCGTGCTGATGTGGGGCGGCGTCTTCGGCCTGCCCTATGTCGAGACATTGCTGTGGAGCGGGCTGCCGCTGACCTTGATCCTGGCCGTGGTCGGCACATGGCGCTCGGGTTTCCGCTCGGCGTCGCTCTGGCGCTGGGGCGGCGTTCGGAACTGCCGGCGGTGCGCGCGGTCTGCGTCGCCTATATCGAGCTGGTGCGCGGCGTGCCGCTGATCACGGTTTTGTTCATGGCCTCGGTCATGCTGCCGCTGTTTCTGCCGGCCGGCGTGACGATCGACAAGCTGTTGCGGGCGCAGGTCGCGTTCGTCCTGTTCAGCGCCGCCTATCTCGCCGAAATCGTGCGCGGCGGGTTGCAGGCGATCCCCAAGGGCCAGATCGAGGCGGCCGATTCGCTGGGCCTCGGCTACTGGCAGCGGACCCGGCTGATCGTGCTGCCGCAGGCGCTGGCGCTGGTGATCCCGCCGCTTGTCAACACGTTTATCGGGACGTTCAAGGACACCTCGCTCGTCATCATCATCGGCCTGTTCGATCTGCTCGGCACGGTCAACGCCGCGCTCGCCGACCCGGAATGGCAGGGCTTCAGCGCCGAGGCGTATATTTTCGCCGGCGCGATCTATTTCGCGTTCTGTTTCTTCATGTCGCGCTACAGCGTGATGCTGGAGCGCGAGTTCAACCGTTCCCGGCGACGCTAGAAGACCAGCCGCGAGCCGTTCGGGTGTTCCCCTCCGCGCCCGCTTCCGGTTAAATCGGCGGCACGCAAAGGAGTGACGGGGCGCTGATGATCGACAAATTCGTCCGCTCGGTGGCCGAGGCGCTCGACGGCATCAAGGACGGCTCGACCGTGCTGATCGCCGGGTTCGCGCAGGTCGGCGAGCCGCGCGCGCTGGTCGACGGGCTGATCGAGCAGGGCGCGAAGGACCTCGTCGTCGTGCACAACACGGCGGGCCGCTTTCAGGAGGGGGTGGCGCGGCTGATCGGCGAGCGCCGCGTGCGCAAGATCGTGTGCAGCTTCGCGCGCAGCCGCGGCTCGGTGCTGTTCGAGGAGGTATTCGCGGCCGGGCAGATCGAGCTGGAAATCGTGCCGCAGGGCACGATGGCCGAGCGCATCCGGGCCGGGGCGGCCGGCATCCCGGCCTTTTTCACCGCCACCGGGGCCGGCACCAAGCTGGCCCAGGGCAAGGAAGCGCGGACGTTCGGCGGTGCTTTCGAGGGGCGCGAATACATCCTCGAGCACGCGATCCGCGGCGATGTGGCGCTGGTCGAGGCGTGGCGGGCCGACCGCTGGGGCAACCTCGTGTATCGCGACGCCGGGCGCAACTTCAACCCGGTCATGGCCGCCGCCGCCGAGCTGACGATCGCGCAGACGCAGCACATCGCCGAACTCGGCGAATTGTCGCCGGAGGAGATCGCCACGCCCGGCATCTATGTCGACCGGCTCGTCTATGTCGAGGCCGGCGACCCGCCGCTGAAGACGTGACCGCGCGAGGCCCCGCAGGAGAAATTCAGATGGCAGACAGTCAAAAGTGGCAGCCCCTGGGCCGCGATGCGCTGGCGGCGCGGGTCGCGCAGGACATCCCGGAGGGGTGGTCGGTCAATCTCGGCATCGGCATCCCGACCCTCGTCGGCAATTACGTCCCGCCCGAGCGCGAGGTCGTGTTCCATTCCGAGAACGGCATTGTCGGCATGGGACCGGCGCCGGCGCCCGACAGGATCAACCGCTGGCTGATCAACGCCAGCAGCCAGTACGTGACGCTGCGTCCCGGCGGCAGCTATATGAGCCATTCGGACAGCTTCGCCTTGGTGCGCGGCGGGCATCTCGATCTGTGCGTGCTCGGCGCGTTTCAGGTGGCCGAGAACGGCGACCTTGCGAACTGGGCGCGCTCAGAGGACGACAACGCCCCGGCGATCGGCGGCGCGATGGACCTCGCGGCCGGCGCTCGCCGCATCTGGATCGTCATGGAGCACAACACCCGCTCGGGCGAAGCGCGCCTCTTGCGCCGCTGCACCTACCCGCTGACCGCCGCCGGCTGCGTCAAGCGCGTCTACACCGAACTCGCCGTCATCGACGTGACCGAGCGCGGCTTTGTCGTCACCGACATGGTGCCTGGCCTGACGCTCGCAGAACTGCAGGAGCGCACCGGAGCGCCGTTGCACCGGGTGTAGATGTAGGGCGAATAACGCCGGCAAAAGCCCGGGGCAATCCGCTGTCGGTGATGCCGGATGCGGCGGAATGCGCTTCGCTATTCCGCCCTACTAGTTTATAGATAGAATCGAGAAATGTGTCTAAAGGGCAAGTAAGCCGTGGTAATTAACCCTTCACGAAAGGACCATGCTATGCGCGCTCTCTTCGCTTGTGCGTTGCTAGGCGGTCTCTCGCTTGTAGCGTTACCTGTAAAGGCAGAGACGCTTTTCACCGAATGCAAACAGTTGGAGTGTTCGGGGCGCCAGATTGACTGCGGGCACAAGAACCCCATTGACAAGATAACGTGCGAGGCCAACAAATCAAAATGGAAGGCCAACTGCGAAGCAAAGAAGCAGGCGTGCTTCGGAGTCGAAGGCAAATTTTAGGAATCGAAAGTACTGTAGGCGGATGAGCGAAATATAATCCCCCAATGTCGAGGCCGAGTGGCGGAATGCGCTTCGCTAATCCGCCCTACGCGCTGCTGCTGGTAAATGATTCCCTGGGTGCCATATGACCTTCGACGCCGAATACGATTTCGTCATTGTCGGAGCCGGGTCGGCCGGGTGCGTGCTGGCGAACCGTCTCAGCACTGATCCGGGCACCCGGGTCCTCGTGATCGAGGCCGGGGGGAAGGACACCAACCCGTGGATACACATCCCGGCCGGGTTCTACCGCAATATCTACCATCCGGAGATTACCTGGCAGTTCGAGACCGAACCGGTGCCGGGCCTCGACGGACGCCGCGTGTCGTGGCCGCGCGGAAAAGTGCTCGGCGGCTCCAGCTCGATCAACGGGCTGATCTACATCCGCGGCCAGCGGCAGGATTTCGATTATTGGCGGCAGCTCGGCTGCATCGGCTGGGGCTATGACGACGTGCTGCCGTATTTCCGCCGCGCCGAAAACCAGGAGCGCGGCGGCGACGATTATCACGGCGCCGGCGGGCCGCTCGACATCTCCGATCTGCGCGCCCGCCACGAGTTGCACGACGCCTTTATCGCCGCCGCGCAGGAGGCCGGGTTCAGGGCCAACCCCGATTTCAACGGCGCCGAGCAGGAAGGCGTCGGCAGCTACCAGCTGACCGTGCGCAAAATGCGGCGATGCAGCGCCGCCATCGCCTATCTGCGCCCGGCGATGAAACGACAGAACCTCAAGGTCGAAATCCGCGCCTTCGCCCGGCGCGTGCTGTTCGACGGCAAGCGCGCGATCGGTCTCGAATTCGTGCAGAACGGCGCCGTCCGCCGCGTTCGGGCGCGCGCCGAGGTCTTGCTGTCCGGCGGTTCCCTGCTGTCGCCGCAACTGCTGCAACTATCCGGGGTCGGCCCCGGCGATCTGCTGCGCCAGCACGGCATCGACATCGTCCACGAACTGCCCGCGGTCGGCGACCATCTGCAGGACCATCTCGGCTGCCGCGTCATCTACAAGGCGCGCAACCGCAACACGCTGAACGAAATCTCGCGCTCCTGGCTGTGGCAGGCGCGCACCGGCCTCGAATATTTGTTCGGGCGGCGCGGGGCGCTGATGATGGGGGCGGCGCCGATCGGGCTGTTCGCGAAAACCCGCGAGGGGCTGGCCTCGCCCGATGTGCAGTACCAGTTTCTCGCCGGCAGCTTCGACAAGCCCGGCGAGCCGATGCACCCGTTTCCGGGCTGCTCGCTGGTGGCGATCCCGTGCCGCCCGGAAAGCCGCGGCTGGGTGCGGATCAAATCACAAGACCCGAGCGTGCCGCCGGCAATGCAGCCGAACTATCTCGCGACCCGCGGCGACCAGGAGACGATGGTCGCGGCGCTCAAGATTTCCCGGCGGATTTTCGAGACGCCGACAATGCGGCGCTATGTCGTCGAGGAATTCTGGCCCGGCGCACAGACCGAAACCGACGCCGACCTGCTCGAACACGCGAAACGCACCGGCAGCACCACCTTCCATCAGACCTCCACCTGCATGATGGGCGCGCACGACCGCACGGTGGTCGACACGGAATTGCGCGTGCGCGGGGTCGAGGGGCTGCGGGTGGTCGATGCGTCGGTGATGCCGACCGTGATTTCCGGCAACACCAACGCCGCGACGATCATGATCGCCGAAAAGGCTTCCGACCTGATCCTCGCCGCGGCAAAGGCGGGACGCGGCGATGGCGCCACGGCGCGCGCCGCATAGTTCGGCTGTATCGGGGGTTACTTCCCGGAGTCGCGGTTCATCGTCGAGCTCGGTGGCGGATAGATCCCCGACGGCTGCGTCATGCCTTGCTGCCGCGGCTCGCCGCCCGCTTTGAGCGATGTCCAGGGATGCGTGTTGGCATTGGTCCCGACCGAGCCGCTGTGCTCGCCTGCACCCCCGTTCGCCTTGTCCTGCGGCGAGGGGTTTTTCCAGCCTGTTATCTCGCCGGCGGCGCTCGGATTGACCTTGGGCTTGTCGATATGCGGCCCCAGCGGCACCGTCGTCGTGACCTGTTGATTGTACGGCGGCGTTGTTGTTGGCCCTTGCGCCGGTCCCTGTCCCTGCATTTGGCCCTGAGCCGATGCCGTGCCGATGCCCCCGGCCAGCAGCACTGCGGCGAGCGTCATGGTCCTCTTCGACATTGCGTCCTCGCTCGCGGAAGCACCCGCGCATAATTGAAGAGCTTCTCGGTAAACGGCCGCGCGGTGGGGCGGGTTGCCCGAAGCATGCTCCGCCGAGCGCCGAAGCGGACGGGATCAGGCCGCCCGGAACCGTTTGCCGCTTCCGATCAGCCCGTGCCGCGGCAGGTGCACCGATTTGTCCGGGTCGGCCACCGCGCGACCGATGACCCAGGCGCGGCGCCCGTGCCGGGCCAAAATGGACAGCGCCTGCTCGACATCGCTTTCAGGGAGGACCGCGCAGAACCCGATGCCCATGTTGAAGACCTCGAACATTTCCGCGCGCGAGACGCCGCCGCTGCGTTCGATCAGATCGAAAATCGGCGGCGGCGGCGGCAAGGTGTCGAGGACAAAACCGACCTCCGCGCCGACTCGCGGCAGGTTCAGCAGCCCGTCGCCGGTGATGTGGATCAGCGCAGCGATGCCGGGCACGCGCTCGACCAGTTCGAGGATTTCCGGGACATAGATAAAGGTCGGCCGCAGCAGTTCGTCGCCGAGCGCGCTGCCGAGTTCGGGGATGACCTGCTCCGCCGAGAGTTTCGCCTCCTCGAACAGGACGCGGCGAGCCAGCGTGTAGCCGTTGCTGTGGAGGCCGTTGCTGGCGAGGCCGATCACCCGGTCGCCGGGGCGTATATCGCGACCGACGATGATCCGGTCGAGCGGCACCAGGCCCACTGCGGTGCCGACCAGATCGAAGCCGCGCACCACATCGCGCAACTGCGCGATCTCGCCGCCGGAAATCGACACCCCGGCCTGCCGCGCTCCCTCGGCGAGACCGGTCGCAATGCCGTCGAGCATCGCCGCGTCGGCCCGCTCGACGGCGATGTAATCGACCATCGACAACGGCTTTGCGCCAATGCACAGCAGGTCGTTCACATTCATCGCGACGCAGTCGATGCCGATCGTGTCGTATTTGCGCATCATCTCGGCGACGATCGCCTTCGAACCGACCCCGTCGGTGCAGATGCCAAGCCCGACCCCGCCGCCGATATCGATCACGTTCGCGAAATAGCCGATCGGCAGCTGCACCGCGCCGATGCCGCCGTCCGGCCCGCCGGTCG
>JBFXDF010000199.1:0-7367 GCA_050181375.1 Alphaproteobacteria bacterium
CACCGCGTCGGGTCCCCCGGCTTCGCCGGCCCGCCCGGCAGGCCGCGGCGCGGCGTCGGAGCCTTGGCCGGCGACGCCGACCTGCGCGCTCTTGACCGGCAGCAGCCGGTTGCCGTCGCCGCTCGTTCCCTCGGGGAACAGGATCAGTGCTTCGCCCGCCGCGAGGCGCGCCGCGATGCTGTCGCGCTGGTGCGCGGTGGTGCGCGCGCGCCGGTCGATGAACACAGAGCGTTGCAGCCGCGCCAGCCAGCCGAACAGCGGCCAGCCGGCTATTTCCGTCTTGGCTACGAACGAGGCGTCGAGCAGCGAGCCCAGCACCGTGATGTCGAGATAAGAAATGTGATTGGCGGCAAACAGCACTGGGCGCGACGCCGCGGGCGCCCCGACCACGCATACCTCGATGCCGAGAATGCGGCGGCAACAACGATGATAGAACCGCGGAAACGAGGCGACCCAGCGCCGCCTGAGCGCCAGACCCAGGGCTTGCACCGGCATCAACGGCAGCGTCCAGGCGAGATAGGCGCTCAGCCGCCAAAACCGCAGCGCGGACGAGCCGATGCGGTCCAGATTGCCCATCTAGGCGGCCCACGGGTCTTTCGACTGGCGCTCGTAATGGCGCGAGTATTTCTCGGCGACGAGATCGGTTTTCACGACAATGCAGATATCGGTCGTATTGAACTGCTCGTCGATTACCGCGCCGTCTCCGACAAACCCGCCGAGACGTAAATAACCTTTGATGAGCGGCGGCAGCGCCGCCAGCATGCGGTGCGGGTCGATTTGCCCGAAGCCGGTCCGGCGCATCTCGACAAAGCGCTCGGGCAGCGCTCGCGCGCGCAGCGCCGGCGGCGCAAGGTGGTGGTAGTAGAGATAGGAAAGCGGCGCAGCGAGCGCCTCCGGATTGGTGCCCGGGAGGCTGGCGCAACCGAACATCAGCGCGATGTCATGGTGGAATACATAGGAAGCGATGCCGCTCCACAGCAGCTGCATCACCGGCCGGGCGCGGTACCCGGCATCGACGCAGGAGCGCCCGAGTTCGAGAATTTCCCCGGGATAGGCCACGAGCGCGGCGATGTCGTATTCCGCCGCCGAATAGAACGCGCCGAAGCGGGCCGCCGCCTCGCGTCGGATCAGCCGATAGGTGCCGACAACGCAATCGGCGCCGCTTCCCCGGTTATGGTCGAGCACGAGCAGGTGATCGCAAATACGATCATAACCGTCGAAGTCGCGCCGCAGCCGCTCCATGCCGGCGAGCGGCCGGGCCCCCATGATCTCGTAAAAAACGCGATAGCGCAGGGCCTGGGCCGCCTCGATATCCGCAGCGCTTTCGGCGAGGCGAACCTGCAGGGGGCCGGAGACGATATCGACAATCCGCCGTCCGCCCGGCGCGAGACCGGGCAGCGGCGGCGCCTCGATCGGCGACGCGGACGGCCCGGCGCGCGCGCCGCGCATCATCTCGGCCGATCCGCTCAACGCATCGCCCATCCGCGGACTACCCATCCGCGCATCGCCCGCCAAGCCGGCCGCCGGCCGAGCGCATCGATCTCATTCGTCGTCCGGATCGCCGGCCCCGGACCGCGGCACGGCATAGAGTTCCAAGCGGTGGCCGACCAGTTCGTAGCCAAGCTTGCTGGCGATGATCTCCTGCAGCTTTTCGATCTCCTCGTTGCGGAACTCGATCACGCGACCGCTTTGCAAGTCGATCAGATGATCATGATGCGCGCTCGGCATTTCCTCGTAGCGCGAGCGCCCGTCGCCGAAATCGTGTCGCGCCAGAATGTTCGCCTCCTCGAACAACCGCACGGTCCGGTAGACGGTGGCGATGCTGATGCGCGGATCAATCGCGGTGGCCCGGCGATAGACCTGCTCGACATCGGGGTGATCCTCCGAATCCGAGAGAACCCGCGCGATGACACGACGTTGCTCGGTCATCTTCAACCCTTTGTCGAGGCATAGCTGCTCAAGGCGGGAAGTCATCTACGCGCGATCCGGGCCGAGCTCACTCGACCATCATACAGCAACGAATTTGATCAGCCTATGCCCGATCACCCCGGGGGCGCCGCCGACCGCAGCCGAACCCGCGCCGGCCGCTCAGCCTGCGCCACGCCGCGCGCGGGTCCCGAGACCGATTTCCTTCGCCAGATGGCTGCGCTGTCTCGCATAGTTTGGCGCCACCATCGGATAATCGGGCGCCAGCCCCCATCGTTCGCGATAGGCTTCGGGTGACATATTGTAGGCCGTCTTCAAATGCCGCTTGAGCATCTTGAGCTTCTTGCCGTCCTCGAGGCAGATAATGTAATCGGGCTGCACCGACTTCTTCACGCTTACCGCCGGATGCGGCCGCGCCACGGCTGGTACCGTTGTCACTCCGATATTCGCGAGCGAGTTGTAAACCTGGTTGATCAGCTGCGGCAGCTCTCCCAGGGCAACGGTATTGTTCGACACATGCGCGGCGACAATTTCTGTCGTCAGAGCCAGCAATTCGTTCGATTGCTCGGAATTATTCATCAGGCGGCTTTCCCGGAGGCTTTGACTCCGAATATAAGTAATCGCCGTCCTTCGGACAATACGAAGCCGGCCCCGCTAAGAATCGCTGTCCGGGTCGGCCAATCGTTGTCTGGCACAAGACATGACCGGCCGGACGACCGAGCGGAAAGCCGGCTGCCTCTCTTTGGATCAGCAGGGCGGGATCAAGGGGGGCGGCGACAGCTTGGGTTCAGGTTGACTTCGGCTCCGGTCGGCAGACGCAGGATCAGCGCATCGATCAACACGTCGCCGCGGCGGTAATAGCGCGTTCGCCCGCCGACCGGGATGAAGCCCATCGCGCCATAGAGTCGCCGCGCCGCCGCGTTATCCGCCGCGACTTCCAGGACAATCGAGCCGATGCCCCGCCGCGCCGCCTCGGCCCGGAGCCGGCCGAGCAGCGCACGACCGATGCCGCGCCGCCGCTTCTCGGGCAGAACGCCAAGCGACAGGATCTCGGCTTCGCCGCCAAGGTCGCGTGCGATGACGAAACCGGCGGGGACTCCGTCGAGCCAGGCGAGACGACCGAGGACGCCATCGAGCGCGAGAAGCTGTGCGACGGAGACCGCGTCCCAGGGATCGTCGGGAAAGCAAGCCGCATGCATCAGCGAAACCGGCTCCGCGGCCCAGGCCGGGAGCGGCCCGATGCAACGGTTCATAACCCGGCAACCGGAGCCGATATTTTCGCCGGCGGCGGCGTCACGTCCGGCGCACGCAGATAAAACGGACGCACCGGGCCATTGGCCGTGACCCCCGGTGCCGCGCCGGACCGCAGCCCGAACAACGCCGCGGCGGCGACGCCGAGCGCGTCGGGGGCCGAGCCGGGGACGAGATCGACCGGGCGCTCCGTCCCGAGCGCGTCGGCGGCACTCTCGGCCATATCGCCGGCGATCACCAAGCTCGCGCTGCCGCCGATTAGCGCGGAAATATAGGATTGCAGCCCGCTTGGCGGGATCGAAGCCGGCTCGGCGAGCGGCGTCGCGTGATCGTCGGCAAACAGCTGGATGTAAAAATCGGCCCGCCGGCTGTCGAGAGCAATCAACAACCGTGGCGCGTTATCGGTCGTTGCGGTCTGTCCCGATCTGCGGCCGGAGCCGCGTATCCGCGCGGCCGCCGCGACCGCCGCGAAGCTCGTGACCCCGACGAGCCGCCCCGCGGTCGCGAGGGCGATCCCATGCGCCGCCGCAAGCCCGGCGCGAATGCCGGTAAAACCGCCGGGTCCGATCGCGGCGGCAACGAACGCCAGTTCGCCCGGTTCAATGCCGGCCGCCCTCGCGACGCGGTCGACCATCGGCAACAGAACCTCGGCGTGGCCGTGGCGCAGCGGGCGATCTTCGGCGGCGAGCGTTTCGCTCCCGCGCAGAATTGCCGCCGAGCAACCCGAACCCGCGGTCTCGATCGCGAGTAGGAGTGGCTCCGACGGTTCGAACCGCCGCGGGCGGGCCGCCGTTGTCACACGGCCCGCACCTCAAGCACTTCGGGGATGTAATGGCGCAGCATATTCTCGATCCCGGCCTTCAATGTCGCTGTCGAACTCGGGCAGCCGGAGCAGGACCCCTGCATGTGCAGATAGACGATGCCGTCCTCGAAATCCTCGAAGGTGATATCGCCGCCATCCATCGCCACCGCCGGGCGCACGCGCGTTTCGAGCAGCTCTTTTATCTGCGCGACGACCTCGTCGTCCTCCTCGCTCGCCGCGCCGGACCCGGCCGCATCCGGGTCGCCGACGATGACGGCGCGCCCGGCCGTGAAATGTTCCATGATTGCCGCCAGAACCGCGGGCTTCAGCTGGCGCCAGTCGCTGTCCTCGGTTTTTGTAACCGTGATGAAATCGGAACCGAGAAAGACGCCGCCGACCTCGGGAAGCTGAAACAGCCGCTCGGCGAGGGGCGAGCGCGCCGCTGCGGCGCTGCGTTCCGGAAAATTCGCGGTTCCGGTTTCCATGACAATCCGGCCGGGCAGGAATTTCAGCGTCGCCGGGTTCGGCGTCTGCTCGGTCTGAATGAACATCGGAAGCTCCGGGAACGGTTAAGGAAGAAATTCGCGCCTAAAGCATGGGGCGCGGCGACGCCAAATCAACCCCGATCCCCCGCTGCGACGCGGTTTTGCGCGATCTCGGCGGAGCGTTGTGCGATACCGGAAGTCCATCTCTGGAAGCTGGGCAACGAGGCGGGTACATTGTTGTCGTCGCAACGAGGAGACTGCCATGGCCGCCAGCCGCGTCGCGCTTTACGCCAGCGTCGGGCCGGAGCTGACGCATTACGAAGTCGATGTCGAGGCGGCCACCTTGACCCGCCGCGGCACCGTCGCGCTGCCGGCGAATGTGCATTACTGCTGGCCGCACGTCGCGCGGCCGATCCTCTACGCCGCGTCGAGCGACAGCGCCTCCGGGGTCGGCGGTTTCGTCGGCAGCAACCACCATGTCACGGCGCTGGCGATCGACCCGGCATCGGGCGCGCTGTCACGGCTCGGCACCCCGATTCCGCTGCCGACCCGGCCTATCCACATGACGACCGACATTCCGTCCGACCATATTCTGGTTGCGTTCAGCAACCCGAGCGGGCTCCGCGTCTACCGCGTCAACGGTGACGGCGCGCCGGGATCGGAAGTCGAGCAGCCGGAACGGATCGATCCCGGTATTTACGGCCACCAGGTCCGCGTCAGCCTCGACAATCGCAAGGTGATCCTGGTGACGCGAGGCCACGACGCTTCCGGTAGCAGGCCCGAGGAGCCGGGAGCACTGAAGGTATTCGATTACCGGGCGGGGACGCTGACCAACGAGGTGTCGGTCGCGCCAAATGGCGGCTACGGCTTCGGGCCGCGCCATCTCGATTTTCACCCGGCGCAGCCCTGGGTCTACGTTGCGCTGGAACGGCAGAACCGGCTCGATGTCTTCGCGTTTGATAGCGGCGGCGCGCTGTCGCCCGAGCCGATCCACAGCATCGGGACACTGGAGCGCCCGAACGACATCAGAGGACGGCAGGTCGTCGGCACGGTGCACGCGCATCCGAACGGGCGTACGGTGTATGTCGCGAACCGCGCCTCCTCTACGACCGAGGTCAACGGCGAGCGGGTCTTTGCCGGCGGCGAGAACTCGCTCGCCGTGTTCGGCATCGACCCGCGCTCCGGCGCGCCGACGCCGATTCAGCACGTCGATACGCACGGAATCCATTGCCGGACGTTTCATATCGATCCGAGCGGGCGGCTCCTGGTGGCGGCCCACATAATGGGTCTGCCGGTCGCGGAAGATAATGGCAGCCGCTTTGTGCCCGCCTCTTTGTCGCTGTTCCGCATCGGGGTCAGCGGCAAGCTCGAGTTCGTCCGCAAATACGATGTCGATGTCGGCGATAGGACAATGTGGTGGATGGGCATGGTCGCGCTATAGTCCGGGCATATCGGCCGTCGTGAAGGAGGCCCAGAGGTGGACACGATCGAGAACAACGTCTTCGAGACCGCGAAGCGCGTCCTGCCGGGCGGCACGTTCGGCAACTTTCCCGGCGAGGTCATCATCCGCGAGGGCAAGGCCGGCCGGGTCTGGGACGAACAGGGGAAGGAATATGTCGATTACCTGCTCGGCTCCGGGCCGATGCTGGTCGGTCACGCGCATCCCGAGGTGACCGCGGCGGCGCAGGCGCAGATCGAAAAGGGCACGACGTTCTTCGCCAACAACCGGCTCGGCATCGAACTGGCCGAGGCGATCATCGATGCGGTGCCGTGCGCCGAGCAGGTGCGCTTTGTGTCGTCCGGCACCGAGGCCGATCTCTACGCGATGCGGGCCGCCCGCGCCTATACGCGCCGCGACAAGATCCTCAAATTCGAGGGCGGCTATCACGGAATGAGCGATTATTCGCTGATGAGCCTGGCGCCGAAACGCTCCGGCAATTTCCCGCTGCCGGTGCCGGATTCGGCCGGCATCCCGAAAAGTGTGCGCGAGGATATGATCATCGCGCCGTTTAACGACGCCGAAGCGGTGTCGGATTTGGTGCGCGAGCACAAAAATGATCTCGCCGGGGTCATCGTCGAGCCGTTTCAGCGGATTATCCCGCCGGCGCCCGGCTTTCTGCAGGATTTGCGCCGGATCACACAGGAAAACGGCGTGCCGCTGATCTTCGACGAGGTCGTCACCGGCTTCCGTCTCGCCTATGGCGGCGCGCAGGAATATTACGGCGTCGTCCCCGACCTTTGCACATTGGGGAAAGTGATCGGCGGCGGCTTCCCGCTGGCGGCGATCGCCGGCAATGCCGCGATCATGGCCCATTTCGACAAGAACAAGGTCGGCGACGAGAACTACCTCGTGCAGATCGGCACGCTGTCGGGCAACCCGGTCGCCGCCGCCGCGGGTCTCGCCACGATGGCGATCCTGAAGCGCCCCGGCGCCTATGAGCGCATCCACGGCACCGGCAAGGAGCTGATGGCGGCGCTCGGCGGGTTATTGCGGGAGGCCGGCATCCCGGCGCAGATCAGCGGCGAGCCGCCGCTGTTCGACGTCGTGTTCACCGACCAGCCGGTGCGCGACTATCGCGGCACGCTGGCCGGCGACCCCGAGCTGATGCGCCGCTTTAACGCGCTGTTGCGCGAGCGCGGCATCCTCAAGGGCGAGTCGAAATACTATATCTCGCTCGCCCACACCGACGAGGACATCGCCTTTACGATCGATGCCTGGAAATCGGCGATCAAGGAACTGAAGGCTTAGTCTCCCTTTTCGGCTGTCCCGGCGAAGGTGTTGTGTCCCGGAACATTGGCGTGACAGCCAGTCGGTGTGGCAAGCTGTCGAATGGTTGCAGCAGCGATTGGCCGATGGTGGCACGGTGCAGCTCGTCCCGGTAGTCCACAGGAGGGACCCGCGC
>JBFXDF010000200.1:0-7365 GCA_050181375.1 Alphaproteobacteria bacterium
TTCGCCGGCGGCAGCTGCTGCTGGTAGGTCCAGATCGGCCAGTTGCGGTCGTAGATGTCGAGCTGCGGCGTCGGCATGACGAGATCGAGATTGGCCGCCCAATACGCGTCGATCGTACCGACGTCGCGCCAATACGGTTCGGCTTCCGGCGTGGTCGTGACGCAGCTGTCCTCGAAGCGGTGCGCGACCGCGAGGCCGCGGCTGACCAGGCTCGGGATCACGTCCTTGCCGAAATCGCGGCTTGATCCGGGTGTATCGTGGTCGCGCTGCAGCTCGGCATAAAGAAAGTCGGCGGTAAACGCGTAAATTCCCATGCTCGCCAGCGCATGCGTGGGTTTTCCGGGGATCGATGGCGGCGAACGCGGCTTTTCGAGGAAATTGACAATGCGGCCGGACCTATCGACCGCCATGACCCCGAACTCCGAAGCCTGCTCGATCGGGACCTCGACGCAGCCGACGATGCAATCCGCGCCTTTCGCGCGCATATCGGCGAGCATGTTCGAGTAATCCATTTTGTAGATGTGATCGCCGGCCAGCACGACAAAGAATTCGGGGCGCGCCGCCTCCAGAATGTCGAAATTCTGGAACACCGCGTCGGCGGTGCCGCGATACCAGGTCACTTCATCGAGCCGCTGCTGCGCCGGCAGCAGGTCGAGAAACTCGTTCATCTCCGGCCGCAGAAACGACCAGCCCATCTGCAAGTGCCGCAACAGACTGTGCGCCTTGTACTGCGTCAGCACGGCGATCCGCCGGATGTTCGAGTTGAGGCAATTCGACAGCACGAAATCGACGATGCGGAACTTGCCGCCGAAAAAGACCGCAGGTTTGGCGCGGCGATCGGTCAGCTGCTTGAGGCGGCTGCCGCGCCCCCCGGCAAGGACCAGCGCGATCGTCTGGCGCGCCAGACGCTGCTGATTGCGGACCGATGAAAGCATGCGCGCGCTCCTCCTGGTCTCACCGGCCCTGCGTCATCGTGGTGCGGTTCCCGACCCATCAACGCAAACGCTCAAGCGACAACATCGGGTCGGGTGCGGCCGAGCATGCCGGGAATGTCGGCGAGAGAGGCCGCCACCGCCGCGAGCGGCGCCAGCACGGCGTCCGAGGCGGCCTGGTGGCGCGCCGGGTCGGGCTCGAAACGCTCGATATACACGCGCAACGTTGCGCCCGCGGTGCCGGTGCCCGACAGCCGGTAGACGATCCGCGAGCCGCCCTCCAGCTCGATCCGGATGCCCTGGCGCTCCGCCACCGAGCCGTCCACCGGGTCGGTATAGGCGAACTCGTCGGCGGCCGTGACCGCGAACTCGGCGGCGCGGCGTCCGGCCAAGTCCGCGAGACTTTGGCGCAGCCGCTCGATCACCCGGCCGGCGTCATCCGACGGCAGGCCCTCGTAATCGTGACGGGCGTAGAAATTTCTGCCGTAGCGCCGCCAGTGATCGGTGAGGATCGCGGCGGCCGGCTCGCGCCGGACGGCGAGCACGTTCAGCCAGAATAATACGGCCCACACCCCGTCCTTCTCGCGGATGTGATTGGAGCCGGTGCCGGCGCTCTCCTCGCCGCACAAAGCGATGCGGCCGGCATCGAGCAGCGAGCCGAAATACTTCCACCCGGTCGGCGTTTCGTAGCAGTCGATGCCGAGCGCGGCGGCGACGCGGTCGACCGCGCGGCTGGTCGGCATCGAGCGCGCGACGCCGGGCAGTCCGTCCTTGAACCAGGGCACCAGCCGGGCGTTGGCGGCCAGCACCGCCAGGCTGTCGCTCGGCGAGATCACGATACCCCGCCCGACCACCATGTTGCGGTCGCCGTCGCCGTCCGAGGCGGCCCCGAAATCGGGACCGGCGGGATCGGTCAGCGCGGCGATCAGGTCGGCGGCGTAGGTTGGGTTCGGGTCCGGATGGCGGCCGCCGAAATCGGACAGCGGGTCGGCATTGACCGCGGTGCCCGGCGCGGCGCCGAGCCGCCGCTCGAAAATCTCCCTTGCATAGGGGCCGGTAACGGCGTGCATCGCGTCGAAACGCAAGCGGAAGCCGCCGCGGAACAGATCGCGCAGCCGGTCGAAATCGAAAATGCGTTCCATCAACGCGGCGTAATCGGCGACCGGGTCGATGATCTCGACGGTCATGTCGCCGAGACGGGCCGCGCCGAGCCTGTCGAGCGGCAGGTCGGGCGCCTCGATCGTACGATAGGCGGCAATGCGCTGCGTGCGGCGGTAGATTGCTTCGGTGACGCGCTCGGGCGCCGGGCCGCCGTTCGACACGTTGTACTTGATGCCGAAATCGCCGTCGGGGCCGCCCGGGTTGTGGCTCGCCGACAGAACGACTCCGCCGAACGCGCCTCGCCCGCGGATCAGGGCGCTGGCGGCCGGGGTCGAAAGCAGTCCGTCCCGGCCGACGAGAACGCGCGCGACACCGTTCGCGGCCATCATGCGCAGAATGATCTGCGCCGCCTCGGCGTTAAAAAAGCGGCCGTCGCCGCCCAGTACGAGGGTCTTCCCGGCGACGCCGTCGCCGACCGCCTCGGGCAGCGCATCAAATACCGATTGCACGAACGCCTCGACATAACCGGGCTGGCGGAAGACCGGAACCTTCTTGCGCAGCCCGGAGGTGCCGGGACGCTGGTCGGAAAACGGAGTGATCGCGATGGTGAGTGCGCGCATCGATCCCTCGCGACGGTTTCCCGGAGGAGATTAGCGCACGATCCAATTGCCTGGAAACATTCCCGTAACTCCGCGCAGCGCCGCGCGCAACGGCTTCAGCGCAAGTGGCATTCACGGCGGCCCCGGCCGGCGCGTTGCGGGAAGCGGTAAGGGGTACAGCGCCGCGTTTGGAAATGGGCGCGCGCAAGGGGGCCTCCTTTGTGGCATATCAGGGAAAAAGCGTCGGCGCCCTGGACTGACGCCGACGAGTTCGCTGAGTCAACCAGCACTTGCTGGCCACGCCGATACTGGAGCAACCCGATTTATGAACCGTTAGCCGTTCCGCCGCCATGGCACGCCGGAGCCACCGTGGTGGCCGGTTAGATAGCTGATCTCGATCCGCTCCGCGCGTCTCAGGCCTCTTGCAGCAGCTTTTCCTTCTGCTTGCGGAACTGGTCGGCCATTTTCTCGAGTGTCTCCGAATCGAAATCGCTCTGCGCGCATTTGAAGCCGGTGCTTTCCTCTTCCTTGACGTGGTGCTGTATCAGTTCTTTCAGCACGGTGGCCTGCGCGGTCCACTGCTCGCTGGCCTTGTTGCGGGCGCGCGACATTTGCTGGAACTGCTGCTCGACCAGCTGATGCTCGTTCTCGCTCTCGAATGCAAAATTGCGCGACTTCTCGTTTTCCGATTTCTCCATCTTTTTGTAGAGCACCGCCTGCTCGGCATGCGAATGCGCCAGCATCTTGCTCATTACTTCCTTGAAGATATCGCCGCGTTCCTTGTTTTCCTCGGTCTTGATCATCCGGTCGATCAGACGGGAAACCTCCTCGTGGTCCTCGTGCAGGTCCTTCAGAATCCCCTCGGGCATGGCAAGCAGCTCCTTCGCGATTGATGCGTTCCTGGCGCGGCCGTTTTCGGGCCGGCTAGGAGAAGAACACCGCAAGGCGCCGTACTGTCTCGATAAGCGAAAAACTTCGCTGAAACGTGGGCGAAGCCGCCTGACTTCTACCAGAACGGGATGAATTCCCGGATCTTTGCAGCGTGTTTTTTGACCCCGCGTTCGTTTTGGCGCAGCAACCGGGCGCGCCGGTCGAGCACCACGGCACCGGCATCGGCGATTGCCGCGGCGTCCGCCCCGCCGCACGCCAGTTCGGTCACGATGTCGCGCGATACTCGTAAATCATTGATATCGCCGAGTTCCTCCTGCAGCTGTTTCACCGCGCGCAGCAGGATGCCGGCGCTTTCTCGATCATAGAGCTGCCCTAGCATTTCGACAGCGTAGCGCAGTTTCTTGAGCGCGATCCGCAGGCGGTGCCGATCCTCCGGCGATTGCTTCGAGAACCGGGCGGCGCGCCGCCGCGTCACTTTCAGGCGATGCGTCAGAATCTCGGGAGCGATCTCTCCCAGGGATCGCGCAAGCCCGGGCGAGGATGGGTCCTCGCCGCCGCCGGGAGCTTCCGACCAGCGCATCAGGCGCAATACCAGCGCGGTGTAGCGGGTCGAGCCGATCGCCTCGACAGCGTTCGCATAAGCAGCAGCGCGACGCGACGCGACGGCGGCATTCAACGCCGCCATCCCCGAAACGCCTGCGGCGGACCGGATTGCCGGCGCGACCAGGCCGTTCGCGAAAACATCGAGGTTGCGCGCGATGCCGAGCGTCGCGCCGAGCCAGCGCAGCTCGTCCGAAAACCAGCGGGATTCGCATTGCGGAAGCAAGCGGGCGAAGGCCGACAGGATGGCGCGCAGGCGGCGCACCCCGACCCGCATCTGATGAACCCCTTCGGCCATCCCGTCGAGGACGGCCGCCTCGTTTCCGACGATCTGTTCGACGCAGGACCCTGCGATCCGTCGCAGCGCCAGACCGCTCGCCATGTCGGGATCGAGAGCCACCGTGCCGGCGTGCACCGCGGCGACGGGTTGCCGATCGGCGGACGACCGCGACAACCGGAAACCGCGCGCCGATTTGCTGCATCGTTCGAGCCTGACCGGCGCGACCGCGAGCATCTCGAGCGCGAAATCGTAGAGCGCCGTGATGTTGCCGTGCTTCAGTTCGAGTTCGATTTCGCAGATCGGCTCACGGCGATCATTTTGCAGCGCCATGACATGGCCTCGATCCACCGCCGCCTCGATGCGCGTCCGCGCGTCGGGACACAGCATCAGGACACGCCGACAAATCTCCGTGCGAACGAGAGCGAGGAGATCATCGGCCGCCAGCGCGGCAACGAACCGGCCGGTTTGCGGCGCGCGCGGATCGGCGTGCGCGTCGGGAACGGGGTCTTCCCATTCGCCGCGCTCCAGCGCCAAGCCGCTGCCGTTCGCGCCGTCGCTTGATTTCACGGTCTGGATGAACCGCCCATCCTGCTCGCGGACCCGGAAGGTCAGACCCCGGCTTGCGAGCGCGCCGTCCGGCGTATCGAAATAAGTGCTGACGAGCCGCGCCTCTCGCCCGGGGCCGCCACCGGCGCGGGCTTCGAGCAGCCGCGTCAGCGCCGGCAAATCAGACGGTCGGGTCGCCAGCTTAAGTTCGGTCTCGGTCGCGATCTCCACCTCCCGGAGCGGGCGCGGCGAGGGATCTCCGAAACGCCCCGAGATTGCTTTCGCCGTCTCCGACCCGGCTCATCGAGGCGCGTGCAACACACTCAAAACGGCTGCGTTCCGATCACCGTCGTGCGGTGCATCAGGTCGATCGGCCGCGACAGATCGAACCCGATTTCGGCGCCGCACGCCGCGCCGGTTTTGGCGGACCGGGATCACCACCTGGTTCGACATGGGATCCGCACCGGCTGGTTCAGTTCCCTTTCGCCAGAAAACGCCGCAGTTCGGCGACAAGGTCCTTTGGATTGTCGCCCTGTACGGTGTGACCGGCGCGCGCGATTTTTATCCAGCGGCCGTTCGGCAGACGCGCCGCCAGGCGCTCGGCGTCCTCGTCGTGAAATACGTCGCTCTCGCCGCCGCGCACGACCAGCGTCGGACAGGCGATCGCCGCGAGCCCGTCGGCCAGCCGCGCCCGCTCTTCCCGATGCGCCTCCTGGTTCAGCCGCTGGAAGCGGCTGCGGTCGTATTTCCAGCGCCAGCTCCCGTCCGGCTGCTGCCGCAGATTGTGCATCAGGCTGCGGCGCAGGATGTTCGGGTCGCGGCGCGGGTTGAACTGCAGCGCCCGCTCGATGATCGCCTCGATCGAGACCACGTCGGCGACATCGTTGACGAAATCGCGGATGCGGCTCGATCCGGGGCGCCGCATCTCCGGGCCGGCGTCGATGATGACAAGATGGCTGAGCCGGTCGCTGTGGTTGACGGCATAGGCCAGGGCATTGATCGCGCCCATCGACATGCCGACCAGCACGAAGTTGTCGAGCCCCATCCTGTCGATAAAGCCGCGCGCGTCGCCGACCTGCGCCGCGATCGAATAGTCGCCGTCGGCCGCCCAGTCGGTGTCGCCGTGGCCGCGCTGGTCGAGCGCGATGCAGTGGAAATCGTCGCGCAGCGCCAGGCAGCACAGATCCCAGGTATGCGCGGTCAGCGCGCCGCCGTGCAGGAACAGGATCGGCGGCTTTCCCTTCCCGCCCCAATCGAGATAGTGCATTTGCAGGTCGCCGATACGGAGATCGCCTTCCGCCGGCAGCACGACGTCGCGGAACTCGAACCCGGCGCGGACGGCGGTGGTGGCAAGGTGCTCGCGGTATTCCTCGGCGGATAAGCTCATCTCAGGGGCTCCTGTCGGCGCAGCGTCGCCGAGCTTTAGCATGAAATCGCGGCGTTTTGCCTCGCCGCAATGGCGACGCAGGCGGGATATGCGCGTTGCGAATGCGAGCATCTCCGGCAGCGCCGTTTGACTCCACCCGGCGGCGCCACGGACTGGGGCGGTTCGGTCTCGACACCCGGCGGAGCCGATGATATCGGGCGGGGCGGAACGACACGGAATCGCGGGGTGGGAAAGCAGGATGAGCCGGCGGATTTATTACGACGGCCTTAACCTATCGCTCACACATGGGACTGGCATCGCGACCTATACGAGAACGCTCGCGCGGATCGCCCGGGATCTCGGTAACGAGGTTGGCGCGGTCTATAGTTCTCCGCATCGCTTGCCGGCCCACCCGCTGTTGCGCGAAATCGCATTCTTCGACCCGAACAATGCAGCGCGGATCTCGCGACGCCGTGGATTGTACTATCGTGTGATCGATCAAGTTTTGTGCGCTCGTGGCTTAAAGACCAACCCGGTTGATATGACCGGCGCGATCGTGACAGATCAGTTCAAGAAGCGGATGCCATTAGAGGATAAGATATTCGTCGTGCGCGACCTGTTCACAAACGCGCGGATTTTTTATTCCTGGAGCGGCCGGTTTGCTGAAATGGAGTTCGACAATCGGCCCGACATCATGCACTGCACCTATCAGATGCCGCTGCGCGCAAAGGGGACATGTAATATTTACACTATTCACGACCTCGTACCGTTGCGGCTGCCGTTCGCGACGCTCGACAACAAACGCCAGAGCTATCGACTACTGCGCAAGATCGCCGCGGAGGCCGACCATATCGTAACGGTGTCGGAAAACTCGAAGCAGGGTATTGTCTCATTGCTCGGTGTGCCCGAGGAGCGCGTTACCAATACGTACGAGGCGGTCGAGTTTCCGCCCGAGCTGACCGAGCGCACCGACGATGTCGTCGCTGAGCAGTTGCGCGGCTCGTATCAGCTCGAGTTTCAGAATTATCTGTTGTTTTATGGTGCGCTGGA
>JBFXDF010000201.1:0-7317 GCA_050181375.1 Alphaproteobacteria bacterium
ACGTCTTTTTGATGTCATTTTTTTATTTGCTGTCAGGGCTGTTCGTCTGGTCTAGCCTGTCGCGCAAGGGACCGGCGGCGTTTCTGCAGGACCGGCTGCTGCGGCTTGGGCTGCCGTTCGCGGCCGTCGTCATGCTGCTGATGCCGCTCGCGCTCTACCCGAGTTTTGTCCAGAGCACCGGCGACTCGACAATCGCCTCGTACTGGCGGGCATGGCTCGGACTGCCGTTCTGGCCGAGCGGCCCGGTCTGGTTTCTGTGGCTGTTGATGCTGTGGGATGCCCTGGCGGCGGGGCTTTACCTGCTGCTGCGTCGGCGCGGCGATCGGGTGTTGCGGCTGTCGCTTTACGCGCGGCGGCGGCCGGCGGTGTTTCTCGGCGGGCTGCTGCTCGCCTCGGCGCTGGCCTATGTCCCGCTGGCGCTGCTCTTTGGCCCGGCGAGCTGGTACCAGGCCGGCCCATTCGCGGTTCAGCTCTGCCGCCCGCTGCATTACCTCCTCTATTTCTTCGCCGGCGCCGCGATCGGCGCCTGCGGCATCGAGCGCGGCCTGTTCGCCCCGGACGGGCCGCTCGCCCGCAGGTGGCTGCGATGGCTGGCGGCCGCCGTAGTGCTGTTTTTCGCGTGGGGCGGGCTAACGGCCCTCGCGACCCCCGATCCCTGGGCGGAGGCGTTCACGGCACCGCTGGCGCTGCGCGCCGGCGCCGCTCTCGCCTATGTCCTCGCCTGTTTTTCGAGCTGCTTGTTCGTGTTTGCCGTTGCGGTGCGGTTCGGCGCTGTCCGGACGCGGCTGCTCGACAGCCTGAAGGCGAATGCGTTCGGCATGTACCTCGTGCATTATCTGTTCGTCGTGTGGCTGCAGTTCGCGCTGGTGGATGCGGCGTTGCCCGCCCTTGTCAAGGCGGCGATCGTGTTTTCCGCCACGCTGGCGCTGAGTTGGTCGGCAACGGCGGCGCTGCGCCGGGTTCCCGCCGTTGCGAACATCATCGGCGCATATCGCCCCGCCGCCCGCCCAACGTCGGTCCGCCCGCTTCCGGCGGAATGATTGGGGGCTATTCGTATACCCGCCGGTACAGCTCCACGATCTCGTCGGCGCTCGGCACGCGCGGGTTGTTGGCGGGCGATCCCGAGGCCAGCGCCTGGCTCGCCATCACCGGCAGCAAATCCTCGTAGCGCGCCCGGTCGATGCCGTATTCGCGGGGGCTCGACACTTGCAAATCCCGGTTCAGCCGGCGCAGTTCGTCGACCAGCCGGGCGACGGCGGCCTGGCTGCCCTCGCTCTCGTCGGCGATGCCCGTCGCGCGGGCGCAATCGGCGTAGCGGTCGAGCGCGGCCGGCGCCGAGAACGCGGTGATCTCGGGCAGCAGCATCGCGTTCGACAGACCGTGCGGCACATGAAAAAACGCGCCGATCGGACGGCTCATGCCATGCACGAGCGCGACGCTGGCGTTCGAAAACGCCATGCCCGCCGTCGTCGCGCCGAGCATCATCGCCTCGCGCGCGGCGCGGTTGTCCGGCTCGGCGCAGGCGGTGCGGATGTTGCGCGCGATCAGACCCATCGCGTTTTTTGCCATCCCGTCGGCGAACGGGTTGGCACGGCGGCTGACATAGGCCTCGATCGCGTGCGTCAGACTGTCGATGCCGGTATCGGCGGTCAGCCGCAGCGGCATCGTCAGGGTCAGTTCGTAATCGACGATCGCCGCCGCCGGACAGCACGCGAGACCGGCGATTAGCATCTTCTCGTCGGTCTCGGTGTCGGTGATGACCGTAAAGCGCGTGACCTCGGAGCCGGTGCCGGCGGTGGTCGGAATCGCGACGACAGGCGGGCCGGCAAGCGGGATCTCGTTCGGCACCTTGTAGTCGCGCATCCTGCCGCCATTGGCGTACAGCACCGACATGCCCTTGGCGGTGTCGATCGAGCTGCCGCCGCCGATCGCGACAAGGCTGTCATACCCGTTATTGTCTATCCGGGCGCGCATCCGCGCGACGCCGGCATCGAGCGCGTCGGTGGTCGGGTCGGGCACCGTGTCCTTGAACACCGCCCAGGGAATATGCGCATCGTCGAGCAGCGCGGTGGAGCGGTCGAGGATGCCGCATCCGGCGATATACGGATCGGTGACGATCAACGGCCGCGCGAGGCCGAGCCGGCCCATCACGCTCGGCAGATCGGCAAGTGCACCGCCGCCGACCGCCATAAGACGCGGCGCCATGATCAAAGCGGCCATCGCAACCTCCGCTTACACCGGTTTCCTAAGGACGAAGCGCAGCACGCCGCCGGGCTGTTCTCCCGATTGCAGCAGCTCGCATCCGGTGGTTTGGCAGAAATGCTGAAAATCCTTTGTCGCACCGGGATCGGTTGCGAGCACTTCGAGGATGCCGCCGGGCGGCACCGTTTTCAGCGCCCGCCGCGCCTTCAGCACCGGCAGCGGACACAGCAGACCCGTCGCGTCGAGCGTGCTGTCGGGCTTTGTCGTCGGGTCGGCGCGCGCCTCGGGCATTTCTCCGCCTCAGATCAAAGTCGCCTCGTTCATTTAGCCGCGTGAGGCCACTCCCGCAACCGGCGGGCGGTGTCACGCGGCGTCATGAAAGATGATGCCGAGCGTGAAGCGGCGGCCCTGACGCAGCCGGCTGACGCCGTGGCGCATCGCGACGCGGTAGTCGCCGCGCGTGCCCGCGACCGGACGGGAATTGACCGCAAAGACTACTGCGTCGCCCTGGCCGAGCGGGACGATCTCGGCGCGCGACTGCATGCGCGGCCGCGTTTCGACCAGCACGAACTCGCCGCCGGAGAAGTCCTCGCCAGGGGCGCTGAGCAGGATCGTCGCCTGCATCGGAAAGACGTGCTCGCCGTACAGGTCCTGGTGCAGGCAGTTGTAGTCGCCCGTCTCGTATTTCAGGATCAGCGGCGTCGGGCGACGCTGCCCCGCGTCGTGGCAGCGCGCCAGCCACGTATCGAGATCGGCCGGGAACCGCGGTTCCAGGCGCAGCCGCTTGTACCACTCGTTGGCGAGCGGCGCGAGGCGCGGGTACAGCGCCGCGCGCAGCGCCGCAACCGAAGCCGGTAGCGGATAGCGCAGATATTTGTACTCGCCGCGCCCGAAATTGTGCCGCGCCATGACGATACGCGAGCGGAACGCCGTATCGTCATCGTAGAGCGCCGCCAGTCCGCCGCACTCGGCGGAATCGAGCAGAGCCGGCAATACCGCATACCCGCCAGTGTCGAGCGCGGCGCGCGCCGCCTCCCATTCGGCGTCGCCGGGCGCCCTCATTCGCCGTCCGAAGCCGCCGCGGCGTCGCGTTCGCGATCGAGCAGGGCGCGCTTGCGCTCGACGCCCCAGCGATAGCCGGCCAGCGTGCCGTCGCTGTGCACGACGCGATGGCACGGGACCAGCACGGCGTGATTGTTGCTGGCGATCGCGCGGGCCACGGCGCGCACCGCGGTCGGCCGCCCGAGCGCGGTGGCAAGCTCGCTGTAGCTGGTCGTGCGGCCGGGCGGGATCCTCTGCAGCGCGCGCCACACCATGGCCTGGAACGCGGTGCCGCTGATGTCGAGCGGCAGGTCGGGCTGCGCGCCCGGCCGCGTGATGAACGCGACGATCCGCTCGGCCCATTCGGTCAGCGCGGCATCGGCCGGGGCAAAATCCGCCGCCGGAAACCGTCGGCGCAGCTCGGCTTCGAGCCGTGCCGGGTCGTCGCCGAGAGCGGTCATGCAGATGCCGCGTGTCGTGGCGGCGACGATCGCATGGCCGAGCGGGGTCGCCACGATCGTGTAGCGGATCGTCTCGCCCTTGCCGCCGTGGCGCCTGGCCGCCGGCGTCATGCCGAGCCCGTTCGGCGCCGCCTCGTAGGCCCGCGAGCTGGCGCCGAAGCCGGCGGCATAGACCGATTCGGCGACGCTTTCGCCGGCATCGAGGCATTCGGCGAACCGGCCGATGCGGTGCGCGTTGCCCCATTCGCGCGGCGTGGCGCCGGTGATCTGCTTGAAAACGCGATGAAAATGAAACCGGCTGATCCCCGCGGCCGCGGCCAGCTCGGTGAGGCTCGGCAGATGGTCGCGCTCGCAGATCAGCGCGCATGCCCGACCGATTGCCGCAACGTGCCGCTCGGCCTGCGAGCTTTCGCTCGGCCGGCAGCGCTTGCAGGCCCGGAACCCGGCGGCTTCGGCCGCTTCCGTCGTTTCATAAAAGACGACGTTCTGGCGCAGCGGCAGCCGCGACGGGCAGGCCGGCCTGCAGTAGACGCCGCTTGTCCGCACGGCATAAACAAACGCACCATCCGCCGCCGCTTCGCGTGCGGTCACGGAAGCCCAGCATTGCTCGGCGTTCAGCATCGTATCACCCCGTTGTCACAGTCGTAACGCAGTCTCGATGGAGGACAATGTGGCGTGACGCGCCCGGGGCCTCTACCCGCCGATTGCTGTCTCATCCCGCGACGGCTGGCGGGTCGACGCAAGCCGGATGTCCTCCGGCTCGACATGCGCGCGGTCGGGTCGGGGTTGGAGCGCATCGAGGACCGCGCTGCGCAGCTCGTGCAGTCGAAACGGCTTCTTCAGCAGCTTCTCCCCGCCGACATCCGGCTGCGCGCCGCCGGTATCGGCATAGCCTGTCATATAAAGAACCCGCAACCCCGGCCGGCGACGGCGCGCCCGCGCCACCGTCTCGACCCCGTTCAAGCCGGGCATTGCCATATCGATCACCAGCAGATCACAGACCTCGCCGCCTTCGAGCGCGTCGAGAGCCCCCTGCCCGCTCGCGACCTCCGCGACGGTGAACCCGCATTGCCGCAGAATCTGCGCCGTGATCTCCCGGACCCCCGGATTGTCGTCGACCAACAGCAGGCGTCCGCCGGCCGGTTCTGCTGCAACCGGGGCGCGCGGCGGCGGCGGGACGGCCGGTTCGGCGAACGCGCGCGGCAGAAACAAGTGCACCGCCGTCCCCGCGCCGATCCGGCTTTCGATCTTCATCGCACCGTTCGACTGCCGGACCGTTCCATAGACCTGGCTGAGCCCCAGCCCCGAACCCTTGCCCGGTTCCTTGGTCGTGAAGAACGGCTCAACCGCCGCGTTCAGCACGTCCTCCGGCATTCCGGTGCCGGTATCGCGGACGATGAGGCCGACGCAATCCTGGCCGGCAAGCTCCGCCGGAGCGCCCTTCCCGGCCGGGAGGTTGCACGTCTCGAACGTCAATTCGCCACCGGAGGGCATCGCGTCCCGCGCATTGATCGCCAAATTGAGGATCGCGGTCTCGATCTGGGCCGGGTCGATCAGCGCGAGCCACAGATCGGGGCTGAGGGCGAGGCGCACCTCGATCGTCGTGCCGATCGTGCGCGCCAGCATTTCGCGCAGCTCGGCGGTGACCGCGTTCAGGTCGACCGCGCGGGGCCGCAAATGCTGGCGCCGCGAAAACGCCAGCAGCTGTTCCGTCAGCCTGGCGCCGTTCTCGGCCGCGCGCTGTGCCGCGCCGACATGCCGGGTCGCCGCCGGGTCGCCCGCCGTACGCGGCGCCAGCAGCTCGAGATTGCCGATGATCGCGGTCAGGAGATTGTTGAAGTCGTGTGCGACGCCGCCGGTCAAGAGACCCAGCGCCTCCATTTTCTGGGCCTGCCGGAGCTGCTGTTCGATCTCCTCGCGTTCGGTGATGTCGCGCGCCGTGGCCATGATCAGCCAGTCCCCGTCGTGCTTTTCCGGCACGCGCGCGAACATGACGTCGATCGTGCGCGTCACCCCGGCCATCGTGCGGCGCGCGGTATAGCGTTGGTTCTCGCCGGTTCGCACGCACTCGCGGAACAGGCTGATCGGCAACCGCGCCTGCTCGACGCCGAGGATCTCCTCGACCGGGCGGCCGACCACCTGTTCGCGCGACAGGCCATAGCCGCGTTCGGTTGCCGTGTTGAGGTCCTCATAGATGAAGCGGCCGTCGGCGGTCGCTCTAAACAGGCTCAGCCAGTCCGGCGAGTTGTCGTAAATCGCCTGGATCTGGGCGCGGCTGGCGTCGAGTTGGCGGGTGCGGCGATCGGCGATCTGCGCCAGCTCCTCGTTCAGCTCGCGCAGCCGGTGCTCGCGATCACGCAGCGTCGCCTCGGCCGCCTCGACGATCTCGCGGCGGCGCGTGCTGTCGATCGAAATCCCGAGCATTCTCTCCGGTCGGCCGGTCGCGTCGACCGTTACTTCTCCGAGAAGGACAATCCAATGGACCGCGTCGTCCGGATGCACGATCCGGTATTCGATGCGCATCGGCCCGGCCCTTCCGGCATATCCGGCGAGCAGCGACGCGACCCGCGCACGTTCATCCGGGTGCGCCACCGCGACCAGCCGCTGGTCGGAGACCGCGGCGATACCATCGGTTCCGGCCGGCTCTGGACACAGCCCGAGATTGCGGAACATCTGCGCCGACCACAGCATGCGGCCGGTTCCGAGGGGCCACTCCCAGGTGCCGATCCCGCCCGCTTCCTGCGCCGGCCGGAAATGCCGCTCAACCGCCAGGATATCGCCTCCCATTTCGTTCGCCGGCGCCCTCGCTGTCGATCTCCGAAAGCTGTCGATCGCGTTCTTCATGTTGGTCCCGCCGCCGGAAAGTTTGGTCCGGCTCTCCGAGAGCAGCCGCAAAGCCGCGCGCCGCCCGCTCCCGTCGCGAGACTAACGTCGCGGCGCGTCAACCGGCGCGGCATTTTGCACGCAAATGCTCGCGAACGCCGCCCGAAGTCCCGCCGCCGCGGGATCGTTGCTTCGCGCGTTGCGGAGTCGTCGCCGTCACTGGGCAGATCGATATTGACGAGGCGGCGGTGGCGGGCAACACAGCCGGGGGGAATTGGGCATGGGAACATGTCGATGACCGGTTTCTGCACGAAAGCCGCCGCCGCGCTTCCGGACGCGGCCGCTCCGGACGGGTCCGACGTGCGCCTTCTTTGCGCCTCCGCGCGCGGCAGCATGGCCCTGTTCGCGCTGGCCCCGGGGATGGTCTCGCGAGCGGTGGCTCACCGCTCGGTCGAGGAAATCTGGTACGTCATCCGGGGCCACGGGCGGATGTGGCGGCGCGATTCGGCGCACGAGCGGATCGTCGACCTCGTTCCCGGCATGTCGATCGCGATACCGGCCGGAACCAGTTTTCAGTTCCGCTCGGACGGCGCCGAGGCAATTGAGGCGGTTGGCGTGACAATGCCGCCCTGGCACGGCATGGATGAAGCGTACCCCGTCGAGGGAATCTGGCCCGCGACGGTTTGATGCGGGATGATCGGTCCGGGCTCGGCCGTTTAAGGTCGCCGCCACGTTATCGTGGTTTCATTATCCCGGGGTAAATCCCATATTAACCACGGCTATTCCATCT
>JBFXDF010000202.1:0-7312 GCA_050181375.1 Alphaproteobacteria bacterium
AGCGCGAAGAGGTCGAGGCATCGATGGAATTGTCGATGCGCTGGGCCGGGCGCTCGCGCTCGGCTTTCGTGCCGCGCCCCGGACACGGGATTTTCGGCATTGTGCAGGGCGGCGTGCATCCCGATCTGCGGACGCGCTCGGCGGTGCGTCTGGTTGAGATCGGCTTCGACGGCTACGCGATTGGCGGGCTGGCGATCGGCGAGGGGCAGGCCACCACTTTCGCGATGGTCGAGGCGACCGTGCCGTATCTGCCGGAGGACCGGCCGCGCTATCTGATGGGGGTCGGCAAGCCCGCCGATATCGTCGGGGCCGTCAAGCGCGGTGTCGATATGTTCGATTGCGTGCTGCCGACCCGCTCCGGGCGCACCGGCCAGGCATTCACGCGGACCGGCACGCTGAACCTGCGTAACGCTCGTCACGCCGACGACCCGGCGGCGCTCGATCCGCTATGCCGCTGCCCGGCTTGCACCGGCTTCAGCCGTGCGTATCTGCATCACCTGACGAAAGCCGGCGAGATCCTCGGGAGCATGCTGCTGACGCAACACAATCTGACCTACTACGCCGACCTGATGACCGAGCTGCGCGCCGCGATCCGGGCGGGGCGGCTCGCCGAGTTCGCGCTGGCGGGCGACGCTTGATGACTAACCCCAGTTCCATCAAAGGGAGGACCATACCGGCAAAGGCGGGAATCCATTCCTGCCGCAACTCGATTGTGGATCGATGCGTCCCGGCCTTGGCCTGCGCCGGGATGCCGATTTATGGGATCGGGTAGTGAACCCCCCGGTTCTCGGCCGTCCGGCGCCGCTGCCCGCTTCGCCCGAGGAAGCGGTGCTCGACACCGTGCCGAACCCGCATCCGGGTCACCTCTACGCGGTTCGCTTTACGGCGCCGGAGTTCACCTCGCTGTGCCCGATCACCGGGCAGCCCGACTTCGCCCATCTGGTGATCGACTACGCGCCCGATGCGGTCATTCTCGAAAGCAAGTCGCTGAAACTTTTTCTCGGCTCGTTCCGCAACCACGGCGCGTTTCACGAGGACTGCACGGTCGGCATCGCGCGCCGCCTTGTCGCGGCGCTGGCGCCACGCTGGCTGCGCATCGCCGGGTACTGGTATCCGCGCGGCGGCATCCCGATCGACGTGTTTTACCAGACCGGAGAGCCGCCAGCCGGCCTGTTTCTGCCGGAACCGGGGGTCGCCCCCTATCGCGGCCGGGGTTGATGCGGGCGTGACGGTCGAGATCCGCGAGGCAATCCGCGCCGAGGCGCTGGCGGTCGGGTTCGACGCGGTCGGGTTCGCCCCGGCGCATCTCGGCGAGGAGGCCCGCGCCGATCTGCGCACCTACATCGAACGAGGCTATCACGGCGACATGGGTTGGCTGGCCGGCACCGCGGCGCGGCGCGGCGATCCATGCGCGCTGTGGCCGGATGCGCGCACCGTCGTCGTGCTCGGCGTCAATTACGGGCCGGAGGACGATCCGCTCGCCGGAGCGGACGACCCCGAGCAGGGCGTGATCTCGGTTTATGCCCGCAACCGCGACTATCACGACACGACCAAGAAGCGCCTCGAGGCATTGGCGCGCTGGATCGTCGCGCGCTGGCCCGGCGAATTGAAGGTATTCGTCGACACCGCGCCGGTGATGGAAAAGCCGATCGCGCAACAGGCCGGGCTCGGCTGGCAGGGCAAGCACACCAACCTCGTCTCTCGCGATTTCGGCTCGTGGCTGTTCCTCGGCGAGATCTATCTGAGCCTGGCGCTGCCGCCCGATCCGCCCGCATCAGACCATTGCGGCGCCTGCCAGCGCTGTCTCGATATCTGTCCGACCGGCGCGTTCCCGGCGCCATACAGGATCGACGCGCGGCGCTGCGTCTCGTATCTGACGATCGAGCACAGGGGGCCGATCCCACGCGAATTGCGGCCGCTGATCGGCAATCGCATCTACGGCTGCGACGATTGCCTCGCGGTCTGCCCCTGGAACAAATTCGCCCGCGCGACAACCGAGCCGGATTTTCTGCCCCGTGCCGAACTGACCGCGCCGCGTCTCGTCGAACTATCCCGCCTCGACGATCCGGGTTTCCGCGCCCTGTTCGCTGGCTCCGCGGTCAAGCGGATCGGCCGCGACCGCTTCGTCCGCAACATCCTGATCGCGATCGGCAATGCGCCGGCGCCGACCCCCGAGCTGGTCGCCGCGGCACGGGAGCGGCTCGGAGATGCCTCGCCGCTGGTGCGCGCGACGGCGGTTTGGGCCTGCGAACGCCTCGCGCCGGGGTCCGGCGTTTGCGAGCGCATGCGGCGCGATCCCGACCCGCTGGTGCGAGCGGAATGCGCGGATGCGATCGACCCGACCTGTGGAGCCGCGGCCTCGCCGATTGTTCTCCCCTCCCCTCCCCCGGCCAACTTAGCTGACCCGTCTCGGAACTCTGCCGGATAGCGCTCCGTTTTCCGGCCACAACGAGGTCGGCGAGAGCAAATGCGATCGGTCCGGGGATTTGTGACGGCGGTGCAGGAGGGACGCTTCTCGCTCGTCGCCGACGACGGCCGGGTGCTGCGTTTTGTGCTGTCGCGCAAAGCCGGAGCCGAACCGCAGGACCTGCCGCAACTGCAAGCCGCATCGGCATCCGTGCGCGTTGCGTACAACGAGGCCGGGCACCTGATCGCCGCTGTCGCGCATCGCATCGAAATCGAGGAGAGCCCGTCGTGAAACTGAAGCAGACGGCGCGCAAGCGCGTCACCGGGTTCGTGCGCGACTGGTCGCTGCCGCGCCAGGCCGCCGGGGCCGACGCCAGCCGGGGGGCCGCCGAGAGCACGATGTCGCGCAATCTGCGGCCGCGGCTCGACGAGGCCGATACGATCGGGACCAGCATCTGCCCGTTTTGCGCGGTCGGCTGCGCGCAGCTCGTTTATGCCAGAAACGGCAAACCGATCCAGATCGAGGGCGATCCGCGCAGCCCGATCAACCAGGGCACGCTCTGCCCGAAGGGGGCGGCGACGCTGAGCCTCCTCGCGTCGCCGACCCGGCTCGGCACCGTCAAATATCGCGCGCCATATTCCGATCATTGGGAGGAGCGGCCGCTCGACTGGGCGATGGACCGCATCGCGTTGTTGACCAAGCGGACGCGCGACGAAACCTTCGTATCGTCGCTGCCCGACGGCACAGCGGTGAACCATACCCTGGCCATCGCGTCGCTCGGCGGCGCCACGCTGGACAACGAGGAGAATTATCTTCTCAAAAAGCTGTTCGGCGGCGGTCTCGGGATGGTGTGGACCGAAAACCAGGCCAGAGTATGACACAGCTCGTCGGTGCCTAGTTTAGGTGCTACGTACGGGCGTGGAGCAGCTACCTTAGCGGAATGGGATATCGCCAATTCGGACTGCATCCTGGTGATGGGGTCGAATATGGCGGAGAACCATCCGGTCGCCTTCCGCTTCGCATTGCAGGCAAAGGAACGCGGCGCGACGTTGATCCACGCTGATCCTCGATTCACCAGAACCTCGGCGCTGTGCGACATCTACGCGCCGGTGCGCGCGGGATCGGACATCGCCTTTCTCGGCGGCGTCATCAACTACATCCTCGAGCACGATTTGTGGTTCAAGGACTATGCGCTCGCCTACACCAATATATCGACGATCATTGACGAGCGTTTTCGCGATACCAGCGAGCTCGATGGCCGGTTTTCGGGGTTCGACGAGAAGAGCCGCTCGTACAAATACGATTCATGGCAATACCAGGGCGAGGTCGTGCCGTCGACGCTGGCCGAGCATTATGTCAACACCACCGAGTCGTTCGCCGAAAAACTGAAGCGCATCGAGAACGGGCCGCCGCCTACCGATCCGACGCTGCAACATCCGCATTGCGTCTACCAGATCCTGAAACGGCACTACGCCGCTTACACGCCGGAAATGGTCGAGCGCACGACCGGCTGCCCGCGCGACGTCTTCGTCAAGATCGCGGAAACCCTGGCGCGCAACTCCGGGCGCGAGCGGACCGGCGCGATCTGCTACGCGGTCGGCTGGACGCATCACACGACCGGTGTCCAGATGATCCGCGCCGCCGCGATCATCCAGGGTCTCTTGGGCAATGTCGGGCGCCCGGGCGGCGGCATCCTGGCGCTGCGCGGCCATTGCAGCATCCAGGGCAGCACCGACATCCCGACCCTCTACAATATGCTGCCGACCTATCTGCCGCAGCCGCACGCCTATAAGCCGCACGGTAGTCTGGCCGAGTACCTCAAGAGCGAAACCAACCCGACCGGCTGGTGGCATAATTTTCCGAAATACGCGGTGAGCCTCTTCAAGGCCTGGTACGGCGAGGCGGCGACGGCGGCGAACGAGTTCGGCTACGGGTGGCTGCCGCGGATTGTCGGCGACCACTCGCAGCTGCCGATGACCTTGGCGGTGCGCGACGGCACGATCCGCGGCATGTTCGTCATCGGCCAAAACCCCGCGGTCGGCGGCCACAACGCCTACATGGTGCAGCGCGGTCTGGCCGAACTCGAATGGCTCGTCGTGCGCGACACCGACGAGAGCGAGACCGCGTCGTTCTGGTATGCGGGTCGCCCGGTGCGCGACGGCGAAGTCGCGACGCGCGACATCGCCACCGAGGTGTTTCTGATGCCGGGGGCGCTCGCCGCCGAAAAGGCCGGCAGCTTCACCAACACCCACCGGCTCGTGCAATGGCACGACAAAGTGGTCGAGGCGCCCGGCGACAGCCGATCGGAAAGCTGGTTCGCGTTCCAGCTCGGGCGGCGGCTGAAGCGGCTCTACGAAACCAGCGCCGAACCGAAGGACGCGGCGATCAAGGCGCTGACCTGGGATTACCCGGTGGCAGACGCAAAGGGCGAACCCGATGTCGCCTCGGTTCTGAAAGAAATGAACGGCTACACGGTGGCCGACCGGAAGCAGGTCGGCAGCTATCAGGAGCTGAAGGACGACGGCAGTACGGCGTGCGGCGCCTGGCTCTATTGCGGCGTATTTCCCGAAGAGAACAACAACCGCGCGCGCTCGCGGCACCCCGATGGCCCGGACGGGCCGGGAACGCATCTCGAGTGGGCCTGGGCATGGCCCGCCAACCGCCGCAACATGTACAACCGCGCCTCCGCCGACCCCGAGGGCCGGCCGTGGTCGGAAAAGAAGCGGCTGATCCATTGGGACCCGGCGCAGCAGAAATGGGTCGGCCCCGACGTCCCGGATTTCGAGCCGACCAAGCCGCCCAATTACCGGCCCGATTGGAGCCGCGATCCAAAGGGTATGGACGCGCTCGGCGGCGACTGTCCGTTCATCATGATCGCCGACGGCAAGCTGTCGGTGTTCACCCCGTCGGGGCTGAAGGACGCGCCGCTGCCGGCGCATTACGAACCGGTCGAATCGCCGGTGAAAAACCCGCTCTACGGCCAGCAGGACAACCCGGTCGCCAAAATCTGGGAGCGTTCCGACAACCGGCTGCACGCGGTCGCCGACCCGCGCTTTCCCTATGCGCTGACGACCTACCGGCTGACCGAGCACCATTCGGGCGCGCTGCCGACCCGCACGATCCCGGTCACCGCCGAGTTGCAGCCGGAAGGCTTTGCCGAGATCGCGCCGGAACTCGCCGCGGCGCTGGGCATTGCCAACCTCGACTGGGTGACGCTCTCGACCGCCCGCGGCGAGGTCGAGGTCAAGGCGCTCGTCACCGACCGGCTGCGTCCGCTGCGGCTCGACGGACAAACCGTGCACCAGGTTGGGATCGTCTGGCATTTCGGCTGGGAAGGCTTCGCCAGAGGCGAGATCGCCAACATCCTCACCAGCGTCGTCGGCGATCCGAACACCAGCATGCACGAAGCAAAGGCCCTGACCTGCAATCTGCGCCGGGGGCGGAGGAACGCGGCATGACCTCCGGTTCGTTAAAACTATCCTTCGTCATTCTCGCGAAAGCGGAAATCCAGGACCACAGCAGCGGCCCCTGGCCCCCCGCTTCCGCGGGGGCGACGCTGGACGGGTGGAGGCGCTGATGCCGGCCAACCCCGTGCATCCGCGCGCCCTGGACTACACCGGCTCCTTCCTCGACCGGCCGATCCCGCACGAATCCGAGCTGACAGCGGGCGTGCGGATCGAGCCGGGCCGGCGCTACGGGTTTTTCACCGATACGACGCTGTGCATCGGCTGCAAGGCCTGCGAGGTCGCCTGCAAGGAGTGGAACCTGTTGCCGGCGGACGATCTCGGGCTGCGCGGGACGAGCTACGACAACACCGGCGATCTCGGCGCGATGACATGGCGGCACGTCCATTTCATCGAGCATATCGCCGAGCCGGACGGCAGCCGCGCCACGGCGATGCCGCCGTTTCAGAGCAACTGGCTGATGATGAGCGACGTGTGCAAGCACTGCTCGCCGGCGCCGTGCCTGGAAGCGTGCCCGACCGGCGCTTTGTTCCGCACCGAGTTCGACACGGTGGTCGTGCAGCAGGATATCTGCAACGGCTGCGGCTATTGCATGCCGGCCTGCCCGTTTGGCGTTGTCGAGGTCGCGGTCGAGGACGGCAAGGCGCACAAATGCACGCTGTGCTACGACCGGCTGAAGGGCGGCTTCGAACCCGCCTGCGCCAAGGCCTGTCCGACCGACTCGATCCGTTTCGGCGAACTCGACGATCTGCACGCCCTGGCGGACGCGCGGGTCGCCTCGCTGCGCGAACAAGGGGTTGGCGCGGCCTATCTTTACGGCACTCCCGAAGGGCTGGGCCACGCCGCCGGTCTGCGCGAGCTGAACGCGTTCTTTCTGCTGACCGCGCCACCCGAAACCTACAATTTGCCGCAGGCGCCGACTCGCCCGGCGGACCGCACGCGGCCCGGACTTGCGGCCGGTCTGGCGACCATGGCCGGGCTCGCGGCGGCCGCGTTTGCATTGTTTGCCGCGGAAAAGAACGGTCGGAAGAATGCCCGTGTCCGAGAATAGTCAGAGCCGCCTGGAGACCCTCTCCCGCACTGCGGGAGAGGGTGGCTTCGGGCATCGCCCGGAGCCGGGTGAGGGCAGTGCCCCGGAGAAATCCTCGCCCGGCCGCTCGCCGTCGCTCGCGCCAACCCCCGGATCACGTCCGGGTCAGCCCCTCTTGCGCGGCGCGGGAGAGGGGCATTTGCGCCCCGCGGCGGACATCCCGACCTATTACGATCAGCCGGCTCTCAAGCCGAGCCCTTATGGCTGGGAGATATCGGGCTACATCTTTATCGGCGGGCTCGGCGGCTCGGCGCAAATCCTCGCCGCGGCGGCGGACATCGTCGATGGCGAGCGCTTCGGGGATGTCGTGCGAAACGGACGCTATCTGGCGCTCGCCAGCGCCGCGGTCGG
>JBFXDF010000203.1:0-7307 GCA_050181375.1 Alphaproteobacteria bacterium
GCGGCCGACAATCTCGGGTACAGCAAGGTGGAGCTGCGCGAAACGATCGCCAATGGCGCGCCCGAGTGTCGGGTGATCGTCTATCTGAAGCCGACGGCCGAAGCCCAAGCGGCGCCCGGGCGGGAATATGTCGATCCGGGTCCGCCGCGGCGGACTTGACCGGCTCGCGGCCGCCTGCGACTAGGTCCTCGTTTGAACAAGAAGAATGAGAGCCCGTCCCGGTGGCATCGGACACGCAATCGATCATAGATGCGCTTGCCGACTGCATCCTGCTGGTCGAGACCGATGGAACCGTTACGTGCGCGAACGCCGCCGCCGGCCAGGCACTTCGCGCCGATCCCGCCACCCTTACCGGACGGAATCTCTATGACCTGATCGACGATCCGGACCGCCGCGCTCCGGTCTACCTGCGGCGATGCGCCGCCAGCCTCCAGCCGCTTCCCGGCACGCTGGCCGTCAGGGGCGCCGACGCGTCGGTCGCGGAGCTTCGCTGCGAGGGCGCCCGCCTGCGGCCCGCGGACGGCTCGTTCGACCCTGCCGCGTCGCCGCCTATCCTGCTGCGCTGCCGGCCGAAGCGCGAAGCGGTTTCGCAATTCACGATCCTGAACGAAAAGATCGCCGGGCTGACGCGCGAGATCGTCGCCCGCCGCGCCGCCGAGGACGCGCTGCGCGAGAGCGAGGCCCAGTTTCGCATGCTGGTCGATTCGATCCCGACGCTGGCCTGGATGGCGCGGGCCGACGGCTGGATCGCCTGGTACAACCAGCGCTGGTACGAATATACCGGCGCCACCCCCGAGGAGATGCAGGGTTGGGGCTGGCAATCGGCGCACGACCCCGAGACGCTGCCCGCCGTTCTGGAAGGGTGGCGGCACTCGATCGCCACCGGCGAGCCGTTCGAGATGGTGTTCCCGCTGCGCCGCGCGGACGGAGTGTTCCACCCGTTCCTGACCCGCGTCGTCCCGGTCCGCAGCGATGACGGCCGCGTGACGCGCTGGTTCGGGACGAACACCGACATCACCGATCAGCGCGAAGCGGAGGAGACGCTCCGACGCCTGAACGAGGTGCTCGAAAACCGCGTCGCGGCCGAGGTCGGGAAGCGCATGGCGGCCGAGGAGGCGCTGCGCCAGTCGCAGAAAATGGAGGCGATCGGCCAGCTGACCGGCGGGATCGCGCACGATTTCAACAATATTCTGCATGTCATTCTGGGCAATCTCGACGCCCTGCGGCGGCTCGCGGCGACCGACCCCGAGCGCTTCGCCAAGGAGGGATTCGACCGGTTTGTCGCGAGCGCGGTCCGCGGCGCCGAGCGGGCGGCGACGCTGACCCAGCGCCTGCTCGCGTTTGGCCGACGGCAGGCGCTCAACCCGGCGCCGATCGACGTCAACCGCCTCGTGGCGAGCCTCTCGGACCTGCTGCGCCGGCTGCTCGGCGAGACGATCGGTGTCGAAACGGTGCTCGGCGGCGGGTTGTGGCGCACGGTCGCCGACGCCAACCAGCTGGAAAACGCGCTGCTGAACCTCGCGGTCAACGCCCGCGATGCGATGCCCGCCGGCGGCAAGCTCACGATCGAGACCGCCAACACGCATCTCGACGAGGCCTATGCCGCCGCCCACCGCGAAGTCGAGGCCGGCCAATATGTGATGGTCGCGGTCAGCGATACCGGCGCCGGCATGACGCGAGCAGTGATGGAAAAGGCCTTCGAGCCATTCTTCACGACGAAGGCTATCGGACAGGGCACCGGGCTTGGCCTCTCGCAGGTTTACGGCTTCGTCAAGCAATCGGGCGGCCATCTGAAGCTGTACAGCGAGCCGGGCGAGGGTACGACCGTAAAACTTTACCTGCCGCGTTTGACACCCGAAGCGGCGCGGCGCGAGAGCAGCGGCGCGGCGGGTCATCTCCCGGCCGGCACGGACGGTCGGCTGATCCTGCTGGTAGAGGACGACCCGGACGTATGCACCAACACCGTCGAGATGCTGCGCGAGCTGGGTTACCGGGTGGCGGCCGCCGCCGACGGACCGGGCGCGCTGCGGCTTCTCGACAGCACGCCCGATGTGAATCTGCTGCTGACCGATGTCGGGCTGCCTGGCGCCCTCGACGGGCGTCAGCTGGCCGACGAGGCGACGCGGCGCCGGCCCGGATTGCGGGTCCTGTTCACGACCGGATACGCGCGCAATGCGATTGTCCATCACGGCAGGCTCGATCCGGGGGTGGAGCTGATCACAAAGCCGTATTCGCTCTCCGATCTCGGCGCCAAGCTGCGGCAGGTTCTGTCCCGCTGATCGCCTGGCATGCGCCGGCGGAACGCGAAAAATGCTCGACCCCGGCCGGCGGATCGCGTAACGCTCGCGGACGGGTAAGAGAGCAGGGAAAGCAAGCACGATGCCGCGAGTGACCTATATCGACACCGCCGGGAAGGAGACGACGCTCGACATCGAACTTGGCACCAGCGTGATGCAGGCGGCGGTGCTGCACGGGGTTGACGGCATCGTCGCGGAATGCGGCGGTTCCTGCATGTGCGCGACGTGCCACGTCTATGTGCGCGAGGACCAGCTCGCGAAAGCGCCGCCGCTGGGGGCCGACGAGGACGCGATGCTCGAGGGGACGGCCAGCGAGCGCAAGCCGAACAGCCGGCTGTCCTGCCAGCTCGTCGTGTCGCCGGAGATGGACGGGCTGGTTGTCTATCTGCCGGAGACGCAGATCTGATGCTAGTGCAGCCGGTCGGTTTCGCAGGATGGGCCGAGCGGCGCGACGCCCATCATGTCGCCACCGTATGCAGCACGGGCGTCGCGCCGCTCGGCCCATCCTACGGGATCAGGGAACCGAATAAATGACAGAGGGTCCGGTCGTCATCGTCGGCGCCAGCCATGCCGGTTTTCAGCTGGCCGCCTCGCTGCGGCAGGCCGGGTTCGAAGGCGGGATCGTGCTGATCGGCGACGAGCCGGTATTGCCGTACCAGCGCCCGCCGCTGTCGAAGGACTATCTCGACGGCAAGATCGGGCTCGACCTGTTGCTGATGCGGCCGGAGGCGTTCTATCGCGACCACCGCATCGAATTCCTGCCCGGCGCCCGCGTCGAGAGCATCGACCGCGCCGCCAGGACCGTGCGGCTCGCTGGCGGCGAGAGGCTCGGCTATGGCCATCTCGTGCTGGCGACCGGCGCGCGCAACCGGGTGCCGCCGCTGCCCGGCATCGACCTCGACGGCGTCTGCTATTTGCGCACGCTGGCCGAGACCCATGAACTGCGCGAGCGCGTTGCCGCCGCCGAGCGGGTGGTCGTGATCGGCGCCGGGTTCATCGGCCTCGAATTCGCCGCGGTCGCTCGCGCCCACGGCAAGCCGGTGCAAATCGTCGAGCTGACCGATCGCGTGATGGGCCGCGTCGTCGCGGTGCCGACCTCGCGGTTTTTCGCTGACGCGCACCGTCTGACCGGTGTCGAATTCAGCTTTGGCGCCCAGGTGGTGCGGATCGTCGGGCGGGGCGGAGGCGGCACCGGCCGGGTCAATCATGTCGAACTGGCAAGCGGCGAGCGGATCGGCGCGGACCTCGTGCTGGTCAGCGTCGGCGTCGTGCCGAACGGCGAGCTGGCGGCGGCGGCGGGCTTGGAGGTCGGCAACGGCATCGTCGTTGACGAGCTTCTGCTGACGGCCGACCCGAACATCTCGGCGATCGGCGATTGCGCCTCATTCCCGTGTCTCCAGATGCGCGGCGCGCCGACCCGCCTCGAAGCGGTGCAGAATGCCGCCGATCATGCGCGCTGCGTCGCCGACCGGGTTGTCGGCAAGCCGCATCCCTATACGGCCTTGCCGTGGTTCTGGAGCGAGCAGGGCAAATTGCGGCTGCAGATCGCCGGCTTGACCACCGGTCACGATCAGACCGTGGCGCGCGGCGACCCCGAGAGCGGCGCGTTCTCGGTGTTCTGCTATCGGGAAGGGGCGCTGGCCGGCATCGAGTCGATCAACCGTCCGGCCGACCACGCGCACGCAAGGCGCATCCTGTCGGCCGGCCGCGCGGTGACCCCCGATCAGGCCGCCGACGAAAGCTTCGACCTGCGCGCCGCCGCGACGGGGCGGTCTTAGGGCACCTTTTTGCCGTCGGGCGAATGCTGTGATCGACTGGAAGGTGCCTGATAATTCGGATGGCCCTCGGTCCGCTCACCGCGCACAGACGCCCAGAAATACGCTGCGTTCTTTGCATGAATCTTAGCGGTATCGTCCGGCCGATAGTCGGTCTGGTGTACAACGACAAGTAATAGCCGGATCAATTCTGCCATGTCTTTATAGAAGATTTCTATTTCCTCGTCCGAAGGGATTGGCGTAGCAACCTCAGTCGGTGTGGGTTGAGTGACGTTCCGGTGAGCCAAACGCTCATTTCTCAAATCTCGCAGCCGATCCAGAGTTCTATAGCCAGACCCGTCTTTCTGATATTTGCGAATAATAGAAACTGCTTCCGACGCTCTCTCCCGTAACTTGTTGCCCTGCTCCTGTCCAAATTTCTTCTCATGAGCACTAATTAATTCAGTAAATTCGCTCCGAAGGTATTCCGGTATATCGCGCAAATTGGGAGGTTCGAGACTAGTCCAAAACGCCGCATAATTAGACGCCAACGCATCTACAATGCGCGTATCGGAAAGTGCATTGGCTATCGATTGCATATCAACAGTTCGCTTGTCCTTATCCCAAAGGCGCATCAATCCGAGAACCATTTCTCGCCGAAGCGCTAACCGAATCAAATTAAAAGCATTCGCGACATATGAATATCCTATACGTTCATGCAACTGAATATCGTATGCGGCCGGTTTCCATGTCTCATGACATTCTTGTGCGAATGCAAATTCTTCATCGGCGGCTCGAACCTTCGCCTTTAGCGCTTGAATCTCGGGACTGTTAATATCCACCGGGCTCACCTCCTCTATTGCTAGAAGGCTAGTAGTGCACGGTGACAGCGCGCGCCGGCTGATGGCATACACGACACGATCATATCAGAGGACTTGCTTCGGCGATAACGCATTGTCCTTGCAAGGCGCGCCGCACCAGAGCACTCTCCGTATAGTGCAAGTTATCAAGCAAGGACACGGCAATTCGCCGCATCCAAAAACGGAGGGGGAAATGACAACCCGGCGACAATTTCTGAAGACCGCCGCCGCCGCGGCCGGCGTGGTGTTTTGCGGCTGCCCGCTGCTCGACGCGGCGCGCGCGCAGCAGCAGTCCACCGGCGCATCTGGGGGAGCACCTGGGGGCGGTGGCTCGCGCCTCCCGGTCGTGGTCAACGGCAACCGCGTCAAGACGGTCGATGTCCATGCCCACTGCTTGTTCCACGAAGCCGAAAAACTGATGGGCGACGACAAGGCGGCCTTCCAATCGCCGATGGCGGAGGCCGGACGGCGGGTCTTTATCGCGAGCACGCTCGACGATCGCCTCAAGGCGATGGACGCGCAGGGCGTCGATATCGAGGTGCTGTCGATCAACCCGTTCTGGTACCGCAAGGATCGCGATCTCGCCGCCGAGATCGTCCGGGTGCAGAACGAAAAACTCGCCGAACTCTGCGCCTCGCACCGCGACCGCTTCGCCGCGTTCGCTTCCCTGGCGCTGCAGTTCCCCGATCTCGCGGTCGAGCAGCTCGACACCGCGGTCAAAAAACAGGGGCTGCGCGGCGCCGCGATCGGCGGCAATGTCGCCGGCGACGAGTTCGCCGACCCGAAGTTCCACCCGGTCTGGGCCAAGGCCGAGGAACTCGGCGCCGTGCTGTTTATTCACCCGCAGACCATCCCGGAACTCGCCAAGCGGCTGAAGGGCAACGGCTGGCTGACGAATGCGATCGCGCTGCCGACCGAGACGACGATCGCGCTGTCGCATCTGATCTTCGAGGGGACGCTCGACCGCTTCCCGGGCCTCAAGATCGTCTCGGCCCATGGCGGCGGCTATCTGCCGCATTACGCCGACCGCTCCGATCACGCCTGCCTGACCAACCCGGCGGGCTGCGACCCGAACATCCAATTGCAGAAAAAGCCGACCGAATATCTGAAGCAGCTTTAGTGCGACTCGCTGTTCTTCAGCCCGGAAGCTCTGCGGCATTTGGCCGCTCAGGTCGGGGTCGGCCAGATCATGCTGGGCAGCGATCACCCCTATCCGTGGCAGGACCATCCGGTCGATGCGGTGATGGCGACGACAAGCCTCAGCGACGATGAAAAGATCGCGATCCTCGGCGGCAACGCGGCGCGCTTATTCAACCTCGCGACGTAGCCGGCCGCCCCGGGCCATTTCGCCTGTCGTTGCTGCAAAAGACGACGCGTCCGAGGCGCAACCCTGCCTTGCGTGGCCCCGTCAAGGCCCGGTGCGGCGTGTCAAATCCTTGTCAGGTTCGGAGCGGCCACCCATACTGAACCCCATGCGGCGCCAACCGATCGATCCCGTTTTCGCGGCGGAAGCGGTGCCGCCGGCGCGCCCGTGCGATCATCCCGGGTGCGATGCCGGCGGCGATTTTCGCGCGCCCAAATCGCGGCTCGAACTCGACCGCTACTATTGGTTCTGCCTCGATCATGTCCGCGCCTATAATCTTTCGTGGAACTACTACGCGGGCATGAGTTCGAGCGAGATCGAGGCCGAGATCCGGCGGGACACGGTGTGGCAGCGGCCCAGCTGGCGGCTCGGCGAGCGGCATGGCCCCGGCCCCCGCATAATCGACCCGTTCCGGTTTTACGCCGGCAACGAGTACGGCTCCGACCACCGCGCCGGCAATGGCCGCGACAGGCACGCCGGAGACGCCCAGGCGCGAGCGGTCTCGGCGCGCGAGCAGGCGCTGGCGGTGTTCGATATCGAACCGCCGTTTACCGCCGTGCGTCTCAAGGCGCGGTACAAAACGCTTGTCAAGCAGCACCACCCGGACGCGCATGGCGGCGATAAAGAAGCCGAGGAAAAACTCAAGATCATCAACCAGGCCTACGCGACCCTGAAGGCCAGCTATTTCGATTGAGGCCCCGCAGGATCCGCCGGTTCACCCTTCCCGACACCACCAGAAAGCACCAGAGGCAATGCCAACCGTCCAGCAAGCGGCAGCATCAACACCGACTCCGTCCGGGATGCCGGATATAAAAATCTCCGTCCGTCAGACCTTCGGGATCGACAGCGATCTCGAAGTTCCGGCGTTCAGCCAGCCAAGCGAACACGTTCCGGATTTCGACGACGCCTATCGCTTCGACCGCAACACGACGCTGGCGATCCTCGCCGGATTTGCCTTCAACCGACGGGTCATGATCTGCGGTTATCACGGCACCGGGAAGTCGACCCATGTCGAGCAGGTCGCGGCGCGGCT
>JBFXDF010000204.1:0-7277 GCA_050181375.1 Alphaproteobacteria bacterium
GCTCGGGGTCTCGGGCGAACTTGACCCGGTGTTCCGTGCTGGCAAAACGCCAGCGTGCGTCATGCCAGACATAGTCGATGTCGCCGCTTCCGGGTACCGGCTTGCCGTCGGTGAAATAAGCGACCGGGTCGTAGCCGCCGATCGCGAGCCGCACCTCTGCGGCCGAGCCGAGTCGAACCACGCTCAAGACGAAAACCGCCAGTGCGACCGGAAACCAGAAAAATCGGCTCGTCATCGCATCCTCCTCGCCGGTATTCGAGGGTTTTCAACCCGCCGGCTCCGGTATGGTATACGCTGGGGCCACGGATCAAAAGAGGAGAAGGATTTGCGCGCGGCCCCCGAGCCGGCGACAGAAGCGGCCGGCAGCGGCCCCGAGAGCCGTCAGCATCGCAAGCTCGCGGCGCTGCTGTGCGCCGATGTGGCCGGTTTCAGCCGGTTGATGCGCGCCGACGAGAGTGGGACATACGTGGCGCTATCCCGGTTGCGCACCGCGATCGACACGGTGGTCGTGCGGCGCGGCGGGCGGATCGTTTCAACCGCCGGGGACGGACTGCTGGCAGATTTTCCGAGCATTGTCGATGCCCTCGCGTGCGCGGTCGAAATTCAAGAACACTCGGGCGAACTGAATGCGGGTATGGCCGACGGGCGCCGACTCGAACTGCGCATCGGCGTCAACCTCGGCGACGTAATCGTCGCGGCGGACGGCGATTTGTATGGCGACGGCGTCAACATCGCCGCGCGCCTGCAGGCGCTGGCGCCACCCGGCGGCATTTGCCTGTCGCAGACCGTGTATGAGCAGGTGAGGAACAAGCTCGACCTGCGCTTCCGGCCGCTCGGCGCGCACCGCGTCAAGAACATCGCCGAGCCGGTCCGGGCCTACGCCGTTGATCATGCTGCGAGCGTCCACGCGCCGTTGCCGGCGTCGCGGCGGCGATGGCTGACCCTGCCCGCGCTGTGTGCGGGGCTGACGCTCGCGGCGGCCGCTGCTTGGGTCAGCTTCGATACGCCGTTTCCGCGATTGCCGAGCCTGGGCGGCGTTGCCGAAGCGGTCGTGGTGTCGGACCTCGCGGCGCCCGCCCGCATGGCCGAGCGGACCACGGTCGCGGTGCTGCCGTTCCGCGACCTGTCGCCCGAACCGGGACAGGAATTTTTCAGCGACGGCGTGACCGAGGACATCATCAACGCGCTCGGCCGGTTCTCGAACCTGCTCGTCTCCGCCAAGTCGGCGAGCTTTCAGTTCAAGGGCAAGAGTCTGTCGCCTGAGGAAATCGGGCGGGCGCTTAAGGTCCGCTATCTGGTCGAGGGCAGCGTCCGCCGGGCCGGCGATCGGCTGCGCCTCGCGGTGGCGCTGACCGAAGCGGCGAGCGGGGTCCAGCTCTGGTCGGATACCTATGACACCGAGGCGAAGGAGGTCTTCGCCGTGCAGGACCGCATCGTCGAGCGGATCGTCGGCGCAACCGCGGTCAGGCTGACCCGCTTCGAGCGCGACCGCGCGCTGCGCAAGCCGACCGCCAATCTCTCCGCCTATGAATTTTTTCTGCGCGGGCGCGCCGAGCTGACCAACCCGACCCGGCAGGCCAATTTCGAGGCGCGCACCCAGCTTCAGCAAGCCCTGGCGCTGGATCCGAATTTCGCCGCCGCCTATGCCGCGCTCGGCTGGGCGCATTTTGAGGCGGCGGTAACCGGCTGGTCCGAGTTTCGCGAGGATGAAATGAGGAAAGCCGAGGAGTTGAGCCGGAAGGCTCTGGCCCTTAATGCGAATGAGACCTTGGCACTGCGCCTGCTGGCCGCTGTCGGCGTTAACGAATACGCCTACCAGCGCGCCCAGGCGCATATCGACAGCGCGCTCGCGACCAATCCGAGCGATGCCGAAAATTACATGGAGCGCGGACATATCCTGATATTTGCCGGCAAGCCGGCCGATGCTCTGCCATGGCTCGAGGCCGCGCTGCGCATCGACGGCACCAGCGCCCGGGCGGGCGTGAATCTCGGGATCGCCAAATTCTTTCTCGGCCGCTACGACGAGGCCATCGCCGCATTCGACCAGGCGCTGCTGCATGGACCCGGTCGCGCGGTATTGCTCCAGGCGCGAGTGGTGCTCGCGGCCTCGCACGCCCGGCTCGGCCATCAGCAGGAAGCAGACCGCGAGCGCAGCGCAGTCCTGCGCCTGTCGCCGTTTTTCGATGCCGAGCAATTTGCAGCCCAATTCGGCGCCGAAGAGGCCCGCCAAGACATGATCGCCGGGCTGCGCGAGGCCGGGTTCAAATAGGCCCGGTTGCCCGGTGTGGCGGCGCGGGGCTACGATCGCTGTCGGAGTCGCCATCGGGGATTCGCCAGGGAGCGGTGAGCATGGGCAAGAAGATCGTGATCGTCGGGGCGGGCGCGGTCGGCGGTTATACCGGGGCGCATATGGCGAAAGCCGGCGAAGACGTGACGTTTATCGACGGCTGGCCCGAGCATGTCGAAAAGATGAAAAAGGACGGGCTGACGATCACGCACCATCAGGGCGAGGAGCCGTTCACGGCGCGGCCGCGCGCGCTGCATCTGACCGAGGCGCAGCACCTCTCGAAGGAAGCGCCGGTCGATATCGCCTTTGTCTGCACGAAATCCTACGACACGGAATGGGCGACGCTGATGATCCGCCAGTATCTGGCGCCGACCGGCTATGTCGTGTCGCTGCAGAACTGCATGAACGAGGCGACGATCGCCGGGATTGTCGGCTGGGGCAAGGTATTGGGCTGCATCGCCAGCAACATCAGCGTCGGTCTGATCGAGCCGGGTCATGTCCATCGCGGCGGGCTGAAAGGCGGCGCGGCGCACACGGTCTACCGCTGCGGCGAGATCACGGGCCGCGTGACCGAGCGCGCCGAGGAGGTGCTGCGGCTCGTGTCGATGGCCGACAGCGCCAAGGCGACCGACAATCTGTGGGGCGAGCGCTGGTCGAAGCTGGTGACGAACTCGATGGCGAACGGCTGCTCGGCGGCGACCGGCCTCTCCGGCGCGCAAATGGCGCAGAACGAGACGATCCGGCGGTTCCAGGCGCGGCTCGGCAGCGAGGCGATCCGCATCGGCCAGGCGCTCGGCTACAGGCTCGAGGATATCAACCACCTGCCGCCGGAGGTAATTGCGAAGGCCGGCGACGGCGACCCGGAGGCGCTGGGACGCTACGAGGACCGGCTCGCGACGCAGCGCCGCGGCTCGGCCGAGCAGCGGCCGTCGATGGGCCAGGACATGGCGAAGGGACGGCGCACCGAGATCGAGTTCCTGAACGGGTTTGTCGTGCGCGAGGGGGAAAGGGTCGGGTTGCAGGCCCGCGCCAACGAGCGGCTTGTCGAGATCGTGAAACAGGTCGAGCGCGGCGAACTCAAGCAGGACCCGCGCAACATCACCGATCTGCGGCTGAACTGACCGCGCGCCGGCCGCGTTGGCCGCATGGCGGTTTCACCTCTGGTGCAACCCGTGTATATGCCTGTGCGTCAGGCGTGAGAGCGCGCAACAGTAAGGGAAAGCGGGTTATGTCTTATCGGTTACGGTACGCGGCCGCGATCGCCGCCGTGGCGCTGTCGGTGCCGCTCGCGTCGTCGGCCTACGCGCAAGGCGGCGTTCAGGTCGGCACGCTGACATGCAACGCGGCCGGCAGCGTCGGGTTCATCTTCGGCTCGACCAACCAGCTCGCGTGCACGTTCTCCGCGCCGGGCCGGACCGAGCACTACTCGGGGCAGATTTCGAAGTTCGGCGTCGATATCGGGTTCACCCAGGGCGGTGTGCTGGTCTGGACCGTGTTCGCGCCGACGGCGCAGATCGGGCCCGGTTCTCTGGCGGGTACCTATGGCGGCGCCACGGCCGGTGCGACGGTCGGGGTCGGGGGCGCGGTCAACGCGCTGATCGGCGGCAGCAACAACACGATTTCGCTGCAGCCGGTCAGCTTCCAAGGCAATACCGGACTGAATGTCGCGGCCGGCATCGCCTCGATGACGCTTCAGCCGGCCCCGTAAGACGGGCCTTTTGTTCGGATCGCGATGGCCGCCCCGATGTGTCGGGGCGGCTTTTTCCTTATGAGGGTGGCGGTTCGGCCGATTGCGGCGCTCTGCCTTTTCGGCCTCTGCCTCGCCGGGTGCGTGTCGCCCCGCGCCAATGAGGCCGCCGCGTTGCTCGCCGACATCGCCGCGGGCGACGGTCCGAGCCGGCTCAAGGAGACAACCCCCGAGCCGGTTCGATCGACGATCCGCTATACAGGCCGTATCGCTGGCGAAGGCCTCGCCGATCTATATCAGCCCGGCGAACCGCCGCGCGGCGCAGCCGTCGTCGTTCCCGGACTGACGCCATACGGCAAGGACGACCCGCGCCTGGTCGCGTTCGCCGACAGCCTGGCGCGGTCCCGTTTCATTGTGCTGATCCCGGAAATCGCCAATGTGCGCGCCCTCCGGGTCAGCGCCGCCGACAGCGCGATCATCGCCGACGCGATCGAGGAACTGGCGCGGCGTTTCGCCGGCGGCGCCGACCGCTCGGTCGGGCTCGTCGCGATCTCGTTTGGCGCCGGACCGGCGCTGCTCGCGGCGGGAGAGACGCCGGCCGGGCGGCTGGTCCGGTTTGTCGTGACGATCGGCGGCTATTACGACATCGACGCGGCGATCGGCTTCGCGACGACCGGCGCATACCGGATGCCCGACGGCTCATGGCTGCGCGAGGCGCCAAACGAATACGGAGCGTTCGTCTTTCTGCGCGGCAATGCCGGGCGGGTGCGCGACCCGGCGGACCGCGCGCGGCTCGCCGCGATCGCCGATCGGCGCCTCGCCAATCCGGCGGCCGATGTCGCCGATCTCGCCGCCCGGCTCGGTCCCGAGGGGCGCGCCGTCTACGATCTCGTCGCCAATCGCGATCCGCTGCTCGTGCCGGCGCTGATCGCGCGATTGCCGGAGGCGATCCGGGCGGAACTGCGCCGCCTCGATCTCCGAGGCCGCGACTTCCCGTTTCTTGCCGGTCCGGTCTTTGTCGTGCACGGCGAGGACGACGCGATGATCCCGGCCGGCGAAAGCATGAAGCTTGCCGCCGCGCTGGGCTCGCGCGCCGAATTGTACCTGATCGAGCATTTCGCGCATGTCGATACCGGCACGACGACGATCCGCGACAGCCTGCGATTGTGGAACGCCGTCATTCGCATCCTCGAGGAGCGCGATCGCCGGTGACCGCGCTCTATCGATCTCGCTCTGTCCGGCGATTCCGCTCTATCCGGGCGGCGGTTCTGGAGCGGCGATGACGCGGGTTTCGAGTTCGGCGGGCGGCGTGCCGAAAGTAAGCCTGATGCGCCAATCCCGCCAGTCGCGGCGGTAGGCGACCGGATCGGGCACCGGGATGTCGGCGCGCGACACCATCGCCAGCAGCTGCCGGCTCGAGTACAGCGCGGCGCCGGCCTGCGCGCTGTGCAGCGCCAGCGCGGCGAGAGCATTGTCCTGAGTTCCCAGATCATCCCAGCGCTGGGCCATCGACCACTGGCCGGTCTGAAGGCGCGGGTTGTCGCCGACCGCGATATAGGTCGCCGGCACGATCGTGCCGTCCGGCGCGACCAGCATTGCCTCGCGCAGCGGCAGATACTCGACCGCGCTGACCTCGATCGTATCGACCAGGCCGCCGAACCCGACCCGAAGCTGTGCCCTGGGGGTCCCCGCCACCGGCGCCGGCAGACCGGGCTCAGCGGAAGCGGGTGCGACGGACGCCGCGGCGGGCTCGGATGCGCTCGGCGGGGCGGGCGGCGCGCCGCCTCCGTTTCCGTCGCATCCGGCGAGCGAAAGCGCAATCAGCGCGACGGCCGCGACCCGCTTCATGCGCCCTCCGCGAACGCCGAGGGCGAATCAATCGGCGATGCCGAGCAGCTTCGCCGCGGTGGCGCCGAGGATCTTGATCCGGTCGGCATCGGTCAGGCCTGGAATCGACAGGATGTGATCGACCGGCGCGGTGTTCCACGGAAACGGGTAGTCGGTGCCGAGCAGGACCTGGTCGATCCCGGCCTCGGCGATCAGGTGCCGCATCGCCTCGCCGGTGAACATGATCGAGTCGAAATAAAGCTGACCGCCGCTGATGTATTCGGTCGGCTTTTTCTTTGGGAACGGGCCGACCCGGTCGGGGAATGTCGTCATCACCGCATCGGAACGGTTGGCGTAGGACGGCAGGAAGCCGCCGCCATGCGCGGCGCAGATCTTGAGGCCGGGGAAGCGGTCGAGCGTGCCCTCGAAAATCAGATGCGACAGCGCGATCGTCGTTTCGAGCGGGTTGCCGATCGTGTTGGTCAACAACCCATTGCCCGCGAGCCGGCCGCTCGGCTCCAATTCGCGCGTGCCGAGCGGGTGCATGAATACCAGCACCCCAAGCTCCTCGCACTTTGCCCAGAACGGATGGAACTTGGGATCGGCGAGGTCCTGGCCGGCGACGCTGCCGGCCACCCCGACGCCGCGAAAGCCGAGGTTTTTCACGGCATGATCGACCTGCTGCGCGGCCAGATCGGGGTATTGCAGCGCCGCGGTCGCGAAGGCGACAAAGCGGTCCGGGTGGCCGGCGCAGAATTCGACAAGCTGCTCGTTTTGCACACGGATCAGCTCCGCCGCCGCGTCGCGCTCGGCGCGATACCAGAACGGGTTGATGCTGAGCGCCTCGACATCGACGCCGGAGCGGTCCATCTGCGCCAGCCGCGTCCCGACATCGGACCATAGCAGAGCCGGCGCCTCGAGCGGGTGGCTGATGATCTTGGCGGCGTCCGGGACGATGCAATGCGCATGGACGTCCACGGTCTTGACGCGCTTGCCGGCGACCACGACCTCCCAGCGCCGCTCCTGCGCATGGGCATGCGCGTGTCCGGCCGATCCGCCGCTCCCGCCGGCGCCGGCGCTGGCTCCGGCGCTCACCGCAGCGGTGAACTCGCAGCCGGTGAACATGATCCCGCTATTGTGGTCCGCGCTATTATGACCGCTGGCGCCCATTTCGCCTTTCCCCTTGTGTGCGACGTTCGACAAATTCGAGCGCGGCCGAGCCTACACCGGGCGGCGGGCGGATGCCTACTCAGGTTTGGCGGGCCTGCTCGAAAAGGGTACCCGGCCGCCGGCAGTTCGCGGCGGTGCATGACACGCATTTAGCGTGCAGGTTTGGACCGCTCAGGTAAACCGTGCCGCGAGCGGTTTCGGGCCGAGCGCCGCCGGGGCGAGACGGCTGGCCAGCATCAGCAAGGTACTCGTCAAGGCGGCGACATCGGCGCGGGCGCCTTCCGAGGCGAGCCATCCGTCCTTGAC
>JBFXDF010000205.1:0-7224 GCA_050181375.1 Alphaproteobacteria bacterium
CGAAAGTGGCGCGCCGGTGGTCCGCCGGATCCGCCACGAATTCCACATCGGCACGCGCGCGGCCGGCAACGGCGACTTGGCGGCACTGAGCTATCCCGCGGTTTCGACCGATACGCGGCGCGCACGCTTGACGGTGCGCGACCGGGAGAGCGACGAACGCACCGAAATCCCGGCCGATTCCTGGGAATTCATCGATTCCCGGACGATCCGGCTGCTGCCGGCGAGCACGCTGTTCGCGCCGTACAAGATCTACGAAATCTGGTACGAGGCCGCCGGGTCGCGGGTGATCGGCGTCGGCTTCGCCGCTGTCCGCGATCTCGTCTCCTTCCTGCGTCACGAGCGCGCCGATCGCGACGGCACGGCGAACCCGCTATGCACCACCGCCTCGGGCGACGCGTCCCTTATCACGCATGCGCTCGCCTTCGGGGTTTCGCAAAGCGGCCGGTTTCTCCGGCATTTTCTCGAGCTCGGCATGAATGACGACGGCGTCGGCGGTAGGGTATTCGACGGCATCCTGACCCATGTCGCCGGAGCGGGAAAAACTTTCGCCAACCACAGCTTCGCGATGCCCGGGCGGACCGCGACCCAGCACGAGGACCGGTTCTACCCGGAAAACTGGTTTCCGTTTGGCAATGCCGTCGCGACCGACCCGTTTTCCGGCCGCCGCGGAGCGCTGTTGCAAGGCCGCCCGACCGATCCGCTGATGATCGAGGTCAACACGTCGACCGAGTATTGGCAGAAGGGCGCCTCGCTCGTTCACACCGACCCGGCCGGAAGCGAAGACGCCGCGCTGCCGCCCGGCTGCCGGGTCTACATGATCGCCGGGACCCAGCATGGCGGCGGTCCGGGCACCGATCCGAGCCCTGGCCCATGCGTCAACCCGCGCAACCCGCACAGCGCCAGCCCCGCGTTGCGGGCCCTCTTCGTCGCGCTCGAAGCGTGGGTCCGGGACGGGGTCGCGCCGCCGCCCAGCCGCGTACCGCGCATTGCCGACGGCACCCTGATCGAGGCGGACGCGCTTAGCATGCCTGCCGTGGCCGGTTTCGCCGTTCCTCCGGGAGCTAACCGCATCGCCGCACCTGTCGACTGGGTCGATCCGCCAAAGCATGTTGACAACTTCTACGGCGCGCGCGTCTGTGCGGTCGACGCGGATGGCAACGAGGTCGCCGGGATCCGTCTGCCGCCGATCGCGGTTCCGCTCGGCACCTATACGGGTTGGAACGTCTACCGGGCCCAACCGTGCGAGTTATGCGACCGCGACGGCTCGCTGATCCGGTTTGCCCGCACCCGCGAGGAGCGCGAGGCTGCCGGCGATCCGCGCCCCTCGCTCGCCGAGCGCTATGGCGATCGCGTCGCCTATGTCAGGCGGGTGCGCGAAGCGGCCGCGGCGCTGGTGGCGGAACGATTGCTGCTGCCCTCCGACGCCGACAGGTATGTCCGGGCGGCCGAGGAAGCGACCCGTACTGACGACTCGGGCAAGAGACAGCCCGTTCCCAGTTTCCGACCGGACCGACGAGCGTAAAGTTTTTCGACGCCCGGACGGCGTCCGCCAGACGCATGAGGGCGGATTGGGCCATGACGGGATACATTGATTCTGCGGGCTGTTTCGCTTTGCCGCGCACTGTTCTCGCTCCCCGATCGCCCCAGAATCGCAGCCCAGACAGTCGGTCAGCTTTACACGTTCATAGTCGTCGTCAGTCGAGACGATCCAGTTCCGGTGGATATTCTACGTGTGGTACGCCTTATGCATGTTATAGGGGAACGGGCACTGTCGCCCGTAGCGGCGGACTGGACGGTCGAAGAAATGCTCCCGGTGCTCGGTGCCGTCATTGTGATTAACAGCTTTGGGTCATGCCCGATTAGGCGGAGGTCATGATGCGCGTTTCAGCGCTCGCTTGCGGCGTCGCGGTCGGCTTGTTGGGGGGGATGCTGGCCTTCCCTGCGCCCGTACACGCGCTCCTGACCTGGTCGGCGGATGTCAGCGGAACATCCCTTACGTGCCGTGACCAGGAGGCATGCGACATCGATCCGGTGGTGGGCCAGCTCGCACTCGCTCCGACCACGATTAACGGGGTACTCGTTACCGGCTCATTTTCCCACACCACCACGAATCCGTTTGATCTTCTATCGTCCGGATCCACGTCGGTTATCAATCAGTCCGGCGCGACCAGAAATATCGCGATAGCGGTAGGCGACATCAATTTTACCGGCCCCACGCTGGGCATCATCACCAGCGGCTCGGGCACCTTCATCGCCAACCAAGGCAATTCCATCGTCCTGAAGTATTACGTCGACAACGCGAACACCCAAGGCGCGAACAGCGCCAACGACACCCCGGGATCGCTCGTCGACACCTTCAATTTCACCCAGACGCTTCCCGCCACCCAGTCTTTCTCGCACGATCTCGTGAACCCGTTCGTGACGACGTCGCTGTTCTCAATGACCGAGCAGCGCACCTTCACGCTGGCTCGCGGAGCCTCCATGACATCTCTCGGGCAAACGGCGATTGCGGTACCCGAACCGGCGTCGCTCGCCGTGTTCGGTGCCGCTTTGGCGGGGTTCGGCATCATCACCTGGCGCCGGCGCCAGGCGGCCTGAGCATCCGCGAAGCCGGGGCGAACCGAGCTACCGCAACCGGCTCAGGTGATCGCGCAGCGCCGCCGCCTCGATCAGCGGCAGCGAGCAGACCGGTCCCTCGCAAACATAAGCCGCCGGGCGGCCGCCGACGAGACCTTTGCCGAAGGCCGGGTGGGCCGGCGGCAACGGCTGGCCGGGGGTGATCGCGAGCACAATCCGGTTCGGCAGGGACACCTCGTCAACCGCGCGCCGCAGCGCCGCGAAACTCGGGTCGGCGCGCTCGCCAACCAGCACGATCTGTACCGGCTTCAGCGCGAACTCGGCGTTATTGATCAGCGTCGCGAGCGGGAAGAAATTGCGCCCGAGTTCGCCGGCAAAAGCCGCAATGACCCGTTCGGCGCGCTCGCGGTAGCGATTGTCGCCAGTCAACAACGCAAGCCGGCTTAGGACGCCGACGAGCGTGCCGTTGCCCGCCGGCACCGCGGCGTCCGACGCGGTCTTGACGCGCGCGATCAGGTCTTGCGTGTCGTCGGCGGCGAAGAAATACCCGCCATCGGCGGCGTCCCAGTAGTGCCGGTCCAGCACATCGACCCAGCGCCGCACTTGTTCGAGATACGCGGCATCCGAGGTCGCCTCGTACAGCGCCAGCGCAGCGCGCCCCATATTCGCGTAATCGTCGACGCTCGCGGGATGACGCGCCCGTCCGTCGCGCCAGCTGTGCCGCAGCCTTCCGTCCGCCCCGGTCATCTCGTCGCGGACAAACGCGAAGGCGCGCGCCGCCAGCGCGATCCACTCGGCTCGGTCGAAGGCGATACCGGCATCGGCGAGCGCGGCGATCATCAGCCCGTTCCAGTCCGCCAGGATTTTGTCGTCGAGACCGGGGCGGACGCGCTCGGCGCGGGCCCCCAGTAGCGCCTCGCGGCACGCCGCCAGCTCGCATTCGGTCGCGTCATCGGCCAGGGCCGGTTGCGCCAGCCGGTTCAGGATGTTTTTGCCTTCCCAATTGCCGTCGGCGGTCACGTCGTAGAAGCGCTTGAACAGCGCCGAACGCTGACCGAGCACCGCATCGATTTCGGTCTCGGACCACACGTAGAATTTGCCCTCCTCGTGCTCGCTGTCGGCGTCGAGGCTGCTGTAGAACCCGCCGCGGGGATCGGTCATCTCGCGTTCGAGCCAGCCGACCGTCTCGGCGACCCGCCGCGCATACAAAGGCTCGCGCATTTCCCGCCAGACCAGCGACAAGAGGCCGACCAGCTCGGCGTTGTCGTACAGCATCTTCTCGAAATGCGGCACCAGCCAGCGCGCATCGACCGCGTAGCGCGCCCAGCCGCCGCCGAGATGATCGTAGATGCCGCCCTGGCCGATCGTCGTTAGCGTGCGCGCCACGGCCTCCTTGTAGGGCGGCTGCCGGGTGCGTTTCCAGGCGCGCCACAGCAGTTCGAAAATCCCGCATTGGGGGAATTTCGGCGCCGTCCCTATCCCGCCGTTCAGCGGATCGACCTCGCGCAGAAGGCGCTCGGCGATGCGGTCGAACAGCTCGGCCGGGAGCTCGCCCACGCTGCGAGCGGCGACCGCGCCGTCGCTCTCGGGCCGGGCGAGCTTGCGCAACCCGTCGCGCAGCGCCGCGACATTCTTCGCCACGTCCTCGCGTTTGTCGCGATAGGCCGCGGCGATCGACACCAGCACCTGCGGGAAGCTCGGGCGGCCCCAGCGCGCCTCCGGCGGGAAATAGGTGCCGCCCCAGAACGGTTCGCCGTCCGGGGTCAGGAACATCGTCAGCGGCCAGCCGCCGTGCTCGCCCATCAGGTGCAGCGCGTTCATATAGATCGCGTCGATATCGGGCCGCTCCTCGCGATCGACCTTGATATTGACGAAATGCTCGTTCATCAGCGCCGCGATCGCGGGGTTCTCGAAGCTCTCATGCGCCATCACGTGGCACCAGTGGCAGGCGGCATAGCCGACCGACAGGAGGATCGGCTTGTCCCCTGCCTTGGCCTCGGCCAGCGCCTCCACCCCCCAGGGCCGCCACGCGACCGGGTTGTCCTTGTGTTGCAGCAGATACGGGCTGGTTTCGTGGGAAAGCCGATTGCCGGCTGGACGACTGGCGCTCATGAGCGTCTCCGGCTTCACCCAGGGACTCGTACCCTGGGGAAGCATGGCTGAATTGCGCGCCCTGGTCGGTTGCCGTCGTCGGTTGCCGGGCGCGGCGTGACGGGGTAGGGTCTGATCCCCATCTTGGATAAAAACGGCGGATTGCGAGAGGCGCTCCGCCGCTCTTTGCGACAGGAGACAGCAAATGTCGGATGCGTCGGCCGACCCGACCCTGTTTTATCAGCGCCATCTCTTCTTTTGTAACAACCAGCGCGTCGAGGGGCATCCACGCGGCTCGTGCAACGCCCGCGCCGCCGAGCTTGGCGGTGTCGAGAAACTGCGCGCCTATGCCCGCGCAAAGGCGCAGCAGCTCGGCATCGAGAATATCCGCTGCAACGGCGCGGGCTGCCTCGACCGCTGCGAATTCGGCCCGAACCTCGTCATCTACCCCGAGGGGGTGTGGTATCGCTACGAGAGCACCGCCGATATCGACGAAATCCTGGAGACGCACGTCAAGAACGGCGGGCGGGTTCACCGGCTGATGCTGCAGCCGGATCAGCTGCCGCCCAAGCACTGAAATCGCCCTCCGCGAGATTGCTTCGCTTAGCTCGCAATGACACTTAAGGCCGACGGCGCCTAGAGCAAGATCGGTCAGATGGCAGCATCCGACCCGTGAATCTTGCTCTCGATTCAAATATGTAGAGCCTGATTCACGGCTCAGATCATTTCGATCTGAGCCGATCAGGCTTTAGGTGGTGTCCTTGCGGGGAGCGGAGCGACGAAGCGATCTCGGGACCCAGCTGCATCCGTCGACACGATCTACGCCCCGGCCACGGCGCCGGGGCGCGCCGCGGTTGCGATTATCCGGATGTCCGGTCCGCGGGCCGGAGCGGCGCTGGCTGTGCTTGCCGGCTCCTTGCCGCCACCGCGCACCGCGCGACGCGTCCGCGTGCGCGACCCGGATACCGGCGAGGCCCTCGACGACGCGCTGGCGCTGTGGTTTCCGGGACCGCGCAGCGCCACCGGCGAGGATGTCGCCGAACTGCACCTGCACGGCAGCCGCGCCGTGCTTTCCTCGGTTATCGGAGTGCTGCGGCGACGCGGTCTGCGGCTCGCCGAACCCGGCGAATTCACGCGGCGCGCGTTTCTGAACGGCAGGCTCGACCTGACCCAGGCCGAGGCCGTCGCCGATCTCGCAGCCGCCGAGACCGAGGCGCAGCGCCGCCAAGCCTTGCGTCAGCTCGACGGCGCGCTCGGGATTTTGTATCGGGACTGGGGAGAGCGGCTGCTGCGTCTATTGGCGCATCTCGAAGCGGCGATCGATTTTCCGGACGAGGATTTGCCGCCCGAGATCGAGGCGCGGGTGGCGGCGGAAACCGCTTCCCTGGCGTCCGAAATCGCGGCGCATCTGGCGGACGGGCATCGCGGCGAGCGGCTGCGCGACGGCATCGCGGTGGCGATAGTCGGGCCGCCGAACGCCGGCAAATCCAGCCTGTTGAACCAGCTCGCACGGCGCGAGGCAGCCATCACATCGCCGATCGCCGGCACGACGCGCGACGTGATCGAGGTCGCGGTCGACCTCGCCGGCTACCCGGTCGTGCTTGCCGATACCGCCGGGCTGCGCGAGACCGCCGACGCGGTCGAGCAGGAGGGGCTGCGCCGGGCGCTGGCGCGCGCCGAATCGGCCGAATTGCGGCTGTTCGTGTTCGATGCGTCGCGACCGGAAGATGCCGCGGCGGCGGCGGCGTGGCCCGGCCCGGATACGATTCTGGTGGCGAACAAGGTTGATCTGCTCTCGGAGAAGGACGGTCCCTCTCCCGCAATGCGGGAGAGGATGAACGCCGCGCAGCGGCGGCCGGGTGAGGGTGCCGGAGGCGGTGCGGTGGCCCGCCCCCTCACCCCGAGCCTCTCCCCCGCTGGGGGAGAGAGAGCAATACCGATATCGGCGCTTACCAGCGAGGGTATCCCCGAGCTGATCGCGGCGCTGACGGCGCGCGTCGCCGAGAGCTACGACAGCACCGCACCGCTGTTGACCCGTGCTCGCCATCGCGAAGCGCTGGAGGAAGCCGACGCGGCGCTGCGCCGCTCGCTCTCCGCGGGATTGCCGGAACTGCGCGCCGAGGATTTGCGTCTCGCGTGGCGCAGCCTCGGGCGGATCACCGGACGAGCCGATGTCGAGGACCTGCTCGACGTGATCTTCGCCGATTTCTGCCTCGGGAAGTAATCGGGATCCAGTCGCCCGGTCGGCGCCCGCCGCCGGTCGGCACCAGGGTCCAAGCAAACTCCCTGCGGAAATACCACGCCCGATCGAACGAGTAACAGGGAAACAAAATCGTCCGATCAGGGAAAATATTGCCTGCCGTCCCCCTCGCATCATGCCGCGCCGCGATGGAGGCCGACAGCCCGATATGGCGCCGCCTCGCGAACATTTCAAGAATCCGACGGCGCGCGGCCGCGATCGGCCGTGCTAGTATCGGTCTCCGCCAAACCCGGCCCGGCCCGGCCTCGCTCCGGCGCCCGCCGGACCGGCGATCGGGTTGAGTATTTCTGTTCCCC
>JBFXDF010000206.1:0-7210 GCA_050181375.1 Alphaproteobacteria bacterium
GGCGTCGCGGCCATCGTCGCCCGCGTCTACAAGGGCGAGAGCTGGTTCGACCGCAAGGAATGCATCGTGCTCGATTATTCGGAAACCTCGCTTGTCGCGGGCTGGATACGCGACGAGATCCGAATGATTCAGCCGGGCCTCTATCTTGGCCAGGTATTCGGGGGAAGAACCCGCCTGTTTCATTTCGCCCTGCAATTCTGACGGCGGCGCGATCCCGGTGTGGCGGGTGCGCTGTCGATGATCGGCCGTCGCCCGTGGAGAGCGCTCGCCGCGGCGTGGGTCGGACTGGGCACGCTGCTGGGGCATATCTGGGCGGTGCGCTGGCGCATTCTGATCGTTTGGGTCCTGGCGGTTGTCGCGGTCGGCGCTTGGCTCTACTACGACTATTATCGCGATGTCGCTGAAGAACATTTCGACGATCCGGTCAGGCAATTCAAATACGGTTCGACCGGCGGCGACCGGCTCGCCGGCATCCCGTCCGGCATCTTCAAGGCGCTGCCGCAACTCTGCCGCGACTACCTCCCCGGGGAGGGCTGGCAGTCGCTTGGTTTTGTGTTTGAGCCGGGCATGGATCGGCCGGCCGGCACGTCGAAGCGGCGTAGCCTGGGGTTCGACCGCATCGCGCTGAACTGCGCCGCCTGCCATGTCGGGACTTATCGCGAAACCGCGCAAAGTACTCCGGTCGTCGTCGCCGGCATGCCAGCCAACCGCCTCGATCTCGGGCGTTTCACGCAATTCCTGACCGACTGCGCCCTCGACGAGCGCTTCAATCCGTGGCAGGTCGTCCAGGCCGCCGAGCGAGCGGGGGCGCATTATTCGCTGATCGACCGCCTGCTGCTGCAATACACGGCGGTGCCGGCGATGCGCGAAGCGCTGATCCTGGCGCGCTACCGCTTCCGCTTCTTGGACCATGAGGTCACGCCGGGACCTGGCCGCTTCGATACGTTCGGGCCGGCAAAGGCTCTCTTGAACTGGCCTATCGAAAAACTGCCGCCGCGCGAATCGGTCGGCATTGTCGATTTCCCATCGCTGTGGCTGCAAGGTCCGCGCGCCGCAGCCGACATGCGGCTGCATTGGGACGGCAACAACGACAGCGTCGAGGAGCGCAACCGCAGCGCCGCGTTCGGGACCGGTGCGGTGCCAACCCTGATCGACCGCGATTCACTGCGCTTTATTGCCGATTGGCTGCGCTCGGACGCCAACAAGCCGCCAAAGTACCCCTTCCCGATCGACGCCGAGCTTGCCGCGCGCGGCAAGGTTCTGTACGGCGAATATTGCGCCAATTGCCATGGGATCAGCGGACAGGATTTTTCGGGCAGCCGGGTCGGCAAGGTCGAGCCGATCGCGAAAATCCGCACCGATCCGTGCCGCCTCGACAACTACACGCACGCGCTCGCGGCGGAGCAAGGGAACCTGTACGCCGCCTATCCCGACGAACGCTTCTCGCATTTCCGTAAGACCGACGGTTACGCCAACTTGCCGCTCGACGGCATCTGGCTGCGCGCGCCCTATCTGCACAACGGCTCGGTTCCGACCGTGCGCGACCTGCTCGAACCGGCCGAAATCCGGCCAAAGGTCTTCTACCGCGGCTATGACGTGATCGACCAGCGCCGCCTCGGCTTTGTCTCCGACGTCGCCGTTGAAGGGGGCCACGACTTTTTCCGCTACGAGACGCAATGCGTCGGCGGACCGGAGAAATGCGCCGGCGAGCCAAACCCCGAGAACCGCCACGACGACAATGTCTGCGTGCCGGGCAAGTGGGCCGGCAACAGCAATCGCGGGCATGACGGCGCCGCCTACGGCACGGACCTGCCGCCGGCCGACAAGGACGCCATTATCGAATATCTGAAAACCTTCTGATGACCGACACCGCGCTCCCCCGCCAGCCCGCGCCGCGGCGCGGCCGACGCCTCATGGTCCCGATAGCCGCCTTCGGCCTGCTCGCGGTCGTCGTCGCGGCCGGAGCGGGATTTGTCATCTGGTGGAAGTTCTTCTCCAGCGCACCGCAGCAGCTGCCCGATGCGCGAGCGCGGTTCCACTACGGCTCCCTCGGCGGCGAGCTGGTGGCGGGGATCCCGTACCCGATCTTGATGATCCTGCCGCGGGTTTTTCCCGACCTGGTCGAGCGCTATGCCACCGAGGGCTACGGACCGGATAAGCCCGGCTACGGCGGCTACGGCGCTTTCGGTCTTGCCTGGGAGGAAGGAGAACGGCTGCCGGTCGGATTTTCGATCAAGCGGATGGGCTACGAGCGCGTGAGTATGAATTGCGCGCTGTGCCACACGGCAACCTACCGGCTCGATCCGGAGGCGCCGCCGCAATTCGCGGTCGGCGGCCCGGCCCATACGCTGAACCTGCAGGGATTGCTGCGATTCCTGATCGCGGCCTCGCACGATGCGCGCTTCACCGCGGCCCGGCTGATGCCGGAAATCGCGCTGCATTTCCCGCTCGATTCGCTCGATTGGGCGACCTACTCGTTTGTCTTGATCCCCGGTACACAGGCGGCCTTGCGGCTTGCCGAGCACGAACTCGGCTGGATGGAACAGAAACCAGCCTGGGGCCCGGGGCGCGACGACGCGTTCAACCTGCCGAAATTCATCCTGACCCAGACGCCGTGGGACAACACGGTTGGAAACACCGACTTCCCGGCGCTGTGGCGGCTGCATAACCGCTCGGGCGGGCTGCTGCACTCGGCCGGCGAGGCGAAAAACCTCTACGCCGTCGTCGCGACCTCGGCGATCGGCATCGGCTCGCTGCCCACTGACGACTTCGAGCCGCGCAACGAGTGGCTCGAAGCATTTATCGCAAAGCTCGAGCCACCGCCGTTTCCGGGCAAGACCGACGCCGAATTGGCGCGGCGCGGCGCCGAGGTTTTCGCCGCGAGCTGCGGCGGCTGTCACGCGGAAGGAGGCGCCCGGACCGGCACCGCGATCCCGCTCGACGAAATCGGGACCGATCCCGAGCACGTGTTGGCGTGGCAGCAGCGCAACGCCGATCGGATGAACAAGATTGTGCGCCTGCTCGGTGCGAGCAACGCCGACGTACAGGGGGCGCAAGATGGATATGTTGCCCGCCCGCTGGTTGGGGTGTGGCTGCTCGGTCCCTATCTCCACAACGGGTCGGTGCCGACCCTCTGGGATTTGCTGTCTCCGCCGCAACAGCGCCCCAACGTGTTTTATCGCGGCTACGACGTCGTCGATCTGGAGAAAGTCGGGTTCGTTTCGACCGGACCGCGAGCGGCCGCCGAAGGCTTCCGTTTCGACACGGCGCTGCGCGGCAACAGCAACGCAGGACATCTGTACGGCACCGATCTCGGCGACGCCGACAAGCGCGCCCTGTTCGAATACCTGAAGACGCTGTAGCACGATGCTGCCGCAATCGGCCGTACTGGTCATCGCGCCCATCGCCGAAGGGCGAGAAGAGGAGCTGCGCGCGCTGCTCGCCTCGCTCAATCAACAGCCGGGCTGGGCCGATCCGAACAACCCGTTGGTGCCATTCGGGAAACTGGACCGGCTGCATCTGGCGCGGTTTGTCGTGCTGCGCGATCCAAGCCCCGACGACATCCGGGTTCACGGTCTTCCGCCGGTGAGCCTGCCGCCGGCCCTGGCGTTCTTCGCCGATTGCGACGGACCGGCCGACGCGTTTCTTGTCGAGCTGGCGCGGACCTGCGGTCCCGGGTTGCGGCGGATCTTCGGGTGCTGCGAGGGCTTCGACGCCGGCGCCGATCTGCTCGGCTGGCTGCGCGGCCATCAGCATCCGGTGGCGGCCAACTACGTCAACTGGATCGGCCGGACGGTGCGCCAGATCCGCGAGGAAGCGGCGTTGCACGAGGCTCTCTCGACATGGATCGAGACGAATGCCTCCACCGTGGCGGGCGACGCGCCGCGGACGATCCGCCGCCGGCTCGTCGAGTTCGTCGCCGAGCAGCGGCGGAAGGGCGCGCTGACCCTGAGCCCGCCGGAGCCGACCCCGCCCGGCTGGCGGCTGCGCAACCTGCTGCACGCGGCTGGAGTACCGCTCGCGCTGGTCGTCGCCAGCCCGCTTTTGGTTCTGTATCTGCCGGTATTTTTTTGGCTGCTGCGACGTCACGAAAAGCGCGATCCGGAGATCCCGTTGCGACCCGATCCGGAATACCGCGCGCGGATTGCCGCCCGCGAGGACCACGACGTCGCCAACTCGTATATCGTGCTCGGTTATATCAAGCCGGGCTTGTTCCGGCTGTCGACCGTCGTGTTCCTCCTGTGGCTGACCGCTTACGGCGCCCGGCATATTTTCAATCGTGGTCACCTGGCGCGGGTACAGACGATCCATTTCGCGCGCTGGGTCTATCTGAACGGCCGCAAGCAGCTGTTCTTCGCGAGCAACTACGACGGCTCGCTCGAAAGCTACATGGACGATTTCATCAACAAGGTCAGCTGGGGATTGAACCTGCTGTTCAGCAACGGTGTCGGCTATCCGCGCACAAACTGGCTGATCCGCGACGGCGCGTTGAACGAGCAGAAGTTCAAGTATCATATTTATCGCCACCAGCTGCCGGTCGATGTCTGGTACAAAGCGTACCCCGGGCTGACGGCCTTCGACCTGCTGCGCAACAGCCGCATCCGCCAGGGCCTCGAAAAGGAGGCGATGTCCGATGACGAAATCCGCGAATGGCTGAACCTGTTCTAGGCTCCGGCGCCCGGCCGGCCGCCCCCGAGTTCGACGACATCCAGGCGATCGTGCGCTTCGGTCACGGCCATCTGACCGCCGCCGCGTTCTGGCTGCTGCGCATCGCCGATCCCGCGGCGGCGCGTGAATGGCTGGGCGGCGCGCCGGTGACAAGCGCCATCAGCCGAAATCCGCTGCCCGACACGGCCTTGCAGCTGGCCTTTACCGCCGAGGGGTTGCGCGCATTGGGACTGCCCGAAGCGGCAATGGCGAAATTTTCGGACGAGTTCAACGCCGGACTGGCCGGTGACGAGAGCCGCTCGCGCCGGCTTGGCGATATCGGCGACAACGCGCCCTCGCGCTGGCGCTGGGGCGCGCCCGGCAATGTGCCGCATCTGCTGGTCATGTTGTATGCGACCCCGGAGCGGCTGGACGGCTGGCAGCGCGAGGTCATGGGGCCGTTGTGGGATCGTGCCTTTGCGCCGATTGAGCTTCTCGATACGGCGGCGCTGGACGGCTATGAGCCGTTCGGCTTCGCGGACGGTCTGAGCCAGCCCGCGATCGACTGGAACCGCGCCATCGTGCCCGGCGAACTCGAACTCGAATACCGCAACGTGGCCGCACTCGGCGAATTTCTGCTCGGATATCCGAACGAATACGGCAGATACACCGACCGCCCGCTGCTCGATCCGAGCGAGCGCGCCGCGACCGTGCTGCTGCCCGCCGAGGACGACCCCGCCAAACGCGATCTCGGCCGCAACGGCACCTACCTTGTGCTGCGCGACTTGCGGCAGGACGTTCGCGGCTTCTGGGAATTCCTCGAACGACATGCCGCCGCTTTCGGCGTGTCGGCGCAGGAACTCGCCGAGAGCATGGTCGGCCGTTCGATGCGCGGCCGGCCGCTGGCGCATGGGGGCAATCGGCCCATTGCCGGCGTTCCGGCCGATGACACGCTGAACCAATTCACCTTCGCGAGCGATGCGGACGGCGCGGTCTGCCCGCTTGGTGCCCATATCCGCCGCGCCAACCCGCGCAACGCCGACATGCCCGGGGGACCGGGCGGACCCATCTCCCGGCTCGTTCGAACGCTGGGTTTCGCTCGCGGCGAGGTGCGCGGCGACCTCGTGGCGCCGGCCCGGTTTCACCGCGTCTTGCGGCGCGGGCGCAAATACGGCGACGACGGCGCGCCCGATGGAGAGCGCGGGCTGCGCTTTGTCTGTCTCAACGCCAATATCGCAAGACAATTCGAGTTTGTGCAGAACGCCTGGCTGATGAGCGCCCATTTTGGCGGCCTCTCCGGAGAAAGCGACCCGTTGCTCGGCAACCGGCAGCTGCTGCCCGGCTGCCCGGCGACAAGCGCGTTCACCCGACCCCGACCCGACGGCGTTCCGACGCGCCTCACCGCGCTGCCGCAATTCGTCACCGTGCGAGGCGGCGCGTATTTCTTTCTGCCGGGCCTCCGTGCCCTTCGGTATCTCGCCGGCAGCCGGATGGATGGGCGGTAATCGGCAAACCGAGCCGAGCGACCCTTCTCTCCACAAGCGGGAGAGGGTTGGGGGTGACGGGATGGATGCGGTATGAGCTTGCCCACTCGATAGACCCTCACCCGGCCGCCGCAAGCAGCGGCCACCCTCTCTCGCCGGTCCGGAGAGGGGTTTTACCGCACGAGGCCGCACATGACCGCCATCGCCGATATCCATGCCCGCGAGGTCCTCGACAGCCGCGGCAATCCGACCGTCGAGGTCGAGGTTACGCTCGACAGCGGCGCCGTGGGACGCGCGGCGGTGCCGTCGGGCGCCTCGACCGGGGCGCACGAGGCGGTCGAGAAGCGCGACGGCGATCCGAAGCGTTACGGCGGGCGCGGCGTGCGCGAAGCGGTCGCCAATGTCAACGGCGAGATCTTCGACGCGCTGTCGGGGTTCGACGCGGCCGACCAGCTCCGCGTTGACCGCACGCTGATCGAACTCGACGGCACGCCGAACAAGGGCAGGCTCGGCGCCAATGCGGTGCTCGGGGTCAGCCTTGCCTGCGCCAACGCCTCGGCGATCGACCTCGACCAGCCGCTCTGGCGTTATGTCGGCGGTGTCTTCGCGCGCACCCTGCCGGTGCCGATGATGAATATCGTCAATGGCGGGGTGCACGCTGACAACCCGATCGACATTCAGGAATTCATGATCATGCCGGTCGGCGCGCCCAGCTGTGCCGACGCGATCCGCATGGGGTCCGAGATCTTTCACGCGCTGCGCCGCAAGCTGCACGATGCCGGGCACAACACCAATGTTGGCGACGAGGGCGGGTTCGCGCCGAACCTTGCCTCGGCAGACGCGGCGCTGTCCTTTGTGATGCAGGCGATCGAGAGTGCCGGGTACCGCCCCGGCGAGGATGTCGTGCTGGCGCTCGACCCGGCCTCGACCGAGTTCTACCGCGACGGCCGGTATCGTCTCGACGGCGAGGGCAAGGTGCTCGACGCCGCCGGAATGGTTGCGTATTACGCCGATCTTGTCGCCCGTTATCCGATCGTATCGATCGAGGACGGCATGGCCGAGGACGATTGGGAGGGGTG
>JBFXDF010000207.1:0-7075 GCA_050181375.1 Alphaproteobacteria bacterium
CCCAACCCTCAGTCCAAGCGCATCCTAGAGACGTCCGCGGGCGCTGAGAATTGAATACAGATGATTGTAGACACTCGCAGCTAACCGTATATCGCTCTCTTCAAAATCGCGGTATTCCTCTCCGGGTATCCATTGAAATCGATCCCGCTCGCGGTCTAGGCGTTTTATATGGGACGCAGTGTCTAGTCCGATGCAAAATAGAAACGCGATATGGGTCTTTGTCGGGTTAGCTATCCACAGGGACAGAAGGAATAAATTTGCAATTGTGTTAGATGAAGGATGGACATCATCGCTCCATTGAAACGAAAGTCAATGAGTGACAGTAAAAGCGTTTTTCCTTTCCGTCGCCGAAATCAGTTCCTCAAGTCCGCCCAATTCCGGCGTTTCTCCAAAACGTTTAATCCGGATATTTGGCGCTAGTTCGAAGTCTTTTCCCGACCAACGAAAATTTTTTAGAGGTGCATAAACTTCAAAACCGATCATAGCTTCGGGATTTCCTATGAGAGTATTGCCATTCGGAAAAAATGGTTGTCGACCTTAGGGAATGCCTCGGCAACTCATGTCGTGCGATAGCTGGTCAGCCTGTGCAGTTGATACTCGCTGGTCGGGAGGTGATGATGATTGCCGACCGCTCATCGGTGTCCAGTAGGTCAGAGAGATTGTACCAGTCTCACCTTGGACGGTGCGATACCGCATCATAATTTCGATGCTCTTATCTTCATCCGAATCCTTGTCGCCCGGCTCTGGTCCTGAAATCCAAGTAGGGATCGCCGTAATAGGTCGCGATGTGTCGAAGGTGCCTGTTTGCCCTTTTTCTGCAAGGGCGGTAATCTGCTCGTAATTCTCTTTAGTCGGATACAGGACAAGTGACATGCCAACGCGCCATTGCGCTATGGGGCCTGTCGCAACAGGCCGGCCCTGAGGCGCTTTATCGGGTGCCATAACCCCAAACCAGCAATCGTTGGGGACGGGCGGCGCAGCTTGGGCGTGCAGAGGGAGCAGGAGCAGCACAGATGCAAAAATAAGGCGCATCCCGAGTCCCATATCCTGTGTTCTAAGAGCGAACAGTCATATTCGGACCATGCCGCATAACGGCGTATTATGAGAACTTTTGTGAAGTTATCAAGAAAATCCCTGAGTTAACCGGCAAGCATCGGTCTGACCTAGTCTCGTATTTATATCTAAAACCGCGGGAGCGACAACGCCTGCGGATACTTTGCGGGTCCGATTTAGACTTGCGACGCGCCGACACAGGATGTAGGGCGGCGCACGGTCCGAGATGCCGTCTCCAACGCTCGTATCGCGGCACCGCGCGCACCCCGTCGTCATGGCGCCGTCGCCGAAAAAATGCCGCAATCGTGTGCCAATCTCTGCGCTGGGCAGACGAAGAGGCCGATGAGCACGCAAAACCGACAATTCCCTGCACGTTCCCTGTTTGCGCAGCGGCTTTCGCTGTTTACCGTCGGGCATTTCCCTGTTCTCGGTTTAGGGAATCGTGGCGCAAATGGTTGTCCTGCAAAACCGAATCGGCGCAGCAGCCGACCGAGGGGAAAAATTCCCTGATAGCAGGGAATCCACGTTTGCGTTTGGGCACGGGATGCGTCATGCCGCCGGTCACTTGAAGCGCGGCATGACCTCCTGGCACCACAGGCGCAGCGATGCCATGACCTGATCGTGCGACAGCATGCTGCCGGGGTTGATCTCGGCCGAGACGCCGTCGAGGCCGGCCGCATCGCGCAGTTCGGTCAGGCGGTCGACCACCATCTCCGGCGTGCCGACGATGCCCTTCTCGCGCAGCACCTCGTCATAGGAGAGCGGGCCGCGCAGCAGGTCGGCGCGGTACGACGAAAACCGCATCATCCCGTCCCGCGCCTCCGCCAGCGCGCGCTCGCGGCTTTCGGCGACATGGACCGGCACCTGCAGGTACAGCCGCGCCCGTCCCTGGTGCCCCGCCTCGGCCCAGGCCTCGCGATAGGCCCGCGCGTGCCCGGCCAGTTCGCCCAACGGGCTGGCGCGCACCGCCGAGAACAGCGGATAACCGAGCCGGCCGATCGCACTATAGGTGTCGTGCTGGCTGGCGGCGATGCGGATCTCCGGGTGCGGCTGCTGCACCGGGCGCGGCACGAGGGTAAAATTCTCGAAACTGTGGTAGCGGCCTGTATAAGAGACGACCTCCCCGGTCCACGCCTTGCGGATGATGTCGAGGCTCTCGGCGAAGCGGTCCTGGCTCTCCTCGTAGGAGATGCCGTAGGCGTTGTAGGCGCGCGGGAAGGCGCTGCGCCCGACCCCGAAGATCAGTCTTCCGCCGCTGATCTGGTCGATCGTCGCGGTCTCCTCGGCGAGCCGCAGCGGGTGGCCGAGCGGCAGGATCTGCACCGCGGTGCCGATCCTTATCCGCGACGTGCGCGCCGCGATCGCGCTCGCGACGGTCAGCGGCGCCGACACCAAGGAGCGGGTCGGGTTCATGTGGATCTCGGCGAGCCATACCGCGTCGAGGCCCCATTCCTCGGCGGCTTCGATCTGCGCGAACGAGTTCGCGAAGGCTTCGGCCTGCGACGCCGCGCCGGTCGACCAGAACTCGTGGAAAATGCCGAATTCCATGCCGTTTCCCCTCCCTCGCGCCCGCTTCACGACGCCCCGGCTCGCGACCCTTTCGGCAGGTTGGCGACCTCCTGCACCAGCTTGCGCAGGATCGCCTCGGCGAAGCTGTCGAAATCCTTCGCGACCGCGACAAACGAGGCGGGCCCGCCGATCACGTTCTTGCGGTAATACTCGTCGAGCCAGGGTTCCTCGGCCAGGATCGCCAGCCCGTTGATCGTGATGCCGCGCGCGACGAGCCGGTCGCGGGCCTCGGCCGGCGGCAGCCCGAAATTGGCCATGCCGTCGCCGGAAATGTCGATGACCTTGTGCGCGGATTCCTCCGGCATGTAGTCGAAGGCGGCGGCGGCGGCCAGCAGCGCCGGCCCGATCGCGGTCAGACCGCTCGAACTGCGTTTGCCGGCGCGCACCGCGGCGGCAAACGCGGCGGCGCTGCCGTGGTTGGATATGCGCGTCCAGCCAACCGTGATCGCGATCTTTTCCGGGTCCGACCATTCGAGGACAAGCGCCTCGATCCCTCCGGGAACCCCGGCGATCGCCTCGACCAGCTGCGGCGACTCGAAAGCGCGGGCGATGCCCTCGCGCTGCAGCATGTAGCGCCCCGAGGACACGCTTTCCGAGACATCGACCGCCAGCACCAGGGCCAGCCCGGCCGCCCTGGCGGGCACAGCCGCGGCCAGCATGAGCACGAGAGCCGCCAAGGCTTGCCGCATCGATCCCCACGAAGCACGGGTCGCGCTCGCGACGAAAAATCGCGGCGCATCGATCAACTTACCGCCGACGCACCGAACGGACCAACAGCACAGGATCGACCCGGCGGATGTCGGCGCGCCGCGAATGCGCCGCTCGCTCTACCGCGCCGCCGCGCGCGGCGGCGGGAACGCGACGTATTCCTCGATGCCGGCCGGATCGGCGTGGATAATGATCTCGGCGTGCGGAAAAGCGGCGCGCAGTTCCCGCTCGACCGCGTCCGAAATCTCGTGTGCGCGCAGCAGGCTCATCGACCCGTCCATCTCGATATGCAGCTGAATAAACGCGGTGGGGCCGGCGCCGCGCGTGCGGATGTCGTGTACCGCCGTCACCGCGGGGTGGCTCTCGGCGATTTGGCGGACGCGGGCGCGCTCCGCGTCCGGCAGCTCGCGATCCATCAGCTGCGTCAGCGCCAGCCGCGCGATTTTCGCCGCCCCATAGATGATGTACGCGCCGACCGCGCCGCCGAACAGCGGATCGATGACCGGAATATCGAGCGTCGATTGGATCAGCAGCGCCGCGATGACGCCGAGATTGACCAGAATGTCGCCGCGGTAGTGCAGCGCGTCGGCGCCGATCGCCAGCGATCCGGTGCGGCGCACGACATGCCGCTGATAGGCGACCAGCGCGATCGTCACGACCAGCGAGAACAGCATGACCGCGATGCCGGTCCCGGTATCCTCGACCGGTTCCGGGGCGACCAGGCGGTGCACCGCCTCGGCGGTCAGGAACAGCGCGCTGCCGAGCAGAAACGCGGCTTGCCCGAGCGCGGCCAGCGGCTCGGCCTTGCCATGACCGAAGCGGTGCTCGCGGTCAGGCGGCATCGCCGCCTGGCGCACCGCGACGAAGGCGACCAGCGAGGCGGCGGCGTCGACCGTCGAATCGACAAGGCTGGACAGCAGCGCGACCGAACCGGTATCGACCCAGGCCGCGAACTTCGCCGCGATCAGTACGGCGGCCGTCGCGAGCGAGGCATAGGTCGCGCGCAGCCGCAGCCGGTGCGCCGCGGCGATTTCCGGGGCGACTTCTACGGGTACAGGCGGCCCTTGCGCCACGTATCGCCCTCCCGCGCGAAGACCACCCGGTCGTGCAGCCGGAACGGCCGTTCCTGCCAGAATTCGATCCGGTCCGGACGGACGCGATAGCCCGCCCAATTCGCGGGACGGGGCACGGACGCCTCGCCGGCGTAACGGTCGCGGAACTCGATAAAGCGGGCTTCCAGCTCGGCGCGGCTTTCGAGCGGGCGCGACTGCGCCGAGGCCCACGCGCCGATCTGGCTGTCGCGCGCCCGCGTCGCGAAATAGGCGTCGGCCTCCGCCGCGCCGGCCGGTTCCACCCGTCCCTCGATGCGCAGCTGGCGGGAGAGCGACTTCCAATGGAAGCACAGCGCGGCGCGCGGGTTCGCATCGAGCTCGGCGGCTTTGCGGCTTTCGAGGTTGGTGTAAAAGACAAATCCGTTCGCGTCGGCACCCTTCAGCAGGACCGCGCGCACCGACGGCGCGCCGTCGGGCGTGGCGGTCGCCAGCATCATCGTCTCCGCGAGCGGCTCGCTGTTCATGGCCAACGCGAACCAACGCGCGAATGGCGCGAAGGGTTCGTGGTCCGCGATCTCGTCGATAATCTCAGCCGGCATTTAAACCGCTCCCCCGGAGAGACGACGCCACCCGCCTCACTACTCCCCGCCGCCGCGCTCGGCAACCCGTCGCGGCGGCCCTATCTCCACCTGCCAAGGCGGGGTCGGCGCCGCCGGGCCGCGAATATCGGCGAGCAGCGAGGCAAGCGTGACGCGCATCGCCGCGCTCTCCGCCCGAATGATCCGCTCCATGGCCGGCGCGACCTGCATCTGCCACGGCGCGCCCGGCTGGGCCAGCCACATCCCGGCAAGCGGCAGACCCAGCGCGACATACAAATCGTGCAATGTCGCGGTTTCGGGGTTCCACGCGAGAACCCAGCGGCCGCCTTGCGTCGCCGCGGCGAACCCGGCGCGCGCGAGCACCTTCAAATGCTCGTCCAGGACCGATGTCGGAACCCCGAGTTCGGACGCGAGATCGGGCGTGCTGTAGGTCACGCCGCGGCGCTGGCCGCGATCCAGCGCCGCGAGCAGTGACAGGCTGAACCCGAGCCGAACGCCGCCGCTGCTCAGATGATGGAACCGCTCGTCCACCTTCCAGGTCGGCAGGTTCGCGGCGACAACCGCGCCGAGCAGCACGGCCATCCACGACAGGTACATCCACAGCAGAAAAATCGGGATCGTGGCGATCGCGCCATAGACGATCTGATACGACGACAGCGAGCTGATGTAGATGACAAAGCCGATTTTCAGGATTTCGATCGACACGGCGGCGACCGTGGCGCCGAGCATGGCGTCGCGCCAGCGCACGGCGCAGTTCGGAATGATGATGTAAAGCAGCGCGCAGGCGAGCCATTCGAGCAGAAATGGCACAAGGCGCGCGAGGAAATGCGGCCAGCCGCTCGCGAACTGAGCGATTGCGTCCGGATCGATACCGGCGCGGCGAGCCGCGTGGTTGAGGTAGGTTGACAGCGTCAGGCTCGTCCCGACCAGCAGCGGTCCCATTGTAATCAGGGTCCAGTAGGCAAGGACGCGCTGCACCCATGGGCGCGGGACCGTTACGCGCCAGAGCGCGTTCAGCTGGTCTTCTACGGTGACGAGCAGCAGAACGCCGATCGCGGCGGTGCCGACGATGCCGATCGCGGTCGCCTGCGCCGCCGAGCCCGCGAAATACTGGAACCACCAGGCCGCCTGCTCGCTGATGCCGGGAACGAAGTTGCGGAACAGCAGCTCGAGTATCGTCTCGCGCGAACCGGCGAGGTTTGGGAATGCCGATAGGACCCCAAGCCCGATGACGCCGAGCGGAACCAGCGAAACGAGCGTCGTGTAGCTGAGCGCGCCGGAAGCCGCGAAACAGCCGTCGTGGTTGAAACGATGCAGCGCGTAGCGTGTAAACGTCGCAATCGAGACAAGGAGCCGATGCAGCCGCGGGGCCGCGGTGGCCGCCGAACCAGCCGTCCGGCGCTCGCGCTGGTCTGCGTCTTCGGTTTCGCGCATGCGGCCTCCCGATACGGTCGCTGTGCCTTGTTAACACCGCCTCGACCGGCCGGCGTCCTCGGTCCGCCCTTGTCGCGGATTGCCGCGAATTCAGGCGCGGCGGAACAGGACCTCCGATATGACGCGAAGATGGCGGCGCCGGCTTTGATGTCCAACTCAAGAAGAGGCCTTATACCTTGGGACGTGACCGGCCCATCATATTGCCGCTTGTATTTGCGGACGGACAATCGGCCTATTTGCGATACGGTGGAGCGGGAATTCTGGCCAGGTGATTCGGTGCGGCCGGCGTTGACTTGACCCGCTCCGCTCGCTAACTACGGCCCCTAAGTACAGCGAACGGGAGGATGCACCGCGTTGCCGCCGCTTCTCGAAATCAGGAACCTTCACACCGAGTTCCGCACCGGAGCCGGTATCGTGCGCGCGGTCGACGGCGTCTCTTACACGGTCGATCCCGGCGAGACCGTGGCGGTGGTTGGCGAAAGCGGGTCCGGCAAATCGGTTACGGCGATGTCGGTGCTGCGGCTGATCCCGAACCCGCCCGGACGGATCACCGGGGGCGAGGTGTGGTTCAACGGCCGCGACCTGCTGAAGCTGTCCGAGGAGGAAATGCGCCAGGTCCGCGGCGGCGAGATCGGCATGATCTTTCAGGAGCCGATGACC
>JBFXDF010000208.1:0-7037 GCA_050181375.1 Alphaproteobacteria bacterium
AACAGGGCGACAATACCAACTTCCGCTATTACAAGGATGGGCTGGCGGTGCGAAGCCCATGCTGTGGAGCACGGCCGCAAGGCGATGGGCTTCGCGACGCCCGGCTCCATCCTACGACAACCACGGGACAGCAGGTAAAACCTCCATAATGAAAAGGAAGCATCTCTGGTGGGCGCTGGCCGGGATCGGCGGCGCGGCGGCGCTCGGCTTTGTGCTGCGGGGGTCGATGGCAGCCCAAGCCGAGCGGGCGCGATACAAGCGCACCGCGCGGCACCGCGGCATCGAGCTCCGCGACTACACGCCTTTGATCGTGGCCGAAACGGCGGCGGCCGGCGACCGCGAAACGGCGATACGGCAGGGCTTCCGCGCGCTCGCCGATTATATTTTCGGCCACAACGCCGCGTTCCGCGTCGTCGCGATGACCGCGCCGGTGACGCAGCAGCCGAATGGCGCGGACTGGACGGTGCGCTTTGTGATGCCTCAGCGTCACACGATCGACACGCTGCCGCGGCCCAACGATCCGGCCGTCACCCTCAAACAAGTCGAGGGAAAGCGCTATGCCGCAATCCGCTTTTCGGGGCTGGCGCGCGACGCCACGCTGCGGCGGCACACCGAGCGGCTGGAAAAATTCATCGGCGCCAAGGGGCTTCGCGCCCTATCGTCCCCCACCTACGCCTTTTACAACCCGCCCTGGACGCGGCCGTTGCTGCGGCGCAACGAAATCATGATCGAGATCGACCGCGGCGACGGGTGCTGACATGAGCGACACGTTCGACCGGCGGCGGCACCGCTTTCCGGAAAGCCGTTATTTCGAGGACCTCACGGTCGGCGAATGTTTCTACATCCCGAGCCGCACCGTCACCGAGGCCAATTTCGCGGCATTCCAGGCGGTCTCGGCCGACAATCACCCGATCCATTACGATGTCGAATATTGCCGCGAGCGCGGTCACCCCGGCCCATTGGCGCACGGGTTTCAGGTATTGTGCTTCACTGCGGCCGGCGCCGGCACCTTTGCCCATGTCATCGGCGATGCGCTGATCGCGTTTATCGAGCAATCGTCGAAATTTCTTAAACCGGTCTATCCCGGCGACACGCTCTATCCGAGCCTGACGATCGCGGCGCTGACCGCGCAACGCACCACCGGGGTCGTCACGGTCGCGGTGACTGTGCACAACCAGAAGAACGAACTCGTGCTGACCGGCGAACAGAAATACCTGCTCAGGAAACGCGGCGCCGGGTAAGTCCCGGAGCTATACTCGGTTTAGAGAGTTCCGCGGGCCTCAGCTCAAATCCGTGCGGACACGCTCGGCGAGCTTGTCGAGCTGCGGTCCCCCGCTCTGTTTCGCGAGCATTGCCGCGCCGCGCGTGGTCCGGAAGCGCTCGCGAGAACTGAAAGAATACTGTCAGCATCTCGATTGCTTGAAGCTGCTCTACTATCATATGACCAAAGTTAGGAAACCTCATCCATAATCGTGCGGCATGCCGGCCCGCCTTCAAGAACGAGCGACCCGGGCCGCCGGCGCGGAGGTGACACGAAATGGCAACGAGAGCTGTAAACCAACTTCAGGAACAGATCGAGGCGATCCGTCGGGAAGCATTCGCCGCCGGGTTCGAAGCGGCCATGCGGTCGGTACGGCAATTCGCCTCGACCCAAACGCCCGATGCGCGATCCGGCGCGCCGGCCCGGGATCGCTCGTCGCGAGGCGCGCGCGCGGCGGGTTCGCCGGGCCGGCCCGGTACCGTCGCGAGCGCCTCGCGTCGCGGAGCGGCCGCTGCCGGCCGACCGCAGCGGGGCACGAATGCCCGCCTTGTCGAGGAGGTATTGCGATCGAGCGAGCCGCGAGCGCTGCGTCCGGCGGAGATCCGCAGCGCGATCGAGCGCGAGAAAGGCGTTGTGATCGCGTTCACGTCGATCCGCCACGCGCTGGGCCAACTCGATTCACGGGGCGCTGTCGAGCAGGTGGCGGACAGCAACACCTGGCGCTGGCGCGGCGGCGGTAGCGACAGTGCCGGCGATGAGGCTGCAACACCGGCCGGGTGAGACCGGAGCCGCGGCCGATACTCCGCAACCCGGCTTCAGGCCGCCGCGACCTGACGCGGCCGGTAGATCGCGGTGTGCGCGATCCGCGCGACCGAGACACGCTCTTGGGACAGCACCAGCGCGTCGATTTCGACAAAGCGGTGGCCTTTGTGCTCGTAATTTCCGGTGATGCGGGCGCGCACCGACAGCTCGCTTCCGACCGGCACCGCTTGCAGGTGCCGCACATGGCTGCCGGTGTGTATCCAGGGTCCGAGGAGCACGTTGCGGCTGATCACGAAGTTGCAGCTGCGCAGGATGTCGCGCGGATGAACCAGGTTCTGGTCGCTGTAGATCGCCGCGCTCTCGCGTGAATCGGCGAGGTAGCGGGCCGCCATTTCCGGCGTGATCGGGTACGGATCGAGCCCGAGCCAACCATTCTCGGGCAACGAGCTCTCGTCGGCCGGCGGGCGCTCGCGGCGCTGCGGCACCTGCCGGAACTCGTCGATGTTCACGACCGGAGCCGCATCGGGCAGCGCGGCGCGGCCGGTGGCGCACACCGTACCGCGGCTCTCCACCGCGATCTCCAAGGCGCCATCCGCTTCGGTCGCCGTCACGATCGCGGCGTCGCCGTCATATAGCGGCTTGAAGAAGCGGCATTCAGCGGTGCCGTGGTCAAGCCAGGCGCGCCCCCAGCGCATCACCGGCAGATGCGTCATGTAGCCGTAGACATCGACCCCGGGCACCAGACCGCCGCCAAACCCGAACCGCCGCGCGGTCGCGTCGTCGTGGATCTTGTTTTCGGAATCGTGCGCGGTGTTGAACGCCACGACCTGATACGGTTCGAGATGAACGGCGGCGGACATCGGTTCCTCTTTCGGCGCTGAAGCGATGGCGGTCACGCGAGCGGCGGATGTTTTTCGGCGGTGCCGGCGGCCCGTTCCCAGGCGCGCGCCGCGCGGTACAGCTTCACCTCGCCAAAATACGGGCCGACGAACTGCACCGAAAGCGGCAGCCCGGCGCGCGACAGACCGGCCATCATTGCCAGCGCCGGATGTCCCGTGACATTGAACGGCGTGCGCGCCTGTCGCGGGTAGGTGCGCTCGGTCTCGGCCGGATCGTCAAGGCGGCTCGGCGGGTCCATCGCGCTGGCGCACAGCAGCACGTCGACCTCGCGCAGCGCCGCCTCAACGGCGGCGATCATTTCGAGACGACGACGCTGCGCCTGCACATAATCGCCGGCGCCGTAAAACGCGCCGGGCAACAGGCGGCGGCGCGCCAGCTTGCCGTAATCCTGCGGGCGCTCGCGCAGCCACGGCGCGTGGATCGCCCAGGCCTCGCTCTGCAGGATCACCCGGTTGACGGCGCCGAACTCGCCGAGGGTCGGCAGCTGGATGTCGCGAATTTCGGCGCCGAGCGACTGCAAGCTCCGCGCGGCATTGTCGAGCGCGGCGGTCACCTCCGGGTCGGCCGGCAGATCGGCTTCATGGAAGTGCCGGATGAACCCGACGCGCATGCCGCGCACCCCGCCTTCGATCTCGGCCGCATAGTGGCCGGCGGGTGCGGCGGCGCTGCCCGGATCGCGCGGGTCGTGGCCGGCGATCGTCTCGAGCATCAACGCGTTGTCGGTGACGGTGCGGGTCAACGGGCCGACATGGTCGAGCGTGAACGACAGCGGGAAGACGCCGCGCCGCGACACGAGACCGTAGGTCGGCTTCAGCCCGACAATGCCGCAGGCGCTCGCCGGATTGCGCACGCTGCCGCCGGTGTCGCTGCCGAGCGCCACCGGGAACAGCCCGGCCGCCACTCCGGCTCCCGACCCGGACGACGAGCCGCCGGGGTGATGATCCGGGTTCCACGGGTTGCGCGCCGGCGGCCACGGCAGGTCGAAGCTCGGGCCGCCGATCGCGAATTCGTGGGTCGACAGTTTTCCCAACACGATCGCGCCGGCGCCGCGCAATCGCGCGACGCAGACCGCATCGGCATTCGCGATATTGTCGATCAGGATCTTGGAATGGCAGGTGGTCGGCAGCCCCGCGACGTCGATAATGTCCTTGATGCCGACCGGGACGCCATGCAGAGGTCCGCGGGGGCGGCCGGACGCGATCTCGGCCTCGGCGGCGCGGGCGGCGGCCATCGCCGCGTCGGCGTCGAGCCGGATGAACACGTTGAGCTTCGGGTCGAGCCGTTCGATCCGATCGAGCAGCGCCCGCGTCAATTCGACCGGCGAGAGTTCGCGAGCGGCGATCGCCCGCGCCGCCTCGGCGGCCGAAAGCCAGTGCAACTCGCTCATTGCCCGCCTCCGGCTGCGGCGCCATCGGCCGTCGAGCGGCGCGGCGGGAAGGACAGAGGGCATCCGCCGACGCGCATCGGCGGCCACGGCTCGGCGGCCGGATCGCTCGGAGTCTCGACGCGGGCGGCAACGCCATCGGCCTGCGCCGCAGCCGCCGCGACATCGTCCGGGAATTGCGCCAGCGCCTTGTCCAACCCGGCCCGGCGCGCCAGCAACTCGATCGCCTCTTTGTCCATCTCCGACCGCCTCCCGTCGCGACGCTCTGGTGCCTCCATCCTGCCGCCAAACGCCGACCGGCCCTAGACCTATTTGCCGGTGCCGCCTACAACGGCGCGGTCGCGACTTGAGGCGAAAGCATATCGCCGATGCAGTTCCGCCTGTCGGCCAGGCCGATCGACCGCACCGAAGCGGCGCTGCTGCGCCGGGTGCGCCGCTGGGCGGCGGCGCTCGGGTGCGCCGCCCTCGTGGTGGCCGGCGGGATGCCCGATCCCTCGTGGGCGCAGTATCGCGGCGGCAGTGGCGGCTACAGCCGGCCGAGCATCGGGTCCGGGTCGTTTTCGAGCCGCCGGCCGGCGATCGGCGGCAGCGGCGGCTATCGCCGGCCGTCCGCCCCGGCGCCGACATTCGGCGGCAGCTCGCCGGGCGACCGCGCGATGTCGCGCGGCATGTCCTCGGAAGCGCTGCGCGACTACCGGGCATCGCAGCGCCCGCCGCCTGGCTACGCGCCGCGACCCTCCGCGCCGCCGCCGGCGGCGTCGGGCGGCGGTTGGGGAGCGGCGATGCCGCGGCGGGCGCCGTCCTGGGGCGGCGGCTGGGACACGGTCAGCCCGCGGCGCTCGTTCGGCACCGGTGTCGTGACCGGGGTCGCGCTGTGGGCGGCGCTCAACGCGCTGTCCTCGTCGCCGAGCCAGGCCGAGTATTTCTACGCACATCGCAACGACCCCGCCTATCGCGAGTGGCGGCAGGAGGCCGAACAACAAGCGGCGCGCGATCCCGCGGTGGCCGCCAAGCTCGCCGAACTCGACCGCGGCATGGCTCAGCTCGAAACGCGGCCGGGCAGCACCGGCGGCGGCCCCGCGGTCGCGCCCGAGCCGCAGGGCGGGTTCTCGCTATGGGGCATCGTTCTTGTCGTCGGAGGAATTGTCTTGCTGTTCTGGCTGTGGCGCCGCCGCGCCGCCCGTCCGCCGACAAGCGCCGCGAGAGCCCGGCCGGGCCTGGAGGGCTCGGCCGAGTCGCGTTTCCGGGTCGGGATGGTGGTGCCGGTCGATCCGGCCCCGTTTCTGCTCGCCGCCGGGCTGACCAAGATCACGCCCCCCGAGGAGGGCGGCACGATCAGCGTCGAGGCGGTCGGGCTCTTGCGCTACGGCAGCGTCCAGCTGCATCGGCTGTACCTGCCGGGCGGCCGCGCGTTTTTTCAGCTTCACCTCGGACCGGACGGCCGGCCCGATGAGTGCCGCTATTTTTCGTTTCTCGACGAGATCGCCCCGGCCGATCCGCAGGAATGGGGTTTCTGGCTCGACCCCAGTCAGGGGATGATCGGCTGGCCGAGTTTCCAGACCAAGGACGGCAAGCTCTACGCCCGGGTCTGGGCGCCGGGCCAGAGCCGCACCGCGCCGCGTCAGATCGAGGAGACAAGGCAATTTGTCGACCGCACCGAACGGCGCCGTCTGCAGGCGATGCTGTATGGCGGGCCGACCGGCGGGGCCGAGCCCGCGCCGCAGACCGAATACGTCCTGGTCAGCGCGGTCGAGGCCGATGGCCAGGGGGATCAAGGCCAGGCCTGGGTCGAAATCGATGTCGGCATCGACATCAACCCGGCGGCGTTGCAGCTGCCGGGCGTTCCTCTGACCCCTTGACGGAGCGAAGCATGGAAACAACGGCGCAGGCTCCTGTCACCGTCATCGGCGCGCTCGGTTACGGGCTGCCGGCGCTGCTGGCGCATTTCGCGCTGGTGCTCGCGCTGCTGATCGTTGGGGTTTTCGTCTACATGGCGGTGACGCCGTTCAACGAACGGGCACTCGTGCGGGCCGGCAACAACGCGGCGGCGACCGTGCTCGGAGGCGCCCTGGTGGCCCTGGCGATCCCGCTCGCGGCCATTTTGGCGACGACCGGCCCGCTGCTCGACACGCTGGTCTGGGGCATCGTCGCGGTCGTTCTGCAGCTCGTGACGGTCACCGTTCTGGCGCTGCTGATGCGCGGCATGCGCACGATGATCGAGGCGGGCCAGGTCGCCGGCGCGATCCCGTTGGTCGCCGCGCAAATCTCGATCGGCCTGTTGAATGCGGCCGTGATGGTGCCAGTTTGAGGAAGGCTTTCAAGTCAGGAGTATCCGATGCTCGGGTTCTTGAGAAATTTCGTCGGCGTCAAGACCGATAACGCGGTTCAGGCCGGCGTCGAGGCGTTGGTGCGATGGGACCCGGAGGGCGCCAGCGAGGCCGAGCTGCGCACGATGGAGCAGCATCTCGACGATCTCGGGCGCCAGGTCGCGATGGCCCGCCAATCTTATGACAAGGAGAAGCGCGAGGCGGAGCAGATCGAGACGCTGTCGCGCCAACGGATGGCCGCGGCCGAGCAGCTGCAGGGACAGATCGCGGCGGAAGGCGACGCCTCGCGCCGCTCCGGCTTGGAACGCAGCCTCGAAACGCTGGTCGCGATGCTCGAGGAGATGGCGCCGGAGATCGAGCGCGAAAAACAGGACGCGACCGACGCCAAGGACTTTCTCGATAT
>JBFXDF010000209.1:0-7024 GCA_050181375.1 Alphaproteobacteria bacterium
TTTCCGTTGTCTCTCTCGCTCAGCAATGGCATCCCGAAGCGAATTAGAACGTTGCCTTGCTGGCACCCATACAGCTACAAGAATAGCAATTACCGAGCCCACCGCCTGGACCCAAGCCGGTGTGTTTGGATCAGATAACCAGGCGTGCATCAAATTTGTGTGACGAAATCTGCAGCTCGCCGGATGAGCCACAGCATCGGAGTCCATACCAAGCCTAGGTCCGAGGTCCTGCAGCGCCCAGCTTCGGTGCATTGGCCATGCTGTCGCTCACTGGGCCATCCTCCCGTCGAGTTCGCCAAGCATAGCCTGCCCGTTCTCAACCCATAGGGCAATGGCTTCGGGGATCCTCCGATTCACGTTGCAATTGCGACTAACTCGCATTATCAATTTGCGGTCGATCAGAAGGATAGACCGCATGGCCTTGTCCGCGCCCGCCACCCGGCTCCGCACCGACCAGCTGTCCCGACCGGATCGCCTGCTGCTTTGGGCAATCCGCGCCTGGGTAATCGGCTTGAAGCGCCGATTGGATGTCGCACCGCCATTGGCGGTTGCGTTTCACCGCGCGGGTGTTCCCGAGGGCGGCGAGCTGATCGACGCCCTGATGAGCGTCGTCGCGTGCGGCGCGGTCCGGACGCTCGCGGTCGAATGCGTCTGCGAGGCCGGGGTCAGCGAGGACGAAAGCCGGCTGCTTGCCGCCGCCGCGCTCCATCAGCAGGGCCGCAGCTTCGAGGCGCGATTTCTGCTGCGCGAGATCCTGACACCGGCGGCCAGCAGCGACGCCGGCCAATTGCTGGAGCGGCTCGGGGCCGTATTGCGGACCGGCGATCTCGCGCTCTCCACCTGGACGATCGGCATCGAGCGATTTGTCTTCGGACCGGCGCCGGACACAGACGCGAAACCGATGCGGCCGACGCTCCATTAGTTCGATCGCCGGGGAGCCGTCATCCCGGTCGCCGGACTTGTATCGCGCTTTTGGTATTAACGGTCCGTCTTATCGGGAACCGGTTTGCACCGGTATATTCGGATACAATCTCCGATACCCGGCCCGTTGCGCGGGTTGGCGAACCGTAATCGACACATCTTGCAGGGGGAAACAATGGCTGTATCGCGTTACGTCCGACCGACCGTATCCGCGATGCCGGCGGTGCCGCCGCTGTTGGCGCCGCAGCCGCCGGTCGCGCCGCTGACGCCGCCGGTGCATGTCGTCGATCTGATGACCGAGGCGGGTTCGGCCGCGTTCGGGGCGGTGTGGCGCGGCATCGAGGCGAAGATCGTCGAATGCCCGGCGCTAAGCGACGCGCGGCCCGAGTTCAAGACGACCTACGATGTCGAGCCGCACGCCGAACTGCTCGGGTACGACGATTCCGGGTGGCAAGCGATCCCGGCGACCGATCTCGGCGGGCGGCGCGGCGGCGGCATGATTTCGTTCTTCTGGTATCGCGCGACCCTGACCATCCCGCCCGAGGCACAAGGGTTTGCCACCGACGGCGCCAAGGCGGTGCTGCGGGTCAATATCGACGATTACGCCGAAATCTGGGTCAACGGGGAGTTGCCGCGCGCCGCCGGACGGCCGAGTCCGGCCTGCATCCAGGGGTTCAACATGCCGAACCGGCTCGTGCTCGGCGACAACATCGTGCATTCCGGCGAGCGGTTCGAGATCGCCGTTTTCGCGATCAACGGCCCGATCTCGGCCGCGCCGGCCAATTTCCTGTGGTTTCGCGAGGCCAAGGTCGAGTTCTACCGCTGAGACCCCGACCGCCTCGATCTCGACCGTGCGCGAGCGATGGGTGCGGGACCCGGCGGCGCCTATCCGAAGCTCGCGGCGCGGCCGGTGTCGGACGATTGCTTGATCGCATCGACCAGGCGGTGCAGTTCGACCGCCGTCGCGAAATCCGGCAGGGCTGCGTCGCCGCCGCGGACCGCGCGGGCGAACAGCGCGTACATCTGGCCGACATTGAACGGTTCGCCGTCCGGCGTTCCCGGCGCGGCAAACGTGAAACGCTCCGGCACCGGCATCGCGCGACGCTCGTTCCCGCGCGTTGCGCCGTGCAGGAAAACCTTGCTGAGCTGCGGTGAGTCCTCGCCGCTCGCGACCAGCGTGCCGTCGCGGCCGTAAATCTCCATGCGGTAGCCGCTGCCGGCATAGGGGATCGCGGCAACGTGCGAGGAGACGGCCGCGCCGTTCGCGAGCCGGCCGCTGACCAGGATGTTGTCGGGCGCGGTCACGTCGAGCCACGTATTGGTGCCGGTGTCGAGCCACTGTTTCGCCTGCGTCGCGACGACCGCCGACAGCGAGCGGAAATCGCCGGTGACAAAGCGCATCGCGTCGATCGTGTGGCCGTTCGCGATCGTCAGCGTGTTGGCGCCGAGCGCGGCGTCGCGCTGCCAGGTGCGGTGCGACGGGCGGGTCAGGACGCCTTCGCGCATCAGCCCTACCTTGACCGACAAGATCTCGCCGACATAGCCGGACGCGATCAGCTCCTTCAGGTACATAAGCGCCGGATCGACCCGCGCCTGCAACCCGACCGCCGTCTTCAGACCGCGCGACCGGGCCAATTCCGCCAGCTCGACAGCCTCATCCGTCGTACGGCCGAGCGGCCATTCGCAATAGACGTGCTTGCCGTTTTCGAGGGCCGCCTTGGTCGGGGCGTAATGCGACGGCACCCGCACGACGACCGCGACCGCGTCGATTTCGGACGAAGCAACCATCTCGCGCCAATCGGCAAAGGCGAGCCGCGCGCCATAGGCCTGCCGCGCCGCCTCGGCGCTGTCGGCGCGCGTCGTGCAGACCGCGGTCAATTCGATGGCGTCGCTGGCCCGCAATGCCGGAAGATGCGAGCGCGAGGACCACGTCCCCCGCACGCTCGCGCCGATCAGCCCGAGCCGGATTTTGTCTGGCATGTCACCGTCCCCTTTTGCCGATGCGAGATTGCTTCGTCGCTCCTCTTCTCGCAACGGCGGCGTAAATGGCGCCGTCTTTCATTGTCATTGCGAGCGAAGCGACGCAATCTCGTTCCGGCGAAGCGAGAACCGCGCGCCGCGCGCGGAACCGAGGAGGCGGGAAAATGGGCAAACTTGACGGAAAGGTGGCGCTGATCACCGGGTCGGGGCGCAATATCGGCCGCGCGACCGCGCTCAAATTCGCCGGCGAGGGGGCGCATGTCGTCGTCAATGCCCGCGCCAACCAGCAGGAGGCGGAATCGGTGGCGCGCGAGGTGCGCGATCTCGGGGTCAAAGCCGCCCCGATCCTCGCCGATGTCGGCAGCAAGGCCGAGGTCGAGGGGCTGGCGGAGAAGGCGCTGTCCGAATTCGGCCGGGTCGACATCCTGGTCAACAACGCCGCGATCCGGCCGCACAAGCCGTTTACCGAGGTCACCGACGAGGATTGGGAGCGGGTGCGCAACGTCGTGCTCGACGGCGCCTTCTACCTGACGCGGGCGCTGATCCCGTCGATGGTCAAAAACAAATACGGCCGCATCCTGTTCTTCTGCGGCGACGGCTCGATTTCGGCGCAGGGCCACGGCCGCGCCCACCTGTCGGCGGCCAAGATGGGGCTGATCGGGATGGCGCGCGGCCTCGCCTCGGAATTCGCCCAGCACAACATCCGGGTCAATGTCGTCTCGCCGGGCAGCATCGACACGCGGCGGGACAACCCGGAATGGTACACCACGTCGCCGGGCGGCCACCTGCCGAACGCCGGCGGCATCCCGCTCGGCCGCCAGGGCAAGGTCGACGAGATCGCGGCGGCCTGCCTGTTTCTGGTCAGCGAGGACGGCGGCTTCATCACCGGCCAGACGATCCACGTCAACGGCGGCGCGCATTATTACTGATGCCCGCCGCAGCCGGGCAGAGCGGCAATGCAGGAGGGCCATCGATGACTGGTCAGCCAATTCGCTTCGATGACGGCGCCGCCTATGAACGGGGGATGGGACCGTGGAGCCGGCTGGTAGCGAACGTCTTTATCGAATGGCTGGAGCCGCCGCGTGGATTGCGATGGATCGATGTCGGTTGCGGTAACGGCGTCTTTACCGAGCTGCTTGTCGAACGCTGCGCCCCGGCCGAATTGCACGGCATCGATCCATCCGAGGGGCAGCTCGCTTTCGCGCGCACACGGCCGGCGGCGCGCGTCGCGCAATTCCGAGCCGGCGACGCCGTTGCGCTGCCGTTTCCCGACGACCGGTTTGATGCCGCGGTGATGGCGCTGGTGATTTTCTTTCTGCGGGAGCCGGAACGAGGCGTAGCCGAGATGGCGCGGGTGGTCCGGTCCGGCGGCACCGTCGCAACCTACGCGTGGGATTACATCGGCAATGGCGCTCCCACTTCCCCGATCGTCTCTGAAATCCGAGCAATGGGTCATACACCCGCGACCCCGCCGAGCCTGAGCGCGTCGCGGATCGACGTCCTCCGCAATCTTTGGACAAATGCGGGCATCGAGGCGGTCGAGACGCGCGAGGTCAAAGTGACACGCACATTCGCCGATTTCGACGCACTCTGGGCGTCGAGTCTGGCCCATCCGGTTATTGCCGCGATCGTCGCGAGGATGAACACCGCTGAGATCGAGCAACTTAAAGAGCGGGTGCGCGCACGACTGCCGGGCGACGGCGCAGGGCGCATCACTTACTGCGCCCGCGCCAACGCGATCAAAGGCCGCGTGGGGAAGTAAAGCGACACGAGCATTCAATGGCGGCCGACCACCGCCGCCGAGAGGAGAAAACATGGCGCTGCTGATCTATGGTCTCGACAGGCAAATCGGCAACGCGCAGCTGTGGCGCGATACGGTTGCCGAATTGCTGCCCGGTCTCGAACTGCGCATCTTCCCCGAGGTCGGGAACGCGGCCGAAATCGAATACCTCGCGTTTATGCGGCCCGATTTCGACGCGATCCCGCCCTTGCCAAATTTGAAGGCGATGTTCAGCCGTTCGGCCGGGGTCGAAGCCTTTATCGACCACCCGAAACTGCCGCTTGTGCCGCTCGGCAAGATCGAGCCGGAAGGGGGCGACCCGATGATGACCGAGTACACGGTCATGCACGTGCTGCGCTTTCACCGCGAGATGCCGCTCTATCAGCAGGCGCAGGCCAACCGCGAATGGCTGCGCCGGCCGATCGTCCGCCCGGAACAGCGCCGCATCGGGTTTCTCGGTCTCGGGCTGATGGCAAAGGCGCCGGCGCTGGTGCTGCAATCGCTCGGGTTTCCGGTATCGGCCTGGGTGCGTTCGCCGCGCCAGGGCGAGGAAATCCCGATCTTTCACGGGGCCGGCCAGTTCGAGCCGTTTATGCGCCAGACCGACATCGCGGTGTGCCTGTTGCCGCTGACCCGCGAGACCGAGGGCATTCTGTGCGCCCGCACCTTCGCGATGATGCCCCGGGGCGCGATGGTGATAAACATCGGGCGCGGCAAGCATGTCGTCGAGGCCGACCTGATCGAAGCGCTCGATTCCGGGCAGCTTTCCTATGCCGCGCTCGACGCGCTCTACCCGGAGCCGCTGCCGCCCGACAACCCGCTGTGGACGCACCCGAAAGTCACGGTGATGCCGCATGTCGCGCGGCGGCCGACCGTGCGCCAGCTCGTCGCCGAGATCGCCGCCAATATCAGAAGCGTCGAAAGCGGCGGCGGGCTGCTGCAGGAAATCGACAAAACGATGGGGTATTGACCCGTTTTCTCGGCCCGGCAATGCGGCGCCGAAGGATCACGATGCCGGGACGCGGGTTCGAACTGAACGGAATCCCGTTGGAGATACCCAATCCTCGCGGTTATCTCGCGGCGCTGTTCCGCGCGATGAAGGCGATCCCGTTCTATCCCCCTTCTCTGCGCCAGACCGTCGCCGACGCGCTGGGCGAACCGCCCCCGGTCGAAACCGGCGCCGGGGAAGAAACAATGGCAACTCTCCCTTTGGCATAGTAGGGTCTAGTGGTAGACTCGGCCGGCGAACGCGACGCTTCAGGTCTGCAAGACGGCAACAACCTTCAGCATGAAGGTTGTGATGTCGTCTTGCAGTTTGGTGATCTCGGTGTTGAGGCTAACCGTATCTCCTACGTTGAAGCTATGGTTAGTAACCGTATAGTTTCCAGCCTTGACGCCGATGCTAATCGACTCGAATTGGCTTTCTTGAAGCTGCCACGCAGCACCATGAATGATGTCGTGGCGACGGCGGCCAAGCTCAGTAAAGCGTGTTGCGAGCGCGCGACCCTCTTGTTGGAGGGGTTTGAGATTTTCTATTTCGCGCAACGCAATCTTGAGACAATCGATGCGCCGGCTCAGCGATAGTGGTGCTTCCTTGTGCCCCCTAACCGGTCCGGTATGTTCGATGATGACGCCTATTGTCATGGCGAGAGAGTTTTCTGCCCATGCCCACGTGAGTGTCATCAATCCGATCATTGTACACATGTCTTGGAATGGATTGCCGGACGGGCGGGGAGCGATCATTGGTCTTACACCACCCATCCGCTACGGTTGCCTCGTATCACTCGCGATTGGGGAGTACCCGTGCTAATGCTTAGTTTTTGACCGCAAGGATGGCATTCCCACGCCTGGTAATGGGGGCTGTGGTGGGTTTTATTGAGATAGGAAATTTTTCCTGTGTTTAAGCAGTTTGCGCAGAGGTGATGGTCGGCTTCGTCTGGTATCGGTTGTTTCGGTGCGTATGCGACAACTCCGGGTGCTCCAAGAGAGACGAGTTTGTACCGCTCTTTGATGTTTTCTATTGATTCAAGTTCTCGGATACGGCCCAATAGGTGTGAACGCTCGTCCTGGGCCGCGTGCAGCGCTGTGTATGCGTTCGAAATTTGCGATAGGATTTCTGTGTGATGCTGTTGTCGACTGGTTGCATCTGCCGCTTCGGCCATTTTATCAGCGGCTTTTCGCGCCGCAGATAGAGACGCATATGCGGTTGCAAATTCGGTAATACCGGCAGGCATAGAGGATCGCTCCTAGGTTGGCTTGGCAGCTCCTAGGATAGCGGAAGGCGGGACCGGATGCGAATCCGGTCCCGCCGCGCGATATTCGCAGCCTGGTGAGCAAGCGACG
>JBFXDF010000210.1:0-6967 GCA_050181375.1 Alphaproteobacteria bacterium
TGGGTGACGGTCGCCGCCGAGGAGGCCGAGCATTTTTCCCTGTTGTCGGCTCGCCTCGCGGGGCTCGGGTTAGTTTATGGCGACCTGCCGGCGCATGACGGGCTGTGGGAGGCGGCGGCGGCGACGGCGCACGACGTGCTGGCGCGGCTCGCGGTGGTGCCGCTCGTGCTCGAGGCGCGCGGCCTCGACGTCACGCCCGAGATGATCGCCCGGCTCGACCGCGCCGGCGACGACAAAAGCGCCGCCGTGCTCGACCGCATCTACCGCGACGAAATCGGTCATGTCGCGGCCGGAAGGCGCTGGTTCGAGTGGTTCTGCGCGCGGCAGGAGCGTGAGCCGCTTGCGACGTTCCAGGCGCTGGTGCGCCGCCATTTCAGCGGCGCGCTGAAGCCGCCGTTCAATCGCCGGGCGCGCGAGGAGGCCGGTTTCGCGGCGGCCTACTACGAGAACCTGACATGCACCGGCGCACGCTGCTGACGGCGGCTATCGGCGCGGCGGCGATCGGCTGGACACGGCGCCCACGGGCCGAGACCCGTACCGTGCGCCTGCTGCGTCCGGTCGATTTGTCCGCGCTGCCGCTGCTTGTCATGCAACACGAGCGGCTGATCGAGCGCACGGCGGAGGCGATGGGCCTCGGCCAGGTCGCCGTTAGCTGGCGCGCACCCGAGAAGGCAGCTCCAGGCGAAGCGCTTGCCGCCGGACAGGTTGATTTCACGACAATCGATCTGGTGCCGTTCCTGGCCGTCGCGACCGCGGAGCCGGGGAACGGCGCGGCGATCCGTGCGCTCGGCGCCATCGCGTGCCGCCCTTATGTGCTGGTCACGCGCAACCCGGCGGTTCGCACCATCCGCGATTTCGCACCGCGCGACCGGATCGCCGTGCCCGCGCTCAACCTCTCCGGCCCCGCGGTGATGCTCGAAATGGCGGCGGCGCTCGAATGGGGCATCGATAATCGCGAACGGCTTACCAGGCTCGCCGTCGCGATGCCGGACGACAACGCGGCGGCCGAGCTGATCGCCGGCAAGGGCGACCTCACGGCGCATTTCTCCCGCGTGCCCTACGTCGATCGCGAACTGGCCGAACCGGGCATCCTCCGGGTCATGGACTCGTTCGACATCGCGGGGATGCACAGCGGCTCGGTGGTCGCCGCGACATCCAGGTTCCGCGACGCCGATCCCGAACTGTGCAAGGCGGTGCTCTCGGCGCTGCAGCAGGCAGCCGAATTCATCGAAAAAAGCCCCGGGGCGGCGGCCGAGATCTACGCGGGAATGGCCCCGGACGACGATACCCCGCCGGAAGGGCTCGCCGACATGATCGGCGACCCGGACCTTGTTTATACCGCCGCGCCGGCCGGTCTGATGCGGATCGCGGACTTCATGCACCGGATCGGGCGGCTGCCGCGCCGGATTTCGGACTGGCGGGAGCTGTTCCTCCCCGAATCCCGCCACCTGGCGGGGAGCTGACCGGCGCCGGGCGTCTCAAATGACACTGTCGATTTACGACATCGCCGGATTTGTCGGAGCGGCGATCATCGTCGTCGCCTATTTCGCCGTGCAGCAGCGCTGGCTCAACGCGTTGGACTGGCGGTTTCCGGCCGCCAATATGCTCGGATCGCTGCTGATCCTCGTGTCGTTGTGGTTCGAGTGGAATTTTCCGTCGGTCGTAATCGAAATCTTCTGGGTGATGATCAGCCTGATGGGCCTCGTCCGGTCGCTCGCCGAACGCCGCCGCCGCAACCTCATGGCGGCGCGCGGCCAAGGCGAGAGAGCCGGGTGACGTGACCCATCTTGCGACCCGGCCGCATTGCGCTCTTGCCGTAAAGGTGCAATTTCGCGCCGGGGTCGTCGAGCGCGGCGCGCCATTTCTCGACATCGCGGCCGATCAAATTGGTCATCACCGCGTCCGAGTGGCGCTCGGTCGAGCCGAGCGGCAGGCCGCAGATCGCCCGCGCCAGCTGCTCGAACTGGCTGGTGACGCAGGCATCGATCGTCCAGTGGCCGGAATTGTGCGGCCGCGCCGCCAACTCGTTGACAAGGATCGCCCCCGACTTGGTGACGAACATCTCGACCGCGAGCACGCCGACGAGATCGAGCCGTTCGGCGATATGGCGGGCGATCGCAGCGGCTTCGGCGGCGATTTCGGGCACGATGCCGGCCGGCGCAATCGTCGTGTGCAGGATGTGGTTGACGTGGCGGTTTTCGACCGCCGGATAGGCAGCCAGCGAGCCGTCGACGGCGCGCGCCAGCACGACCGAGATCTCGCAGGCAAAATCGACAAAGCTTTCCAGGATGCCGTGCGGCGCGCCCATGCGGCGCCAGGCTTCCTCGGCCCCGGTATCGGCGCCGAGCATGACTTGGCCCTTGCCGTCATAGCCGAGGCGGACGGTTTTCAGCACCGCCGGTCGCCCCAGCTCGCGCGCCGCCGCGTCGAGCGCCTCAGGACCGTCCACCGCGCGGAACTCGGCGGTCGCGACGCCGATCGAGCGCAGGAAATTCTTTTCGCGCAGGCGGTCCTGGACAATCTCGATGATCTCCGGGCGCGGCAGGACCGGACGCTTGGCGGCGACCCGGCGCAGCGCGGCGGCCGGGACGTTCTCGAATTCGCAGGTCGCGACATCGACCGCGGCGGCGAAACGGGCGAGCGCGGCGATGTCACCGAACGGCGCGATCGTCGAGGCGGCGGCAACCTGCACGGCCGGGGAATCGGCCTCGTTGACGAAAATGTGCGTCCGGTAGCCGAGATTGGCGGCAGCCAGCGCGGTCATGCGGCCGAGCTGACCGCCGCCGAGAATGCCGATCGTGCTCCCCGGCGGGAGCATCATCGTCCGCCTGGGTTGTCCGTCACCGGGCGCTCGGCGACGGCATCGGTCTGCGTGCGCCGCCATTCGGCCAGCGCCGCCGCCGCTTTCGGATCGGCGAGGGCGAGGATTGCGGCGGCGAACAGGGCTGCGTTGACGGCGCCGGCCTGACCGATCGCAAAGGTCGCGACCGGCACCCCGGCCGGCATCTGGACGATCGACAACAGGCTGTCGACCCCGCGCAAGACGCGGCTCTCGACCGGCACGCCGAGAACGGGCAGCGTCGTCATCGCCGCCGCCATCCCCGGCAGGTGCGCCGCCCCCCCGGCGCCGGCGATGATCGCCTTGAGCCCGCGCTGCGCCGCGGTATGGGCGTATTCGTAAAGCCGGTCCGGGGTGCGGTGGGCCGAGACGATGCGGGTCTCACAGGCGATGCCGAGACGATCGAGCGTAGCGGCGGCGTGCCGCATCGTCTCCCAATCCGACTGGCTGCCCATGATGATGCCGACGTCGCATCGCGTCTCGGTCGTCATGCCGCTCCTCTGCGCCAAGCGGTCGCGGACCGCCGGAGCCGGCCACGTTACCGAAGCCGCGCCCGCCGCGACAAGTCACACGACTGGAGCTGCTCGAGTGCTGCTCCGGTTTGAATTCGAGGGGCGCGGCCAGCCGCTTTTTCCCTGTTCCGCTTCCCTGTTCCGCGCACGGTTTGCTGCTTCTGCAGGGAATCTGCAGCAAACGGCCGAGAAACTCGTTGCGCCGCGTGGGTTTCGCGGCGACGGAACGCAAATTCTGCAGCAAAAGAACAGCAAACGCCCCGCTCGCCGGTCTCCTTACCGCGCCACCAGGTAATTGATACTCCTTCAATGTGGCGGATTTCGCGTCGCCGCCGCCATCGCCGCCGTGTTTTTTCGTTGCAACCGGCAGCGCTCCGCGGCGGCGCGCCTCAAAGCGGGCATGATGGCGGTACAATTCCAGCCCAAGACGGTGCGGGCCCTGGATGCCGGGATCCGCGACCGCGCGTGGCGCGGCAGGAGGTCGCAGCCTGTCCAGGCAACAGTCGGTTACAGTTCGTAACGACGTTGTTTTAATCATGTCTGGGCAGGGGGAATTCGATGGAAGTCGTTGCGACGCTGCTGCTCTTCTACCTCGCCGTGGGCGTGGCGCTGTTCGCGCATCCTGCCTATCCGGGGGTACCCGACGATTTCGACTGGCGGATGCAACGCGCCATCTTCCGCGCTACGTTCCTGCAGGTATTGGCATGGCCGGTGACCCTTTTCCGCCTCTGCACCGACCACTGCGATTAGACCCTGATCGGCTCAGACCGAAACGATCTGAGCCGTGAATCAGCCTCTGCCTATTTGAGTCGAGAGCAAGATTCACGGGTCAGATGCTCCATCTGACCCGATCTTGCTCTAGCCGACCTGGCGCAGCACCTCGTCGGCCAGCGGTAGCGAGGCCGTCAGGCCCGGCGATTCGATGCCGTAGAGATTGACGAGGCCCGGGACGCCGTGCGTCTCGGGCCCCTGCACGACAAAATCGGCCGCCGCCTCGTTGGGGCCGCTGATCTTGGGGCGAATGCCGGCATAACCCGGCTGCAAGGCGCCATCGCGCAGCCCCGGCCAGTAGCGCCGCACGGCGGCGTAGAAAGCATCGCCGCGGCGCGGATCGACCGCGTAATCGACATCGGGGATCCATTCGACATCGGGGCCGAACCGCGCCTGCCCGGCGAGGTCGAGCGTGATGTGCACGCCGAGCCCGCCGGGCATCGGCACCGGGTAGATCAGGCGCCGGAACGGCGTTTTCCCAGACAGCGTGAAATAGACCCCGCGGCAGAAATAAGCCGGCGGGATCATCTCCAGCGGGACGCCGTCAATCGACCGGGCGACGGACGGCGCGTGGAGGCCGGCCGCGTTGACGACGATGCGGCAGCGGATCGCGGCGGGTTCGTCGCCGCCGACATCGAGTTCGAACCCGTCGGCCCGGACGCGGCCGCCCAGAACCGGCGAGCGGAACGCGATAAAGGCGCCGGCTTCCTCGGCCTCGCCCTGGTACGCGAGCATCAGCGCGTGGCTGTCGACAATGCCGGTGGAAGGAGACAGCAGCGCCGCGACGCAGTGGAGCTCCGGTTCGAGGCGCCGCGCCTCGGCGGCGCTCAGCCATTCGAGATTGGTGACGCCGTTGGCGCGGGCCGCCGCCTCAATCTTCTCGACGCCGGGGATTTCGGCTTCCTCGGTCGCGACGATCAGCTTGCCGAGGCGGGCGTGCGGGATGCCGCGCTCGGCGCAATAAGTGTAGAGACGCTCGCGGCCGGCGACGCAGGTCGCGGCCTTGAGGCTGCCGGCCGGGTAGTACAGCCCGCCGTGGATCACCTCGCTGTTGCGCGACGAGGTCTCAAAGCCGATCGTGTAAGCGCGCTCGACGACGACGACCTCGCGTCCCGCCAGCGCCAGCGCGCGCGCCGCCGCCAGCCCGATGACCCCGGCGCCGATCACGACCGCTTCGACTTCGTCCACGGCTGCTGCCTCCACTGCCGCGCCTCGCATAGTTGAGACCGGGACCGGCATCTTGGCCGAAACGGCGGCGGCCGCAAGCGCGCGCGCCGGTTGCCGGGGCAATGCACCGTCGGCACAATGCCGCAGCTTAAAAAGCGGGAGGAGACCGTGGCCGACAAGATCATCCGCATTCTGAGCATCGATGGCGGCGGCATCAGGGGGATCATTCCGGCCCGCATCCTGCAGCGCATCGAGGAGGCGACCGGCAAGCCCGCCCGCGACCTGTTCCACATGATTGCCGGCACCTCGACCGGCGGCATCATCGGCTGCGGCCTGATGATCGGCAAATCGGCCCGGCAGATGGGCGATCTTTACGCGGCGGAAGGCGGCGACATATTCCATCGTTCGCTGTGGGAACGGGTCACCACGGTGGACGGGCTGAGCAACCCCGATTACGACCCGGCGCCGCTCGAGCGGGTGCTCTACCGCGAGCTCGGCGATGCCTGGCTGTCGCAGGTAAGCGGCGCCGAACTGCTGGTGCCGAGCTATGCGATCCAGCTGCCGTTTTCGGTGCCGGGCGACGCGCCGGGAATGCTTTTTCCGCGGATGCCGTATTTCTTCAAATCATGGAAGGCGCGCGGCATCGATCTCGGACTCGACGAAACCGCCGTCCAGCATGATTTCGCGTTGCGCTCGATCTGCCGGGCGACCTCCGCGGCGCCGACCTATTTCCCGCCGGCGCTGATCGCAAACCGCCGGGGCGAGCAATATGGAATGATCGATGGCGGCGTATTCGCCAACAACCCGTCAATGTGCGCGCTGGTCTCGGCCTACAAACTGTTTCCGCACGCCGACGATTTCATGGTCGTTTCACTCGGCACGGGATCGCTGGAGCGGCCGATCCCGTACGACAAGGCGAAAGATTGGGGGCTTGTGCATTGGGCGCGGCCGATCCTCAACGTGCTGATGGACGGCAACGCCGACACGGTAACCTATCAGCTGGATCAGATACTGGAGGAGTCGCATTTCCGTTTCGACATCTCGCTCGGCGAAAGCCCGAAACAGGACCCGAACACGGTCAACGAGGATTTCGACGACGCCTCCCCCGACAACATCCGCCGCATCGAGGGCAAGGCGAATACACTGGCGCTGGCAATGGCAGCGGAGCTGCAAGAAGTCGTCGACGAATTGAAGCAGGACAAATGGGATCCGTCGCAGCCGTGAGCGCGGTATGGCTTAGGGCGTTGCGGAGGCAAAAAGCATTCAAATACGTGCGGCGGACAGCAAACAGGCTGGCGGCGCGGAACGGTTGGCTGATCCGCGATACGCCTGCGCGCTAAAAAATCGCCGCCCCGACCAGCAGGGCGATAATCAGGAAGATTACGAACAGCACGATAAAGATAAAAAACAGTATCTTCGCGATCCCGGCCGCCGCCGAGGCAATTCCGGTAAACCCGAACAGCGCGGCGATGACCGCGATGACAAGAAAGAACAGGGCGAGTTTGAGCATTGCGTTTCTCCGGAGGCCAGGCGCGCGGGCCAAGCCCGCGATCGTGTTGTGTCCCGGCAGGTTGTGGAGGATCTCGGCGGGGGCTTTGTGGCCGAGGCATCGCAATCGGGTGCGATTGTAGTGATCGACGAAGGCGTGGATGAAGGCGTTGCGCTGGGCGTGGTCGGC